>JADGHX010000291.1 GCA_019683695.1 Steroidobacteraceae bacterium
GGGGGGGGCTGTCCCCTAAGCGCCGCGGCGGGGGCGGGCGCGCGGGCGCCGGGCCGCGCGCGGCGCCGCGCGTCGACCCGAACCTGTTCTCGCATCCGGACGATGTCGCCTTGATGCTGCGCGGGCTCAAGCTCGGGCGGCGGATCACACAGGCGAAGTCCTTCGAGCGCTACAAGGCGAAGGAGGTGCAGCCGGGCCCGGCCGTGCAGGACGACGACGCGCTGGTGGAATACATCCGCCGCGCGGCGCAGACCGTGCATCATCCCTGCAGCTCATGCAGGATGGGGCCGGATGAAAATGCCGTTGTGGACGCGCAGCTTCGAGTGCATGGTGTGGAAGCACTGCGCGTTGCGGATGCTTCCGTGTTTCCGAGTGTGGTGGGCGGCAACACGAACGCCGCAGTGGTCATGATCGCGGAGAAGGCTGCGGACATGATCCTGGGGCTGCCCGCACCCAAGCCCATCGATCTCCCGTTCGCGCGCTCCGCGTGAACCCCGCCAAACCGAGGTAACTGCCATGGCTGTCGAGCACATCAAGCACTGGAAAGTCGGCGACGTGGAGATCGCGCGCATCGTCGAGGTGAATGGCTGGGAAGACAACATCTCCATGCTGCTCGAGAACGAGACAGCGGACTACGTGCGCAGCATCGGCTGGCTGCGGCCCCATTTCGCCACGCCCGAAGGCAAGATGATCATCTCGTTCCAGGCGTTCGTGCTGCGCTCCCAGGGCAAGAACGTGATGATCGACACCTGCATCGGCGCGGACCGCCAGCGCGAGTTCGACATCTTCTGCAACATGCAGACGACGTTTCTGGAGGACCTCACGGCCGCGGGCTTTCCGCCCGAGTCTATCAACCTCGTGCTGTGCACTCACCTGCACTTCGACCACGTGGGGTGGAATACGAAGCTCGTGAACGGGCGATGGGTGCCCACATTCCCGCAGGCGCGTTATCTGTTCGGCAAGCGCGAGTACGAGCACTGGGTGCACTTGCGCGATACGCACAGCTACCACGCGCTGGAGCACATGTACGATTCGATCGACCCGGTGATCGAAGCGGGGCTGGTGGATTTGATTACGCCGGATCACAAGCTGACGGATGAGGTGTCGCTGATCCCCACACCGGGCCACACGCCCGGACACGTGAGCGTGCTCATCCGCTCTCGTGGCGAGGAAGCCGTGATCACCGGGGACATGATGCATCACCCCATCCAGCTCGTGTGCCCGGAGCGGCACGGCCGGTTCGACATGGACAAGGAGCAGGGCAGCCGCACGCGGCGCGAGTTCGTGGAGCGGTTCGCGGATTCGAAGACCCTGATCATCGGCAGCCATTTCCCCGAACCGACGTCCGGCTGGATCGTGCGGGACGGTGAGGCCTGGAAACTGAAGACCGAATAGCGCGGAGACTCGCAAGATGGCGAAAGAGGCGTACGTCTGCCACGACGATCTGTTCAATGCCGAAGCCGTGCGCAATGCGCGCGCCGTGGACGACCGTGTGCGCGAGCTGGCGCCGGTGGTGAAGCTCGCCCGCGAGAACATCACCATGATCGCGCGCTACGAGCATGTGTCGAAGGGTCTCGCGGACTGGAAGACGTTCTCGTCCACGTCCCGCCCGTGGCATGACCCGAAATCGGTGCGCCCGGAGATTCTGCTCACGGACGATCCGCCGCGTCACACGCAGGTGCGTGCGGTGATTTCCTCCGCGCTCTCGACCCAGGCGCTCTCGAAAATGGCGGATGCGTTCCGTCGCGATGCGGACGCGCTGGTACGTGGCCTGAAGGAAAAGAGTGGCACGGTGATCGACGCTGTGGCCGACATCACGCAGCCCTTCGTATACAAGGTGCTGCCAGATCTGCTCGGGCTGCCGCTCGAGGGCCGGGAGCACATGTACGCTTTCGGGAACATGGTGTGGGCGACGATGGGCCCGCCCAACGAGCTGTACAAGGCTGCGATGGAAGACACCGACGGCGCCGTGCTCGAATGGGCGAACCGATGCTGCCAACGGGAGAATCTCGCGCCGGATGGGCTTGGCATGCAGATGTATCTCGCGGCGGACCGGGGTGAGATCACGCCAGACGAAGCAAGGCTTCTCGTGGGAATCCTGCTCTCCGCGGCGGCCGATACCACGGTGATGACGATGGCGAATGCCATCCGCGCGTTCTGCGAATTCCCGGATCAGTACCAGCTCATCCGCGCCGACCGTTCGCTCGTGCGCGCGGCGTTCGAGGAAAGCCTGCGATGGGATTCACCCTCACGCATGGCCGGGCGCATCACCATGCGCGACGTGGAGATCGAGGGCGTGGTCATCCCGAAAGGGGAGCGCTGCGGACTCATGTTCGCCGCCGCGAACCGGGACCCGCGCAAGTGGCAGGATCCGGACCGCTTCGACGTGAAGCGCGATAACCGCGGTCACGTGGGCTGGGGTTACGGCGTGCATTCTTGCGTGGGCCGAGTGCTGGCGGGCCTGGAAGCGGACGCATTGCTCGGCGCCGTGGTGGAACACATCGAGCGCTTCGAGGCCGCCGGGCCGCCGGAGCCGTGGATGACCACCATTGGGCATGGGCCGGCGAAACTGCCGGTGCGGTTTACGGCGGCGGTGAACTAGGGCTCGGGCAACGCGGGGCGTAGGTTCACGCCATTCAGCGGTCCCCGCCCAGCGAAAACGAACACGCTCCGTCGCCGCAGGCTATCGCTCGCATCGCGGAGTCACGCGTCTTCGGCGTCGGCTGGCCGCTCGCCTCTCTCATATTGTCGTGTTGCCTCACGTAATTTTGTTACCGGCCGCAGGATGGTGACATTCGAGCATGGGTCAGACGGTGGCCTTTGCCCCGCCGATCAGAGCCGCAAGAAGGACAACCAGGATCGCGCGGACTAGCAGGGAAGGCGGCGTAGGACAGTAGCTGGCTCGAACGAGCCGCGTCTCCAACGCCTTCCACGGATTCTGGCCCCATTGATCCGAGCGTACCGCCATTACAGTAACCGATGATCGCAAAGATCAGATCGCTCAGCGAGCGTCTCACTGGGATGGTGCTTTCGAGTGAGCAGGTTCAGGAGTGCCTTGTTCCACGTGAACATACCTGGCATGTAGCCGCATGAATGTGCCCACATGAAGTGCTATGAAGCCGCCGTGTCAACGCCGATTGAAAATTGACCCGCCTTGGCCGGTAGTCGCCGAAGTAAAACTGACCCACCTGGGCACCTGAACTACGCGTTCCTGGTTGCTCCTT
>JADGHX010000292.1 GCA_019683695.1 Steroidobacteraceae bacterium
CGCGGCATGCAGCGACGCCCCACGCTGGTAACGGCGTTTTGGAAACAGGCGGAATTGGCGTGGTAACCCGTCAACCATTTACGTGAAACTCAATAGGTGTAGCTACTGCAAATGCTCTGCGAGGAATTTCTCCAGCTCCTTCAGCATCTGCACGCGCGTGCCTGACCGCGAAAGCCAGTGATCCTCGCCAGCAAGCGGCACGTAGACGACCTTCTTCCCCAGCTTTTCCAGCTCGCGCGCCATCGCGCGTGACTGCGTTTCGGGCACGACGGTGTCGTTGGCCGCGTGCATGAGCATGACCGGTATCTCGATCTGCGAAGCCGCTCGCAGCGGCGATCGGGAAATCACGTTCGGGTCACTCGCGGAGCCGATGTGCTCACGCCAATACGCGAGCTGATTCGACTCTGCGCCGGCATGATCCTTTTCGTAGGCGAGCATCTGAGGCAGATCCGCCACCCCGTTGACGCTCACGACACATCGGTACAGTTTCGGCGTGAATGCGGCACCGGCAAGCGCCGCGTACCCGCCATAACTGGCGCCGACAATGCAGACGCGCTCGGCATTCGCGATGCCCTGTTCGATCATCGCTTTCACGCCGTCGGTGACATCATCCTGCATGAGGCCACCCCATTGCCGGTAGCCCGCGAGACCAGCTGACGCGCGCCCTCTCCCATGAGGAGCAGGCTCGCCTTTCCTGTGTGGATGTCAGCCGCGTACGTGCGGTACATCTCGAAGTGGTTCGCGGCGATGCCGCTGCCGAACGTCGAGAAGACAACTGAGCGTGATCAGCAGCGTCTCGTCATCACTCCAGGCGAGAGAGCGGAACTTGCCTTCGGAAGGAGGTGTGAATCTTCGCTTGGCCGCATGCGCATCCACATCGAAGACCACGACGACGGGAGACCCGTCTTCAGTCACCTCTCGCCAGGCGAGAAGCTTGCCGTTGGGGCGCAGCTCGACCTGGCTGACCGCCGGCACGGCGCCGAACGCTTCGGCAGAAGGGACATCGGCCGCTCGGAGCGCGGCGATGCGCACGAGGAGGATCGCAGCGAGCGTGAGGCAGGCCGCCAGGCGGGACGCATCCATGTGCAAGCCTCGAGGGACAAACGGGAATGCGGCGATAGCACACCGTCCCGCTCAGGCTTGCGCTGGAGCCGCGCACGGTCACAGCAGGCTCTGCTCGACCGGCGCCTGCACACATTGGGCGTCACGCGCCGTGCGTGACGCCCATGGCCGACGCGACCGCCGGCGACGGCTACCGAATTTCGGTCGCGCGAAATTCCCGGGTCGCGTGTGTTGACTTATCGCGGGTGTACTGCGCGCTGATCGAGCGAATTCAGCATCGGCAAACACCGACGATCACGGCTCGCCCCTACTCCGCCACCCACACAAACTCATCCCCGCGCCGCTCGAATTTCCCGAGCCCCGGGAACGGAAAGTGAACCGCGTAGATGCGCTGCCCGCTCTCTGCGCTTCGGGCGAGCAGCGCCTTGCGGCTCGCTTGTGCGGTGGGCGCATCGCTGTCGAACTGGATCGTCCAGTCGGGCCGCTGCACGGAGACAACGAAGTGATGCATGGCATCTCCCATGTACAACAGCGACTCGTTACCGGACGTGATCACGTATCCGGAATGGC
This sequence comes from Steroidobacteraceae bacterium, assembly GCA_019683695.1. Lineage (GTDB taxonomy): Bacteria > Pseudomonadota > Gammaproteobacteria > Steroidobacterales > Steroidobacteraceae > JADGHX01. Next base: position 1,633 of record JADGHX010000292.1, read on the forward strand.
CCGGCGTATGGCCACGAATCTCCACCGCCTTCACCACGCCCGGAATGATGTCGGCGCCCGGTTCGAACGCCGCGATCTTTGGCGTGATGGCGGCGATCAATGCATCGTACTGAGCGATGCCGAAGTTCGACGCGTTCCTGGCCGTCATGGATTTCAGGAACGCCCACTCCGGCGCGGAGATGTGAATCGTGGCGTTCGGAAAGGCCAGCGCGCCCTGCGCATTCACGAGGCCGCCGACGTGGTCGCCATGAGCATGCGAGATGAAAATGTCCGTGACACTCGTCGGATCGATCCCCGCCGCAGCCATGGACGCGGAGAGGTGGCCCGCGCTTTCGCCAAAAGCAGTGCCCGCGCCGGTGTCGAACAGCAGAGTGCGATCCTGCGCTTTCACGGCGAGAGGCTGGATGCTCAGGTGCAGCATGTCCGTGGGAACGCCCGCGGAAGTGAGCAATTCCGCGACTTCCTCTGGCGTGTGGCCCACGCCAATCGTCTTGCCGTCGTTGCGCACATCGAGCCCGCCGTCGCGCAGAGCCGTTGCGGCAAATTCGCCGATGCGGAACGCTCGCACGTCCTCGGACTGAGTGGCCGCTGCAGCGCCCGTCGCACTGCCGGTTTCGCTCGCACCCGAATCCGCGCTGGTCAGCGCCTGGGGTTGCGGTTGCTGCCCGCAGCCTGTGAGAAAGCCCGCGGCGAGCAGGGCGAAGAGCGTGAGTGATCCTTTGACCGATGAGTGCGACATGGTCTTTCCTCGAGTGAACGCGTCCGCTCAGTTTACGAGAGTCGCGCCCAGCGCAGAAACCTTTCGACAGGACAGTTGACGGCATCCGGGAGAGACGCCGAGGCTCTCCATTTGGAGGGTTCCATCCCGCCTCGGAAATGAGGTAGGCGTCAGGCGGCAGACCGTCAGGGGGATCGAGATGTTCAACGGAAGGTGGACGCGTCGTGAGCTGCGCGAGCATCTGACGGCCCTGGGTCTAACGCCAGGCGACTCGGTGATGGTGCACGCGTCGCTCCGGCGTGTGGGCCCGATGCAGAATGGACCGGACGCGTTGATCGGCGCGTTGCTGGATGCGATTTCCCCCGGCGGCACGCTCCTCGCCTACACCGATTGGGACGCGTGCTACGAGGACGTGCTGACCGACGACGGTCGAGTCCCGCACGAACTGCGCGCGGACATTCCCCCCTTCGACCCCGCCGCTTCCCGGGCATGCCGCGCGCACGGCGCGATCGCCGAGTTCATTCGAACCACACCTGGTGCCCTGCGCAGCGGCAATCCGGGCGCCTCGGTCGCCGCCGTGGGCGCGCGAGCGCAGTGGTTCGTGGAGAACCATCCTCTCGACTACGGATACGGCAGCGACTCACCGTTCGGGAAGCTGGTGGCCGCAGACGGCAAGGTGCTCATGGCGGGCGCGCCGTTCGACACGATGAGCATTCTTCATCATGCGGAGCACCTGGCGAACATTCCGGGCAAGCGGCTTCGTCGGGTCGAGGTGCCCCTCTTCATTGAGGGCACGGTCCAGTGGCGCATGATCGAGGAGTTCGATACGGCCGATCCGGTCGTCGACGGACTGCCGGAC
>JADGHX010000087.1 GCA_019683695.1 Steroidobacteraceae bacterium
CCCCCACCACCGCCGCCGCAGCCGGCCACGAAAGCAGTCACCAGAATCAGCAGCAGCATCCGTGTCACGGTCTTCAGCTCCTGAGTGCGCGAATGAAGGGGGCGCGAGGTACCGCCTCGCTTGTTCCGTCGCATGGTAGCGACATGAATTTCACGTGCTGTGATGGGGAACGCAGTTCATCAGGCGAGCGTTCGTGCGCGCGTGCGGGAAGGCGCCATCGAGAGGCGAAAAAAAGCCCCGCACGATGTGCAGGGCCTGGTAGTCGTTGCGTATGGTGACCCGGTAGATCGCTGTCAGCTCCGGCCGGGCGCGGGCATGAATCCAGTACTGAACCAACGCCCTTTCGCACCTGGCGCGCGTCGCGTCTTCACGGGCTCAAAATGACTTCCGGCTGGAACGTTGGGGATCTTCCCCGGCCAACCTCGGGGCCGGCGTGTCGATACACGCTCATTCATCGTTCCGGACAGCCCGCAAATGCAGGAGCCGTCGCTACCCGTGCCCGCGTCGATGCTCCGAGCTTTCTTCCTTATTCCCTCCTGCAGTGTGCGGTCCCCGCATCAGCGGAACCGCAGCCTTGAGTCCCCTGACTACACGCAAACCCGGTGCCAGTGTTTCGAATCGCCGACAGCGCGGAGACTTACGGAATTTCGGCCAACCGGGATGGTGACGTAATTGTACAGAGTATCGACATTCGATTCATGTCGTTTATCGGCAACGTCCGCGCCGACAGGCCTCGTGTGTCCTCCGGCAGGACGCGGCACTCAGGCGCGGGGCTTCGCCCGGCACGTCGTTCACGGGACGGCGACGCGTTCGATGCGGACGACCCCCACGGATTTTTCTCCGGCCGCGGCAGAGGCGATCTGCGCGCGCACCCGTCGCATGCGGTTGAAGGCGAGCCTGGGGGCGCTTCAGCGCGCGAGCCACACGGCAAAGCGCGCGCCGGAGTGCGCCTCGAGATCGTGCGCCTCCGCGCGGCCGCCATGAAACTCGGCGATGAGCCGCACGATGTAGAGGCCGAGGCCGAAATGCGGGCGGCTGTCGTGCCCCGACCGGGACTGCCACAGGGATTCGAACAACCGGCCGCGCGCCTCGGGCGGCAGGCGCGGGCCGGGATTCTCCACCTCCAGCACCGCGGCGTGCGCTTCGAGCCGCAGCCGGACCGTGATGGTGGCGCCTGCCGGGCTGAAATCGACGGCGTTCTCGATGAGCTTGTCGAGCATCTGCACGATGAGATCCGCCGCACCCTCGATGATGACGGGTTCCGGCGGCAGGCGTGTCGCGAACTGTCGCTCCGGGAACCCGATGCGATAAGAGGCAACGGCTGCCTCGAGCAGCGGCACGAGGTCGACCGTGGTGCGCTCGGCGTTCTGGATCGCTTCCTCCACGCGCGTGGCGGCGCCCATCGCGACGAGAATGGCGTTCAGCCGCTCGCTGCCTTCGCGCGCGCGATCGAGATAGATGCGGGCGGGAGCGGGCACTCCGCCCTCGGATTCGAGGTTTTCCAGAGACGAACGCACGATCGTGAGCGGCGTGCGGATCTCGTGGGCGAGCTTGCCGGCCAGTGTCCGCAGATAACCGGTGTATTCGTTCAGGCGCTGCAGGAGCGTTGAAAAGCTGCGCGCAACGTCCCCGAGCTCATCCGAGGCGTGCGCTTCCGGAAACGTGGTGATCAGCCCTTCGCGCGTGAGCGCGGATTCGCTGGCGCGGCGCAGGCGCGCCAGCCGCAAGCCGAGCCATGCCGCGAACGCGATCGTTGCGAGCACGGCAATGGCGCTGGAAAAGAGCGTGAAATTGAGGAGCTTCGTGAGCGCGCGATCGCGCAGCGTGAGCCATCGATCCGCGCTCTGCACGACCTGCAACGTGCCGATCACGTTGGCGCGATCGCGGTCGTAGATCGAAGCCGGAATCTCGAGCATGCGCCGCTCGCCCGGCCGGTCGAGAAAGCGACGATACAGTCGCGTGAGGATGCCGCGGTCCTCGCCGAACTCCATCGCGAGTGCGACGCCATCTGCGCTCGCCAGCACCCCGCCCTGCGGCGTCGACACGGTCAGCCGCAAGCCCGGCTGCAGAAACTGATCGAGGTAGGCCTTCAGCTCCGGTGAGGCCGCGATGAGCCGGCCCTGGGTGTGCAGGTCATCTCCGCGCAAGGTGCCGTAACTCGTGGCGAGCGCGCCGCGCTCGTCGCGATCATCCACGAGCACACCGAAGCGGTTGCCGAGCATCGAGAGCGGCACGCGCAGCTCGACTCGATAGCCGTGCTCGGTAGGCTGCCACGCGCCGTGGATGCGCGGCTCGTCCACCACGAACTGCTCGCCGAGCTCGCGCGTCTCGATGCGGCGGGCCTGCACGGCGCCGGCTCCCGTTGCGGAGAAGAACACCTGACGCTCGGCGCCGTCGAAGTCCTCGAAGCCGATCCAGATGCGGTCTCCGAATCCGGCGCTGTTCAGCGGGCCCGCATCGGGCGCATCGAAAACGAGCCGATTGTCGCGCACGTCCAGCAGCGCGTAGAGCATGCGTTGGTGGATGCCCGTGAGGATGCTCAGGCGGTCCGTGCCGTTCGCGAAGTGCTTCCACGCGGAAGGCTGGTCCGGCCACTCATCCGCGTAACCGTCGAGATAGGGCGCGCTGCGCAGAGGCAGCGGCAAAAGGTCGAACCGCTCCTGTTTCGCAAGCTCCAGCGCCGAGGCGGAGCGGTAGAGCAGGTCGTCCCGGCCCTGCAGGGATGAGGCGATCGTCTCCGCAACGGCGGTCAGTGATTGCTTCTCCGCTTCGCGCAGGACGGTTTCCATTTCCCGCGCGTACTGACAGCCGGCCCACGGCAACACCAGCGTGAGCAGACTCATCAGCAGGAGCTTGAGGCGAAGCGACATGCGTCCTGCGCGACGCGCCTATTCCATCCAGCGGTAGCCCATACCGTACACCGTCTGGATGGCGTCGAACTTCGCATCGATCGCCTGGAACTTGCGCCGGATACGCTTCACGTGCGAGGTGATGGTGTTGTCATCCAGCACGACATTCGCCGCGTCCATGAGCTGCTGGCGGTTCTTCACGTGGCCCGGGTGCTTCGCCAGGGCATGCACGATCCAGAATTCAGTGAGCGAGAGCAGGACGACCTTGCCGTCCCATTCCACCTGCATGCGCTCGCTATCGAGCTTGAGCGCGCCGCGCCGGATGACCTGACCTTCCTCCTTCGGGCGGCGCAGGGCATCCACGCGCCGGAAAAGCGCGTTCACGCGCGCGCTCAGGTGCGCAAGGCTCAGGTCCTTCGTCAGGAAATCATCCGCGCCGAGCCGCAGACCGGAGACCGCGTCGAGCTCGCTGTCGCGCGCCGTGAGAAAGATGATCGGCAACTCGGCGGAGAGCGCTCGCAGCTGCCGGCACAGCTCGAAACCGCCTTCGGGCTCGTCCTCGAGCGAGATATCGATGATGGCGAGGTCTGGCAGACGTGCAGCGAACGCTTCCATCGCTGAGCGCCTGTTCCCGTACGTGCGCACGGAATACCCCTCGCGGGTGAATGCGGCCGCATAGTTGTCCCGGATGGCGGGCTCGTCCTCGACGATGGCGATGAGTTTCTTCATGGGTGTGGCGACTTCACTTTCCGGCGAAGGCGCGACTTCGCCGGCCTGCGCGTGCGGTATCGAGTGGCAAGGCTACAGCGGCCGGGCACGCGGCTCCAAGCCGTTTCGTGCGGCGAGGTGACTTCGCGGGACCTGCGCCATCTTCTGCCACGATTGCTGGGCAGCCTGCCACTTTCTCATCCGCCTCGGATGCATCACGCGTCGCTGAAATAGGCCCCGCTGAAACGACACGCACCGGGAGCCTGCCATGAACAGCGACAAGAACGACAAGCCCACCGTGCGCGAGCGGGTGATGAACTGGCTCGGCATTCTGGTCCTGCTCTCGATCGGCATCGTGTGGCCCGCGGCGTTCGCCAACACCGCGGATGCCTCGATCGATCCGGCAGACGTGCGGGCCGGGAGCTTGCTGTTGAGGACGAGCGGCGAAGGTCGCGTTGTCGAGGCCCTGCGCCAGTCCACACGCATGCGCGCGCAGGTCACGGGGAATGTTGCCCGCGTGCGTGTCACGCAAACGTTCGAGAACCCCGGCGACGAGTGGGTCGAAGGACTTTACGTGTTCCCGCTTCCGGCCGGTGCGGCGGTGGACGAGCTCGAAATGAGGGTGGGCGAGCGCCGCATCGTCGGTGAGATCAAGCGCAAGGCCGAGGCGCGTGCGACGTACGAGCGGGCGAGGAGCGAGGGCCGCCGCGCAAGTCTGGTCGAGCAGGAGAGGCCGAACATGTTCACGACCTCCGTCGCGAACATCGCGCCCCGGTCCTCCATCACCGTTGAAATTGCCTACCTCGACGTCGTGCCGTTCCGCGACGGGCGCTACACGCTGCATCTGCCACTAAGCATCACCCCGCGTTACACGCCAGGCGTGATGCGCGACCCCACCTCGCCGTGGGCCGCCGAAGTGGCGCGTGCCGTGAATCGCTACGGGGAGGCTTTGCAGCGCGCCGATCAGCCGCTTCACTTCTCGCCAACTGCAACCCCGGAGCGCGTGGCACCGGGCGTGCAGAACGCGCAGATCGACATCGAGCTGAACCCCGGTTTCCCGCTCGACGCCATCGACAGCATCAACCACCCGATATCGATGAGCATCACTGAGTCCGGCCGCCGGATCAGTCTTCAGGGCGACCGCGTGCCGACGGACCGCGACTTCGAGCTCGTGTGGACGCCGGCGATGCAGCCGGACACTCACGCGGATGCGTTCGCGGAGCGCGTCGGGGACGAGACCTACGCGCTCGTGATGCTCATGCCGCCGCAGATGTCGGCCGCTCGCGCGTACCGGCGCGAAGTGATCTTTATCATCGACACGTCCGGCTCGATGAGCGGACCGTCCATCGAGCAGGCGCGCGCGGCCTTGCATCTCGGAGTCCAGCGGCTTGCGGCGGGGGACACGTTCAACATCATCCGGTTCAGCAGCCATGCCGAGAGTCTGTTCCCCGCGCCGCAGCTCGCAGACACTCAGGCGCGCGCATTTGCGGCTCGGTACATCGACAGCTTCGTCGCGGACGGCGGCACGGAAATGCGGGCGGCACTCGAGCTCGCGTTCAGCATGCCGCCGGCAAGCGAGGCCCTGCGACAGATCGTGTTCATCACGGATGGCAGCGTCAGCAACGAGGCGGATCTCGTCGGGCTGATCCGCAGGCAGATCGGCAGCGCGCGCTTGTTCACCGTGGGCATCGGTGCCGCTCCAAACGCCTGGTTCATGCGCGAAGCCGCCGCGGCCGGCCGCGGAAGCTATCTCTTCATCTCGCAGGTCGAGCATGTGCGCGCACGTATGGAGGATCTGTTCCGCAAGCTCGAAAACCCCGCGCTTGTGGATCTAGAACTCCATTGGCCCGGCGGGATGAAGGCCGAGCTCGCAGCGAGCCTGCCGAGCGACGTGCACGCAGGCGATCCGCTTGTGATCGCGGCTCGTTTGCCCGAAACGCCTCGCGGCGTGCTCACGCTCACCGGCCGGAGCGTCGGCGTCGCGTGGACGCGGCAGCTCGAGCTGAAAGCGGCGGGTGAACATTCGGGAATTGCGAAACTGTGGGCGCGCGAGCGGATCGCGGAGCTGACTCGGCAGCGGCACTTCGGGATCAATCCCGCCGAGCAGGAAGCGCGGATCGTGGACCTTGCGCTCCGACATCACCTCGTGAGTGATTTCACGAGTCTCGTCGCGGTGGATGTCACGCCAGCTCGCGATGCGGCAATAGAGCTGACGAGGCATCAGCTGCCCACGTCCGCGCCTATGGGCGGCGCATGGGCGAGCACGACCGGGTTTGCTTCCACAGCGACGTCGGCGCCGGTGTGGTTGCTGACAGGCTTGTTGGCCATCGCGCTCGCAGCGGTGCTGTGGCTCAGCACGTTGAGGGATCGTGCCGCCGAACGTTCGTCGCAGCGGGTGATTGCAGGTCTGCGGCCGTACGGCGCCAGTTGGGACAACTCGCGTGAGCGCCTCGCAGGAAAGCCAGGGCGGTGTCTTGCTCTGAGGTTCCGCAGATGAGTGGCCGTGGTCGAGCTGTGCTGGCAGCGTGCGCCGCCGTATTCGGCGTTGCCTGCTGCGTCCAGGCGAGCTGGATTCACGTGAAGGCATTCGCTGCGCAGGCACTGATCCACGCCGCGTGGGAGCGCAATCGTTCCGGCGCCACGGCAGCGCGCCCATGGCCGTGGGCAGACACCACTCCGGTGGCGAAACTCAGCATTCTGCGCGATGGTGCCGTCGCGAGTTCGCTTGTCGTGCTCGAAGGCGCGAACGGCAGAAACCTCGCGTTCGGCCCCGTACACGATGGCGCGAGCGCGCTTCCGGGAGAAACAGGCAACACCGTGATCGCGGCACATCGCGACACGCATTTTCGTCTGCTCCGCACCTTGCGGCTTGGAGAGGAGCTGCGCATCGAGCGCACGGATGGACGCGTAGTGAACTATCGCGTTACGGATACTCGCGTCGTGGACAGCCGAAAAGTGCGCATCGCGCTCGGCGGCGATCACCCACGGCTCACGCTCGTGACGTGTTATCCCTTCGACAGCATCCAACCCGGCGGGCCACTGCGCTTCGTCGTTACCGCCGATTCATCCGCGGCAGCCGGGAATCCACCGCCGCACCGAGTGGCCCATGCGGCGGCGCCCCTTCCCGTCGTCACGAGCGACGGGATGGCTCGCGAACCTAGAAGGCGCTGATCCCCGTCAGCTCGCGGCCCACGGCGAGCTGATGAATGGTTTCCGTGCCCTCGTACGTGATGACGCTCTCGAGATTGAGCATGTGCCGGATCGGCACATGCTCCGCGCTGATTCCGGCGCCGCCCAGCATGTCGCGCGCATCGCGCGCGATGTCCAGAGCCATCCGGCAATTGTTCCACTTCGCGAGAGAGACCTGCGTGGGCGTCATTTCCCCCTTGTCTTTCAGCCGCCCGAGCTGCAGGGAAAGCAGTTGCGCCGTCGTGATGCGGCGAGCCCAGTCCGCAAGCCGCACCTGGATCGTCTGATTGGCCGCGAGCGGGCGCCCGAACAAAACGCGCGTTTTCGTGTAATCGAGCAACTGCGCAAGGCACGCCTGGGCGGCACCGATCACTCCCCACGTGATGCCATACCGTGCCTGTGTGAGGCAGGAGAGCGGCCCTTTCAGGCCCACCACTCCCGGGAGCACGTTCTCCTCCGGCACCACCACGTTATCGAAGAACAGCGCCGAGGTGACCGACGCGCGCAGGGAAAACTTGCGCTCGATCTCGGGCGCCGCGAACCCGGGCGTGTTCTTCTCGACGATGAACCCACGGATGCCTTCGTCGGTCTGCGCCCACACGATGCACAGGTCGGCGATGGCACCGTTTGTGATCCACATCTTCGAGCCGTTGATCACCCAGTCCCGGCCACGGCGCTTCGCATGCGTCTTCATGTTCGCCGGATCCGAGCCGCCGTGCGGCTCGGTGAGCCCGAAGCAGCCGATCAGCTCACCCTTCGCCATGCCCGGCAGATATTTCTGCTTTTGCGCTTCGCTGCCGTAGGTGTGGATGGGATACATGCAAAGGGACGATTGCACGGACACGAAGCTGCGCAGGCCGGAGTCCCCGCGCTCCAGTTCCTGACAGATGAGGCCGTAGCTCACCGCATTCAGTCCGGCGCAACCGTAGCCCTCGAGCGAGGAGCCGAGAAGGCCGAGGGCCGCGAGCTCCGGCACGAGCTCACGCGGGAAACGATGTTCCTCGAAGCACTTCTGGATGATCGGCAGCACGCGATCGTCCACGAAACGCGCCACGGAGTCCTGCACCATGCGTTCCTCCTCGCTCAGGAGGCCGCGTACGGCCAGGAGATCGAGCGGATCCAGCGCGCGAGTGGCTGAGCTCCCGGGCGTTTGACTGCCGACTGCTTCCGCCATGACATGCTCCCGGACAATCCAGGGTGGGGCGCGAATGATACCCACGCAATTCGCGCAATACAGGTGAGCGGCCCGAACGGCGTCGGCCATTCGATCTCGAATCCGTCCGCGGCGGGATGCCACGAGCGCGCCGTGCGACGAAGCGTTTCGGACGAAGCGTTTCGATAGAGAGCGACTGCCCGCGATCCGTCGCGGTCGCGCTGACGTTGCGAATGAAGAGCGCTGATCGTTGATTCGTGCGCCGCGCGCAGAGGCAGCGTTTCAATGCGCTTTGGGGTGCCGCCGATTCACGCTATCGAGCCTCTCTGCCACCGAGTTCCCGCTAGTGGACGAGATCAACCGCACGTCCTGGTGCGCCATCGAAAAGTGCCTCTTGTCGATCAGGCGCCGGAGACGCACCCTTGGGGGATCGTGCCAGCGGCGGCACCGCTGCCGCTGCGCGCGACGTTCGTGGCGTGCGTGCGGCGCCGTGTGTGTCGATGGCGAGAGTCGCCGTCGCGCGGGTTTCTCAGTACCGGATGCCCATCCCGCGATACACCGCCGCGACGAGCCAGAGCGGACCGATGAGCAGGAACTGCACATCCTTCAGAAACGAGGGACGCTTGCCTTCAATGGCATGGCCGATGAACTGTCCGATCCAGGCAACCACGAAGATCACGATCGATGTCGTCAACAGCGGCCAGGGCAGTGAAGCCAGCACGTTGAGGATCGCGAGCAGTGCTGCGAACGCCAAGGCAATTCCCAGAGCAAGACGCGGGGAGAGTGCAACGTAGTACAGCAGCACAAGCAGCACCACCAGAGTGGCCCAGTTGAGCCAGACCGTGCGTGCACCGAAAGCCGCGGGCACAGGAATGGACCCGAACATGCCCAGGGCCGAGAGCATGATGAGCGGCACGCACACCCAGTGGAGCAGCTTGTTCATCGGATGCGAGTGGCTCTCGCCATACTCCGCGAACCACTCCGCTACGCTTCGCATGGTTCTTCCGTCCGGACGCGTGTCCCGAGGCAAAGCTAAGCCGCGGCGCGGTCCGCCCGCAAGTTTCGAAGGACGCTCCGGTCAGGCTCGCGCACGAGACTTGCTGATCGCCCGGCAGTGGCAACCGATGAGGTGTCGCATGGACTGGGCTACCCGGCTGACGAAAGTGCTCGTCATGGCGCTGGCCGCCAGCATCCTGGCCGCGGGCTGCCACACGACGGATCCGTACACGGGCGAGCGCCGCGTGAGCAAGACGGCGAAGGGCGCAGGTATCGGAGCTGCCATCGGGGCCGTGGCCGGAATGCTCACGGGGCCGGATTCGCGCGCGCATCGCAAGAATGCACTCATTGCGGCAGGCGTCGGCGCCCTGGCGGGCGGCGCCGTCGGGCAATACATGGATCGCCAGGAGGCGAAGCTGCGTGACGAGCTCAAGGGCACCGGGGTGAGCGTGACCCGCAACGGCAACAACATCACCCTCAACATGCCGGGAAACATCACGTTCAAGACCGACAGCGCCGATCTGCGCCCGGACTTCTTCGACGTGCTGAACTCGGTGGCACTGGTGCTCAAGGAGTACGACAAGACGATTCTGGAGGTCGCCGGGCATACCGACAGCACAGGCTCGGAACAGTACAACCAGACACTCTCCGAGCGGCGCGCCGGAGCCGTGGCACAGTACCTGACGAGCCAGGGCGTCAATCCGCAGCGGATCATCACCGTGGGTGCCGGCAAGGGCCATCCGATCGCCTCGAACGACACGCCCGAGGGACGGCAGGCCAATCGTCGCGTCGAGCTGAGCCTCGAGCCCATCACGGCAAGCTGAGCATGCGGCGTGGCGCGACGGGACTCGTCGCGCGGCAAAAGAAAAGGCCCGTTGTTCGCGACAACAACGGGCCTTCAGGTTTCGACACTCCAGCGGGATCGGGCGTTACGTCGCGGGGCCCATCAGCCCCCGGAGCTTGCTCAGGGCATTCGACTCGATCTGGCGGATGCGCTCCGCCGAGACGCCGTACTTGTCCGCGAGCTCATGGAGCGTCGCCTTGTCGTCCGTCATCCAGCGACGCTGCAGGATGTCCCGGCTGCGGTCGTCGAGTCGCGCCATGGCGGTGCGCAGACGCTCCGAGGAGTCCGTCTCCCACTCATCCGCCTCGACGCTCTCGGCCGGATCCGAATTCGGCGAGGGGAGGTACGCCGCCGGGCTGTACACATCGTCCTCGTCGGATTCCGGCGTCGGGTCGAAGGACATGTCGCGCGCGGCGAGCCGCTGCTCCATCTCCGTGACCTCGGCGGGGCTCACACCCAGATCGCGCGCGACCGAACGCGTTTCTTCCGCGGACAGCCACGAAAGGTTCTTCTTCATGCGGCGCAGGTTGAAGAACAGCTTCCGCTGCGCCTTCGTGGTGGCGATCTTCACGAGGCGCCAGTTGCGCAGCACGTATTCGTGAATCTCGGCCCGGATCCAGTGAACGGCGAACGACACCAGGCGCACGCCGAGCGCCGGATCGAAACGCTTCACGGCTTTCATGAGGCCGACGTTGCCTTCCTGGATGAGGTCGCCCATCGGCAAGCCGTAGCCCGCGTAGCCCCGCGCGATGTGGACCACGAACCGCAGATGCGACAGCACCAGCTGTCGTGCGGCCTCGAGATCGTTGTCGCGACGGAAGCGGACGGCAAGCGCGTGCTCCTCCTCACGCGAAAGAACCGGAATCCGGCTCACGCGTTCGAGATAGGCGTCGAGACTCCCCAGCGGACCGGCCAAGGAGAGATCGAAATTGCGCGGTACCAATGCCGTAGCTGTCGTCATCGCTATGTGGGTCTCCTTGCGGTTAGCGGCCTGTGCGATGGGCCTGGTTTATCGATAGGGGATGCTAGCACTCGGGCGCTTAGAGTGCTAACGAGTGCGTAAGTTCACAAGACCGGAACGCTCGAGGCGCACGTAAGTTCATGATTTACGAGAAAAAGTGACCGATGAGGCAGGAGGGGTAGCGCCCGCTCCCCCCGACGGAGGAGACCCGCATGGACCTCGACGCCCTGCTGCTCGCCCGCCTGCAGTTCGCGTTCACGATCAGTTTTCACATCATCTTTCCCGCCTTCACCATCGGCCTGTCCGCCTTCGTGGCGACGCTGCTGGTGCTCTGGCTGCGCACGGGGCGAGAGCACTTCCATCGACTGGCGCGGTTCTGGACGAAGATCTTCGCCGTCTCCTTCGCCATGGGCGTGGTCTCGGGCATTCCGATGTCCTACCAGTTCGGCACGAACTGGAGCCGGTTCTCTGAAGTCGCGGGGAACGTGGTGGGACCGCTCGTCGGCTACGAAGTTCTGTCGGCGTTCTTCCTCGAGGCGACTTTTCTGGGCGTGATGCTCTTCGGCTGGAAGCGCATACCGCCCTGGCTGCACGCGACCTCGGCAGTTCTCGTCGCGCTCGGCACCGCGCTGTCGGGCTTCTGGATTCTTTCCGCGAACAGCTGGATGCAAACACCCGCCGGGCACGAGATGCGCAACGGCATCGCTTATCCCGTTGACTGGCTGGAGATCATTTTCAACCCAAGCTTCCCTTACCGCTTCCTGCACATGATGACGGCGGCGTACCTCACCACGTCGGTTGTCGTGCTCGCCGTAGGTGCTCGCTATCTGCTCGCTCAGGTTTATGTGCCTGAAGCCCGAACGATGGTCCGCATGGGGTTGGGGATGGTGGCGTCGCTCGCGCCGCTTCAGCTTCTGCTGGGCGATCTGCATGGGCTGAACACGCTCGAGCATCAGCCTGCCAAGGTTGCAGCGATGGAAGCGCATTGGGAGTGGACCGGACCCGCTCCGCTCGTGCTGTTTGCGTGGCCGGATCAGAAGGCCGAGCGGAATCGGGCCGAGATCGCCGTGCCGAAGGCAGGCAGTCTGATCCTGACGCATTCCTGGACCGGACGGACGCCGGCCCTGAAGGACTTCCCGCCCGACGAGCGCGCAGACGTCCCGACCGTGTTCTTCGCGTTCCGGATCATGGTGGGCATTGGCTTGCTGCTGATTGCGCTCGGCCTTACGGGCGCCGTGCTCTGGTGGCGCAAGCGCGTCTTCGAAACGAGGTGGTACCTGCGCGCGGCCGGCTTTTCATGGCCGCTGGGGTTTGTCGCCATTGTGGCCGGCTGGGTGACGACGGAGTGCGGGCGTCAGCCCTATCTGGTGTACGGGCTGCTGCGCACAGCGGATTCCGTATCGCCGGTTTCCGGTGCGAGCGTCGCGTGGTCGCTCGTTTCGTTTGTCGTCATCTACTCCCTGGTGTTCTCGATCGGCATCTACTACATCCGCAAGCTCATGCGCGGTGGCCCACGCGGCGCGGCGCAGGAGCCGCCGCCAGAATCCGAAGGGTTGCCGAACCGTCCGCTTGCAGTGGCCCAGCAGGGCACGCGGGAAACACAGGCGGAGCCGCCCGTCATATGAGCGCCGAAGAGGTCCTCACCGGGAGTGCTTACTGGCTGCCGCTGGTCTGTGCGGCCATCGTGGCGCTCGGCGTCGTGCTGTATGTGGTGCTGGACGGATTCGATCTCGGAATCGGCATCCTCTTCCCGTTCTTCCCTCGCGAATCCGATCGCGACCGGATGATGAATTCCGTCGCGCCGTTCTGGGACGGAAACGAGACCTGGCTCGTGCTCGGCGGGAACGGACTGTTCGTGGCCTTCCCGCTGGCGTACGCCATCATCATGCCGGCGCTGTACGTGCCGCTGATCACGATGCTGCTGGCGCTGGTCTTTCGCGGCGTCGCGTTCGAGTTCCGGTGGGTGGCCAAGCCGCACCATCGCAAGTGGGACATCGCCTTCGCCGCCGGATCGATCGTCGCCGGGTTCTGTCAGGGGCTCATGCTGGGCGGCCTGCTCGACGGCATCGAGCACGAACAGCGTCAGTTCGCGGGCGGCGCGTTCGACTTTCTGACGCCGTTCAGCGTGATCTGCGGGGTCGGGCTGGTGGTGGGATACGCCTTGCTCGGCGCCACCTGGCTCGTCATGAAAACCACGCACGAGCTCGAGGAGCAGGCGCGGCGGTATGGCATGCCGTTGCTCATCGGTCTGCTCGCCATGATCGTGCTCGTGAGCGTCTGGACCCCGATTCAGTACCCGGACGTGGCAGAGCGTTGGTTCTCGTGGCCGAACGTCGTGTATCTGTCTCCGGTACCGATCGTCACGGCCGTGCTCGGCTGGATCTGCTGGCGCGGCTTGCGCGGCGCGCACACGCAGCGAGCGTTCTACAGCGCCGTGGCGCTGTTCGTGATCTCTTTCATCGGGCTCGTCATTTCCCTGTACCCGTACATGGTGCCGAGGTCAGTGACCCTCTGGGATGCGTCGGCCTCCGTGCAGTCGCAGGTCTTCCTGCTCGTGGGCGTGCTCATCCTGCTTCCGCTCATCATCGGATACACCGTGTTCGTGTATCACACGTTCCGCGGCAAGTTGCGGGAAGGCGAGGGGTATCACTGAGCGGCCGAACGGGCGCTCAGGCGCGCGGCTCGATCTCTCGCAAGTGCCGGCTCGCGGAGATCCACGCGCCGAGCCACCCAAGCACCGCACCGCTGCCCAGCAGGATTCCGGAATCCCGGGCGTCGAGCCCAGCCAGCGTGTACTGACTGCCATAGAGCTGCGCGAGCGTGGAGACGGGGCCAGCCAGCACGAGCACCGTGGCCGTGATGATGCCCCACGCGAGCACCGCACCGGCGAGGCCGTAGAGCAGGCCGGTGTACAGGAAAGGCCGCCGCACGAATCCGTTCGAGCCGCCGACCAGCTTCGTCACTTCAATTTCCGCGCGGCGATTCAGGATTTCCAGACGAATGGTATTGCCCACCACGGCGAGCACGCCGAGGCCGAGCAGCGCGGCCGCAAGAAGCAGCACTTTGCGCAGCACGTCCAGGATCGCGTTGAAGCGCATGACCCATTCCGAGTCGATCTGCACGAGATCGACCTCGGGCCATGCCGCGAAGTAACGCCGCAGGGATTCCACCGCCGCGGCGGAGCTGGCGCCGGGTGTCGGATGAACGTGCAGAACATGCGGCAGGGGATTCTCCCGGAGCACCTCGAGCGCCGCACCGAATCCCGAATACGTGCGGAACTCCTCGAGCGCCTCGTCCGCCGGAATGAGCGTGACATTCGCCACATCGGGCCGCTCGCGCGCGCTGGCTGCAAGCTGCCGCGCCTTCGTGAGGGCGACGTTCGTCTTCAGATAGACCGAGATGTCGACGGCATCCTTGAAGTCTCCCGTCGCAACGCGTGCGTTGCTGACGAGCACCTTGAGACCCATCGGCAGCGCGAGCGCCAGCGCCACGACGAGCACGGTGAGAAAGCTCGCGAGCGGCGTTCGCGCCAGCCGCCCGAGCGCACCGAGGAAGGCCTGCGTGTGCCGCGCCGTGTAGGAGCCGAGACTCATCGTCGCGCCACCACGCTGGGCAGATCGTCGTCGCCGCTTCCGCGCACGTGTCCGTTCTCGATGACGATCTCGCGCTGACCGAACTCGCGCACCAGGTGCACATCGTGTGTCGCCACCACGACGGTCACGCCCACTTCCTGGAAGCGCTTGAAGAGCCGCATCACCTCGAGTGCAAGATCCGGGTCCAGGTTGCCCGTCGGCTCATCGGCGATGAGCAGCGGCGGCTTGCTGACCACCGCCCGCGCGATGCCGACACGCTGCTGCTCGCCGACGGAGAGCTCGAGCGGTGACATGCGTTCTTTCCCGAGCAGACCCACCTGATCCAGCGCGGCGCGTACGCGCTTGTCGATTTCGCGCAGAGGCGTGTCGGCGACAACGAGCGGAAGCGCAACGTTGTCGTACACCGGCCGGTCGGCAAGGAGCTTGTGATCCTGGAACACGACGCCGATGTGTCGGCGGAAGGCGGGAATGTGCCTCGGCTTGAGCGAGCTCGTGTTCTTCCCGTTGACGAGCACGGTGCCGCGCGTGGGACGCTCGAGCAACGCGATGAGCTTCAGTATGGTGCTCTTGCCCGCGCCCGACTTGCCGGTGAGGAACACCATCTCGCCCGGGTTCACCCGCAGCGTGACGCCCGCGAGCGCCTCGCGGCCGTTCGGGTAGCGCTTGGCAACCCGGTCGAAAACGATCATCGGCCCGCAGCCTGCGCGTCGCCGCCAGCCGCGGCACCATCGGAGTTGCCCTTGCCTTCGACGAGCGCGGCCGCAAACGCCTGCGCGTCGAACTCGCCGAAATCTTCGGGCTGCTCGCCGACCCCGATGAAGCGAATCGGGATGCCGAGCTTGCGGGCGATGGCCAGCACGATGCCGCCCTTGGCCGTGCCGTCGAGCTTCGTGAGCACGAGGCCCGTGACGCCGATCGCTTCGTGAAACTGCACGGCCTGCGAGAGTGCGTTCTGGCCCTGGTTGGCGTCCAGCACCAGCAGCACTTCGTGCGGGGCTGAAGGGTCCACGCGCTGCAGGACGCGCCTGACCTTCTTGAGCTCCTCCATGAGGTGAGACTGGCTGTGAAGCCGGCCTGCGGTATCGGCGAGCAGCACATCCACCTTCTGCGCGCGCGCGGACTGAAGCGCATCGAACACCACCGCTCCGGGGTCCGCGCCAGCCTGCTGGGAGACGAACGCCGCACCGGAACGCTTCGCCCAGATGTCGAGCTGCTCGATGGCGGCGGCACGGAACGTGTCGCCCGCCGCGAGCATGACGCTGAGCCCGTTCTCGCGAAGCCGCCGCGCCAGCTTGCCGATCGTCGTCGTCTTGCCCGAGCCGTTCACGCCCACCACGAGCACGACGAAGGGCTTGCGCGATTCGTCGATCACCAGGGGCTGCGCGCACGGCGCGAGGATTTCCGCCACAGCGTTGCGCAGAGCGGCGATGAGCGCGTTGACGTCGCCTAGCTCCTTGCGGGCCACGCGTTTGCGCAGACCCTCGAGAATGTGCTCGGTGGCTTCCACGCCTGCGTCCGCTGTAAGGAGGCGCGTTTCGAGCTCCTCGAGCGCGGCCGCGTCAATCTGCCGGCTGCCGAACAGGTCGCGGATGTCACGCGTGAGAAAGGAATCGCCACGGTTGAGGCGCGCGCGCAGGCGGCTGAAGAAGCCCTGCTTTTCCTGTTCCTCGGCGGGTTTGGGTTTGCGTCCGAACATGTGTGGGCGGCTATTGTAGGTTCACTGGCGGAAATTGCCTGCGGCAATTTTTCCGACACCCGTGCACGGAACGAACGCAGGCGCGCGCGGTCTGCGCCGCGCGCGGCCACACATCGGTTCAATGAGTCTCGACGGCGGTTACGGCTGGATCACGGCGGTATCGGTGATCGGCACGAGCGTGCCGGCCGAGCCCGCGAAGCCGAACATCTCGCGCTGCATTTCGACGGTGACGGCGAGGTTGCTCGCGGGATTGATGATCGAGCCGTGGTCTCCGAAGAGGAAGTTCACGTAGCCGAGCGAGACGAAGTTCGCCCCACCGGTCGAGAGCCGCGGGATATCGGCGGCGCGCACCAGGCGCTCTGTCGCCGAGGGAACGACCACCTGATCAGGCGGCGAGAGGCCGCCGTCCGGCAGCGTGCCGCCGCCCACTACCGCCTGAAGCAGCAACGGATGCAGAGCCGCGGCACTCGCGATGTAGTTGATGGGGTCGCCCGCATCCACGATCGTTTGCGCGTCCCGGATGAACTGCGCGTACAGCGTGGAGCCTTCCGTGATGCCCTGAGCCGCAAGCCCTTGCTTGATTTGCGGCCCGAACGCGGGCGAGTCGAAGATCGTCTGTACGACGCCGCCGCCGGCGTTCGCAAGCCCGGCGGTACGCAGCTCGGCGGTTCCGGCGGTCCCCGCAAACACACCGCCTACGATGCCGCCGAGCGAATGCCCGATGAAGTGGATGCGCGTCGGATCGATGTCACCGGCACCGTCGCCGTCGAGATCCAGATTGGGGAGCGAGCGCGTGAGCGCGAGCAGGTCCACCGCGGCCTGACGCAGATTGTCACGGGTGACGAGCGGGTTCGGCACGTTCACGAAATGAATGCCGGAGCTGTCGATGACACCATCCGGGCCGCTTGCCAGCGTCTCGTTGTTCACGAGGTCGAGATTGAAGGTGCGCTCGTTCGCGGTCTGATAGAACGCGCCGCCCGGTGCCGTGGGGCCCGGGATGCCATGGAGCGGCAGGTCGATCGCGACGACAACGTATCCGCCGTCGTGCTCCGGTGTGGTGACGTCCGAGTCCGCATCGGCGGCCGAGTCGGCGATGCCGATGGCGTCCAGCCGGTTACGCGTCAGGCCGTGCTGGAAAATGATGACGGGCCATCCGCTCGAGCGCCTCACCGCACCTCCCGCGGACGCGGCGTTCGGCACCGTGACAAATACGGGAATCGTTACGGTGGTGGTCGCTACAGGCAGCGGATTGAAGCGCGTGAGCAGCCGGCTGTTCGGGTCAAGTGGCGAGGGATTGCCCTGCCACGATTGCGTGAGAGGCGCAGTGGGATTCGCCTCGCTCGGTACCGCAGAGTAGTAGGGCAGGCTGATGGTGCCGACGTAGATATCCGCGTGACCTGTGCCGCCGGCCGCTTGCGTGGTCACGCCCGCTCGCTCCGCGACGAGGGGGCGCGGCCCTGTCACGGCCGGATTCGCGAGCACGTTCATCGTGTCCCGCGTCGCCTGTGTCGAGAAACTGAACGAGAGCACGACGTTTGCAGGATCGAGGCCAATGGCCTGCGCGATCTGCAGGTGCGCGCCCGTGAGCCGGCAGATGCCGTTCAGCGATGGATTCGTGATGCTGGCGCAGGTGGGAAGCGCCGCCTTGATGGCGTTGTAGTCGTCATCGGCGGAAGTGGGCTCGCCCGTGGCCGTTCGGATCTCATTCGTGAGAAGCACGAGGTAGCCCACATTCGTTGTGCCGCTGCTCGGGACCAGTGGCTTCAGCGGGCGAATCTCGAGAATGGTGTTACCGACTCCCGCGTCAGAGGCCAGCCCGACCGTGAAGTCCGTACCCAGGATGAGCGGCGCCGTGACGCCTGTCGTGGCCTTGGTGGTGTTGTCCACCGTGACCTGCAGCACCCGCACGGATGAGGCCGTGAGCGAAGCGGGATCCAGCGGGCCGCCGAACCGCGCGCGAATCACTGCGTTCGTGGAAAAGCCGTCGAGCGCGTTGAGGCTCGACTGCAAGGGCATGAGAGCGTTTGTCGGCTGGATGTTCAATGTGCCGTCCGTGGACCCGGAGAAGTAGAGGTCCGTCGGATACGGCAGCACACCCTGCAACGGCTGGAAGAGGGCAACGGTCGCGGGGTTTGGCGGGGGTGGCGTGGCGCCGCCGGGGTTGCCGTTGCCGCTTGCCGTGTTCGTG
>JADGHX010000088.1 GCA_019683695.1 Steroidobacteraceae bacterium
GCGGGGCCCCGGGTGGGGGGGGCGGGGGGGTGGCGGGGGGGGGGGCGGGGGGCGGGCCCGCCCGCGCGGCACGACACACGGGCACCGACGCGCTGTGTGGCAAGTGCCCGGGTGGTACACCTCAAACCGTGTACCGCACCCTGCAAGGACTACTTGTGGTCCTTCTCGCGATGGTTCGCGAAAGACAAGCGGTCCAGCACGCCGAGCAGCACCGCCGAAACCACGAACGTCAGGTGCAGCACGACGTACCACCGGATCTTGTCGTTCGGCGTGTCGAGCGCCTTCATGAAGATGCTGAGCAGATGAATCGAGGAGATGGCGACGATGGAGGCGGCCACCTTCAGTTTCAGGGTTCCCGAGTCGAGCTTGCCCAGCCAGCCGAGCGTGTCCCGCTCCTGGGCGGTGTCGATGCGGGAGACGAAGTTCTCGTAACCCGAGAACATCACCATCACGACGAGGCTGCCGACGAGCGACATGTCGATCAGCGCGAGGACGATGAGAACGAGATCCGACTCCGGAATGGAGGGGGCGTGGAGCACCACCACGACGGCTTCCTGGAAGAACTTCACCGCGATGGCGATGAGACTCAGAGCGAGACCGAGGTAGAGGGGTGCGAGCAGCCAGCGGCTGGCGTAGAGCGTTCGTTCGATGATGCGTTCGAGCATTGAGCAGCTGATGGGTTGATTCGCCGGGGCGCGGATTCTAATTCATCGCGGCGAAGTCTCATCGCGGAGCCGGTGAATCGGGTCGGTGTTCATGTTCGGTGTTCCGCGGGAAGTCCTTTGGGTGAAGGGCTTGTTCGTGGAGGCCGACGCGCAGCACCTTGTCTGCTCGCGAGCGCTGAGGACCGCCCGGTCGTTTCGCCAGCGAAGGGTGTCTTCGGTGAGGCCTGCCCCCGGCCGTGAGAGGGCGCCGCTTGTCGCGTTGTGTGTGGCATGGCGTGCCATGTTGGGCGCGGCGGCGGGACTTGCCTTCCGTCTTGAGCAGCATGCCCCGCTGGCCCACCGAAAGTGCGACGCCGGTGTGCCGTGTTCGGCGATCTCGGGCTGCGTTGACAGCAGACGGCCGGCTCGTGATCGATCTTCACTCGGGCGAGCGCTGGCGCTTGACGTGAGGGCGCGGGCAGCGTATCTCGCCCGCTCACGCCACCTGCCGCCTGCGGGATTGCCGGTGGCACCGTCGCCCGTCAGCACCTGTCGTCGCGGGCCAACCGTGTTTCCCTGTGGACCCGAACCGAATGACCCCCCTCGAGCATGTCTTCACCGAAACTTTCCCGGCACCACGCGAGCGCGTGTTCCGTGCGCTCACGGATGAATCCGAGTTGTGCGCGTGGTTCGCGGAGCACGTGGAGGTGCAACCGCAGCCGGGCGGCGAATTCCGGTTCTGGGGCCGGCACACGTATTGCGCACCGAACCGGGCCAGCGCCGGGCAGAAGGTGGTTCGTATCGAGCCGCCGACGGTGCTCGTGTTCTCCTGGCCCATCGACGGCTGCGCGAGTGAGGTGACGCTGGAGCTGGCCGAGGGACCGCAGGATGCCAGCGGCGCGCCCACCACGGTATTGAAGGGCCGACACTACTTCCCCGAGGCCCCGGCCGTGGCCCGCCCGCTCGATCTCGTCGACGATCTCTGGCGCATGGCCGTGAGCAATCTGCGCGCGCACCTGGCGGGAATTGCGGTCTGCCGCGCGGACTTCTCGCATCCGGTTCCTCACCTGCGGCAGAGTGTGCTCATCGATCGCCCGCGTGATCGTGTGTTCGACGCGCTCCTCGATCCGGCCGCACTGGATCAATGGATTGCCACGAAGGCTGTGGTCGAGCCGCACGTCGGCGGCCGTTACAGCTATGGGTGGCAGTACGAGGTGCGCGGTCGTCAGGTCGAAGGCGGCCCGACGAAGATCCTGGAACTGGTCGAGGACACCTGCCTCGTCACGGACTGGCCGGACTGGCGCGGTAACCCGGAGATGCCCTCCCAGCGCGTGATGTGGCTGCTGGAATCCATCGGCCCGCGGACGCGCGTGTTCGTCATCCAGTCTCCGTTCGAGCGCACCGCGGACCTCAGCGATTATCCGCAAGGCTGGGCGCACTTCCTGGGTCGGCTGAAGCAGCACTGCGAAGCGGCTTCGTCGACCTGAGCGCGTCGCGCGGCCAGCAATGGCGCGTCAGTATTCTGTGTACTTGTTCGCCCTGCCGCGCACCTTCTCTGCGGGATAGCGACGGGCGTTGTCATCGATCTTCTCGTGGGCCGCCGCGATGAGATCGATGTCGAGCTTGTCCGCAAGCCGCACGAGGTAGTTGAGCACGTCTGCGCATTCCGCGCGGATGCGCGCGAGTTGCGCAGCATCCGGCGCACGACTTTGCTCCTCCGTCAGCCACTGGAACTCCGCCGCGAGCTCACCCGCCTCGCCGACGAGCGCCATGGCCAGGTTCTTCGGCGAATGAAACTGATCCCAGTCGCGCTCGGCGGCGAAATCGCGAAGGCGTTGGGCAAGTGCGGCAAGCGGAGCGGTGCTCATGGGCGGGACCTCGGTGCGACGCGTGCACACATGGTATCCCGCGTGCGTGGCCTGCAAAAAGACAAGCGGGCAGCTTTCACTGCCCGCTTGCGAGATCACCCTCCTGAGAAACAGGCCTATTGCGGCGGGGGCGACGTGGTCTTGTTGCTGCTTGAAGAGTCTGGCGGCGTTGTCGTGCTGGAAGAGCCCGTTGTCCCTTCCTCCGGGCAATCGGCACCCTGGCCTGCACCCGCGCCCGCCTGATCGCTGCATCCCGTTGTCGCGTTGCCCGGGATGCCCGTGTTGCTCTCGTTACCCGTGGCATACGGGTCACTGCTGCTCGATGAGCCACTGCTGTCCGGCGATTGCGACGACGTGCTGCCACTCGATTTCGTTTCGGACGACGTGGTATCCGACGAGGTTCCACTCGTGTCGGCACGGCGCATGGTGCCGCTGCTGTCCTCTTCCGAATCCGCGCTCCTGCCGCCCATGTTCTCGCAGGCAGACAGCGCCATGCCCGCCGCAGCGACGAGCGCGATCCAATATCGATACTTCATGTCCGCACCTCATTTCCTACGTAGATCCTGACGGCGCAAGCCGCCGCACTCCCGGGCAGGAGGGCGCAATCGACATTCCTGTCGCGCGCTCAAGCTCTCTTCACGCTGTCTGAAAAGTGTGTCTGAGTAACGCGAGGTTGCAGCCGCGCTAGCGGTTCTCCGCTGATCTGTCGCCGTGTGGCGACGCTGATGCACAGCGCGGTGAGTGCGGTTGCGTTTGCGAAACCTCGTTGAACCAGCCGCCTTGCGACACCAAGGCTGACACTGGCAGGTACCGATGGGGGCGGGTGGCGAACAGTGCTCGTGTTGAACAAAGCCTCTCCAGTTCGTTCGCACTTTGAAGGTCCACAGTGCGTGAAGCCAGCCGACGCTCGGCAACACGCCGCTGTTGCAGGATGCGCGGCGCGCTAGAGTCCGAAGCGCTGTCGAACTCGCGTCCTGCGTGCGAGCGCATGGCAGTCCGCGAACTTCCGCGTCACATTCCTGTCCTGCGCGGCATTCCGGTCTTGCGCGCGGTACGCGCCGGATGGAACGTGACCCATCCATCTCTGCGCGCGTTTTGATTTCTCAACGCAGCCGCGGCTCGCATTCGGAGTCGCAAACGCTCGATGCGCGAACGCACGGAGGTTCGCAGGCACGGAAGATGCTTTCTCGCGCGTGACTTTCGCCGTGCACGCAAGGAGGACTCCGGATGCGAACCGCGCTCCTCGTCGCCGCCGCAGTTGTTGTTGCCGCATGCAGCAGGAACGGAACGCCGCCTCCAGCGGAATCCACTGACACCGGTTCATCGTCTGATACGGCAGCGTCTGCGCCCGCGACGGAAGCCGCGGCACCGCGCATTCACAGAGTGAACCTGCTTCCGACGCAGGGAAACAAGGCCACGGGCACGCTGGAACTGGAAATGGCTACCGGTGGCGTTCGCGTCACGGGCAGCATCACGGGACTCAAGAAGAACAGCGACCACGGTTTCCACATCCACGAGACCGGCGATTGCACGGCCCCGGATGCGAGCAGCTCTGGCGCGCACTTCAATCCCACGGGCCAGCCGCATGGCGATCCGAGCGGTGGGGAGCACCATGCGGGAGACGTTCCCAACTTGCGCGCCGATGAGCAGGGCACCGCGCGCGTGGAGATGCTGGTGCCTGATGTCTCACTCGGCGACGGCGGCATGAACGACATCGTTGGGAAGGCGTTTATCGTTCATGCGAACCCGGACGATTACAAGACTCAGCCTTCGGGAGGCTCGGGCGCACGCATCGCGTGCGGCGTGATCGAGTGAGCCGCCTCCCGATCGCTTCGCGCCTTCGCGCGCCGCGACTCGGGTGGTCTACCGGCGAGATTGTCGGCTCACCGACAGACGCCCGCTGTACCATGGGCTCGGCGCCCGAGGTGATTCGAGTACACGACCCGGCCGTACTGCTGAACGCCCGCTACCCGCATGTCCCGGAGCGCCGCGCCTTCTGCTCCAGTTCGAGTAAAAGTTCGTCGCCCACGATTTGGGCGCGAATACATCGGTGAGCCGCGGCCTGTCGGCGCTCGCGCGGCCAGAATGCAGGCGAGGCACAATACGGAAGCGGCGAAAGGTTCTTCAGCTCCTCCGGGTGCACACTATTGGTCTCAATCGCACAAGCTTCCACCGAAGGCCCCGTAGCCGAGACCGCCACTGGCAAGGTGCGCGGCTTTGCGAACGGCCCGATCAGCGTGTTCAAGGGCATTCCCTACGGTGCCACCACAGCCGGCGCTCACCGCTTCGCGCCTGCGCGCAGGCCGCAGCCCTGGACGGACGTTCGCGACGCCACCCGGCTCGGCGCACGCGCTCCCCAGCTACCCGCAGAAGGGATCATCCCCGAAGAGGTGATCGCGTTCGCGAACGAGCCGATGAGTGAGGAGTGTTTGTTCCTCAACGTCTGGACCCCTGCGCTGCGCGACGGACGGAAACGCCCGGTCATGGTGTGGCTGCACGGCGGCGGCTACTTCGCAGGCTCCGGCGGGCAGGACCGCTACGACGGCACGCGGCTCGCAATGAACCACGATGTCGTGGTCGTCACGCTCAACCATCGGCTGAACGTGTTCGGTCACCTGTACCTCGGGGAAATTGCAGACGAGCGTTACACGGATTCGGGAAATGTAGGGATTCTGGACATCGTGGCTGCGCTCGAGTGGGTCCGCGACAACATCGCGGAGTTCGGAGGCGACGCACGTAATGTCACGATCTTCGGTGAATCCGGCGGGGGCGGAAAAGTCATCACGCTCATGGCGATGCCCGCCGCAGCGGGGCTCTTTCATCGCGCCATTGCCCAGAGTGGGCTCGCTCTGCGCCAGGCCACGCGGGAGAACGCGACGAAGGAGGCCACGGCCCTTCTGAAGCAGCTCGGGCTCGCACCAAAGGACTGGAAGCGGCTCTTCGAGATTTCCGATGAGCAGCTTCTCAACGCGATTCGCGACATGCGCTCGTCGCCGCGCTTCACACCCGTGGTGGATGGGCGCTCGCTGCCGCGCCATCCCT
The DNA here is from genome assembly GCA_019683695.1 of Steroidobacteraceae bacterium. Lineage (GTDB taxonomy): Bacteria > Pseudomonadota > Gammaproteobacteria > Steroidobacterales > Steroidobacteraceae > JADGHX01. The sequence continues at coordinate 5,555 of JADGHX010000088.1, forward strand.
TCGATCCCGATGCGCCGGACATCTCACGCCACGTGCCGCTGATCGTGGGCAGCAACGCAACCGAGGTGACATTCTTCGGCGATACGCCGCTCGATCCGATCGACGAGGCCACGCTGCGCAGGCATGTGAAACGCCTTCTGTGCGTGGAGGATGCGGAGGCGAACGTGCTCATCGCGCTGTATCGCAAGTCTCGCCCGACCGTGAGCAACGAGCATCTTTATCAGCTCATCGCCTCCGATTACTGGATGAGCGCGGATATCGTCACGCTCGCGGAGCGCAAGTCCGCCGCAGGTGCCGCGCCGGTTTACGTCTATCGCTTCGAGAAGGAAACCCCGGTTCGGGAGGGCAAGCTGCATTCGGTGCACGGGCTCGAGATTCCGTACGTGTTCGACAACCTCGATGCGCCGACCGCACCAGCGCTGACGGGCACGGAAGCAGACCGCTATCCGCTTGCGCGAGCGATGAGTCACGCGTGGACCACATTTGCGCGTACGGGCACACCGAACGACGAAGGGCTGGCGCACTGGCCGGCATACACCGCGGAGCAGCGAAACGTGATGATCTTCGACACGACCACGCGCCTCGCAATTGATCCGTATCGCGAGGAGCGCCTCGCGATCGCGGAGATCCGGAAACGTCAGCTCTCCTGAGGCAGCGGGCTCCCCCGAACGGTCCCACGGTCGGGCTGCACGCGCGGGACCTTGCGGTGCGGGCTTGCCGCGGAGGCATATGTCGGGCGAATTGAATCGCGCCATGGAGGGTGTCACGATGGCGCGCAGTCGGGCTCATGAATGCTGGGCGCGCAGGGAGAACAAGAACGCGATTCCTCTGATGCTTCGCACGGCGCTGATCGCTGCGGCCTGCACATTCCCAAGGCAGGCGCAGCGTTCAGCCTCGTGAGGCCCCACGTCGCATACGCCGCCGCGCCTGCGGCGCCGGTGATCCATGAGCGTGATCCATATTTATGCCCACGATTCGCGCTGGGGACTGCGGAGCGCGCCTGCGCGGCGGGTTCTCCCGAACTCGCTGCGCCCAAAATCGATAATTTGACGTGCTCTCGCGAAAGCCTTTGAACGCCTGCCGCGGCTGTGCTCTGATCGGGCGCCATGAACGTGCTGCATCACCCGGGATGGTTGCAGTTCGTGGTGCTGGCTGCGGCCGCTTGCGCGCGGGGCATGGAGCCTGTTGCCGCGCAGGTTCCCACGCCGGCCGCCTCGATTTCCGAGGCGTCCGCCGTACCGCCCGTTTCCTCCTCGCATGCCCCGGGCGCGGCCGCGCCGGTCGAAGCCGATGAGGAGCCGCTCTACGCCGCCCCCACGCAGATCGATCGCATCGGTCGCATCCTCGCGCCGGTGATGGTGAACGGGCAGGGGCCGTTCCGATTCCTTCTGGATACAGGCGCCAATCAGACCACGCTCACTCCGGAGCTGGTCACCCGGCTCGGTCTGCAACCCGCGCCGGGCAAGGTGCAGATCGTTCACGGCGTCACCGGTTCGGCGGAGGTGGGCTCGGTGCTGGTGGATCGCATCGAAGCAGGCGCGCTCCTTCTCGAGCAGCAGCACTTTCCCATCGTGCCCTCCACGGTGGCCACCCAGGCGGATGGCATTCTCGGCGTCGCAGGGCTCGAGCGGGCGCGCGTGTACGTGGATTTCCGGGGCGACCGCGTCATCATTTCGCGCTCGCGGATGCCGCGGCACGAACGGGGCACGTGGCTCGTCATCGACGCCCGCCGCATGAGCGACGGGCTGCTTGCCGTGGATGCGAGGGTACGCGGTGTTCGCGCCCGGGCAATTATCGATACGGGTGCCGAGCGCACGCTCGGGAATCTCGCTCTGCGCGACGCCGTGCGCTCGCAAAGGCGGATAACGCGGCCGCCGCGCCTCACCGACGTGTTCGGCGCGACCCTGCAGGTTTCCAAGGGAGAGTCCGAAATCGCGAACACCGTGGTGCTGGGCGAGGTACGCATCACACACGTCGACATCACCTACGGCGACTTCCACATCTTTCATGCGTGGGATCTCACCGATCGGCCGGCCCTGCTCATTGGCATGGATGTGCTGGGCGTTCCGGATGCGCTCGTCATCGACTTCCGCAAGGAGCAGCTGCTCGTCCGCAGCTCGGATCGAGGCCGCTGATCCGCCAGCGCACGCACAAGCGCCGTACAGACCACGCTTGCAAGTGCCTGATCTCCGGGTTCTGTCACAAGAAGGCGCGCTCGTCCGTCTGGGCCCGGGGACAGGCGAAAATCCGCACATGCAGGACCAGACAGCACAGTTCGAGCGGCATCGGGGCAAGTTGCACGGCATCGCGTACCGAATGCTGGCTTCGCGCGCGGATGCGGAAGACATCGTGCAGGAGGCGTATCTGCGCTGGCATCGGGCGCCGGTCGGCGAGGTTCGGTCGGCCGAAGCCTGGCTCGTCACGACGGTCACTCGCCTGTGCATCGATCGGCTGCGAGCCGCGCAGGCGGAGCGGATGAACTACGTCGGCCCCTGGCTGCCGGAACCGATCGTCGAAGACTTGGCGCCGCCTGCAGATGCCTCGACGGAGCTGGCCTCGAGCCTGTCCGTGGCGTTTCTGGCTGTGCTCGAACGGCTCGCCCCGGAGGAGCGGGCGGCCTTCCTGCTGCACGAGGTCTTCGAGACCGAGTACACCGAGATCGCCCAGATTCTCGGCAAGAGCGAGGCGGCATGCCGGCAGATCGTGAGTCGCGCGCGCCGGCGCGTGCGGGAGGGTCGGCCGCGCGTGCAGGTGAGCGAGGTTGCGCGCAAGGCAGTGCTCGAGCGCTTCGTGAACGCGCTGATGAGCCGGGACAAGGACGCGATGGTTCAGCTGCTTGCGGCCGATGCCACGTGGACGTCCGACGGCGGCGGCAAAGCTGTGGCCGCGCGCAAGGTCATCCGAGGTGGCGAGCGCGTTGCGCGCTTCGCGATCGGTGTGATCGGGCGCCATGCGGATCGCATCGAGCTGCGGCACATCACCGTGAACGGTGAAGCAGGCCTTGCGCTCTGCGGGCCGCAAGGCGTCTACGCCATCGTCAGTGTGGTGACCGACGGCGCGCGCATCCTCAGCGTGATGTGCGTGCTCAATCCGGACAAGCTTGGCGCGGTGGCCGCCGTGCCGAGGTGACGAGGCGGGCATAGAACGACGGTCCCCATTCTTCTCGGGGCATCTGGTCGAGGCGAAACGAAGCGTGCCGCGCTCGATGGACGGAGGCACTCACGAATGTCATGGATCGGCACGTTCCCGTGCGGTGTTCACCCCACGCGAGCACTTCTCGAAGATGACCTCGTACATCCTTCGCTCGCCGTGACCGCGATCCGTGACCAAGATCGCTGCGTGGACCGCCTCGGCATCGCGCTTCGACCCGCGTCGGGCAGCTTTCAGCTGCGCGCTCACCCGACGCGCGCGGTGCGGTCGGCCTGACCACCACGCTGCGCACGCCAGGAAACGGTCGCCGCCCGGCGACACACGCCGTGCGGCAGGCATAGCGATTGCGCCCCAGCTCTCACACGGACCCCTTCAGAGGGTGGACGCAATGGCCAAGCTTCGATCAGTGAGTTTTCTCATCGCGGCGAGCCTCGCGGGCGCGGCCTACGTGCAGACGCCCGACGCGCCGCCTGATCCTGCAGACACGCAGGCATCGCCGCCTTCATCGACCGAGCCGACCGCTCCCACGCAGCCGGAGGGCGCATCGAGCCGACATCAGCGCGATGCCACGGACGAGCCCGGCAGCGAGAGCCGGCCCGCTCCGGGCAGGGAACCGCAGAGTGCATCGAACCCGCCTCCGCGTGGCGCAGTGGGTGAGACACCGTCCCCCGGCGCGGAGGTGGCGAACGGCGCACACCTCGTCGGTCTCGAAGTGCAGTCGCCGCAGGGCGAGTCGCTGGGCGCCGTCATCGACCTGACGATGGATCCCTCCGGCGAGCCGGAGTACGTGGTGATTTCCACCGGCCCGAACACCGCGACGGCGGTTCCGTATGCGACGGCCGCCCTGATGGCGGAGGACGATCGCATCGTCATGGATCGCACGAAGCTGCAGAATTCGCCGCAGGTGGCGAAGAGCGAGATCCAGGACCGCTCCAACACCAAGTGGCGCAGCGAAGCCGATCGCTACTGGGGCGGCACGATCCGCTCGGCCTCGCCGGGTGACTCATCCAGGAAGAACGAGCCCACGCGTCGCTGAAGAGGCGCACCGGAGCGGGGCCGCTACGCTGAAGGCGGCCCGCTCAGGCTTCGATCAGGCCGTGGCGGATCGCGATGAGCGTGAGCTCCGACTGATTCACCACGTCGAGCTTCTGCTTGATGTTGTACAGATGCGTGCCGACCGTGGATGCGGAGAGCTTCAGGTCGTCCGCGATCTTCTGCACCGTGGCCCCGGATGCGAGCCGGATGAACACCTCGAACTCGCGCTCCGACAGCCGCTCGATCGGCGACTTCGCGCCCCCCTCGATCTCGGCGAGTGCCAGCTTCTGCGCGAGGTGAGAGTCGAGATAGCGCCGGCCCGCGGCCACTGCGGTGACGGCTTCAATGAGCGCTTCCGGCGCGCTGCGTTTCGAAAGAAAGCCGAGCGCCCCTTCCTGCAGGGCGCGTCGGGCATGCATCGGGTCGTCGTGCGCCGAGAGCGCCAGCACACGGGCGTTCGGATGGCGAGCCCGAATGCGCTTCAACGCCTCCAGTCCACCCATGCCGGGCATGGCAAGGTCCAGAACGACCACGTCCGGCCGCAGCTCCGGATAGCGCTGGCAGGCGAGCTCCCCGGATTCCGCTTCTCCCACGACAGAAACTTCGGGCAATGACTGCAGCAGCAGCCGGAACCCTGTGCGCACGACAGCGTGGTCGTCCACCAGCATCACGCGAATCATCGTGCTGCTCCCAGCGGCACCGTGGCCATGAGCTGCACGCCGCCCTCCGGATGATTCCCGACACTGAAGGTGCCGCCGAGATGTTCGATGCGGTCGGCGAGGCCACGCAGGCCGAAGTGACCGGGTCGTGACCAGTCGGGCGGGAGCCCTTTGCCATCATCGCGCACGCTCGCCACGATGCGGCCTCCGTTCAACTCAAGCTTGATGTCCACACGTGAAGGCTGCGCGTGCCGGAGTGCATTGATCAAGCCCTCCTGCACCACGCGGTACAGAGCCAGCGCGACGCTCGGTCCGAGATCCTCCGGCACGTCCTGCTCCAGCGAGAGAGCGACGGAGGGATAGCGCCGCTGCCAGTCCCGTACAAGGTTGTACAGAGTTGCGGCAAGACCGAGCGAATCAAGCGACAGCGGCGTCAGCCGCGGGATGAGTCCGTGCATGTTGTCGTACAGCCGTGCCGCCTCATCCGAGATGAGCCGGGCCGCTTCGCCCGTCTGCGGATCCTTGAGGCCGCCCTGCGTAGCGATCGCCTGCGCGAGGCTGCGAATGGCCGTGACGGACTGGCCGAACTCGTCGTGCAGCTCGTGCGCGATCAGCCGGCGCTCCTCCTCGAGCCGCTGCTCGACGACGCGGGAGAGCTCGCGGCGTTCCTCGAGCCGCGTTTCCGCCTCGCGCGCCTTGCGCTCGGCGAGCACCTTGCCTTCGACGGCTTCGGCCATCTGATTGAAGGCGGCGCCGATCGCGTGAGCTTCATAGCCTGCGAGCGGTGGCAGCCGGAAGGCGAGATCGCCGCTTTCGATGCGCTCGAGCCCGCGCACGATCACGGGGAAGGGCGCCAGTGCGCGCTTGATGAGCCAGAACGCAAGCCCGTTCGCTACCACGAGCATCACGCCCGAGAGCGCGAGAAGCCGCAACACGTGATCCCACGCATCGATCACGGCTCGCGACACTTCCGCCTGCACCACGAGCTGGGAGCCGCCTGGAAGCAGGAAGATGTGTCGCGCGACATTCGGCGCCAGCAGACTCGAGAACCATTGCGGGGCGGATCGCCCGGCCTTGTAGGTTGGGGGCGGCGAGTGGTACAGCACTTCGCCCATCGCGGAACGCAGGATGATGTCGTTCGCGCGCACGCGCCCGAGCTCCTCGAGGAAATTCAGCACGAGCTCCGTGCCGCCTTCGCGTGAGTAGATGGACGCGAGACGCCCGAGGAGCTGGGCCGCGACGCGGTTGGCCGCCTCGATCTCCTCCCGGATGGAAGCGCGCGTGCTCTGGAACTCGGCCGCGAGCAGCACGATGACGAAGGTGGCCGTGAGCCCGGCCACTACGAGATTCAGGCGCGTACGCAGTTTCATGCTTGCCGCGGATGGTAGCAGCGCCCGCACCGCAGCTGCGGGCCGCGGTGGGGCCTCATGAAAATCACGACCTGACAATCATGATGATCCCGTTGGGGTGCGCGCGCCGGGCGAGGAGTATTGGCCTCGAGGCGGCGCGCCTTTGGCCGCCCCAACGACGGAAGAGGATCTGGATCATGAAATGGGAAACTCCTGAAGCCGTGGATTTCCGCTTCGGCATGGAAATCACGATGTACGTGGCCAATCGCTGAGAGCGGCCCGGATGCGGCCCGCCCGCGCAAGCGGGCGGTGACCGTTCCTTCTTTCACCTGCAGGACACTCGAGGCGCCGTGAAGATCCGCGTGCTGGGGTCTGCCGCTGGCGGCGGCTTCCCCCAGTGGAACTGCAACTGCCCCAATTGCGCTGGTCTTCGCCGCGGCACGGTGCGGGGGCGGGCACGGACCCAGTCCTCGATTGCCGTGGCGGACAGCACCGACGCGTCGTGGGTGCTGGTCAACGCATCCCCCGACATTCTGGCTCAGCTCCAGGCCAACCCGGTGCTGCAGCCTGGCCGCGCCGTACGGGATACGGCGATCGTCGGCATCGTGCTGGTGGATGGTCAGGTGGATCACACCACTGGCTTGTACATGTTGCGCGAAGCCACCCGGCCCTGGCGCATCTGGTGCACCGACAGCACTTACGCAGATCTCACGCGCGGCAACCCCGTGCTCAACGTGCTTTCGCATTACTGCGGCGTGGAGCGGCATGCGATCGATGTCGGTGGCACTCCCTTCGCTGTGGAGGGCGTTCCCGGCCTGCGGTGGCGGGCGTTGCCCGTTGCGAGCAAGCCCGCGCCGTATTCGCCGAATCGCGAGCACCCGGTGCCGGGCGACAACATCGCGCTCGCGATCACGGACGAAATCTCCGGCCGCTCCGTGCTCTACGCGCCCGGTCTCGGGGAGATCGATGACGCCGTGTGGAACGCATTGACGACCGCTTCCTGCGTGCTGGTGGACGGCACCTTCTGGACTGATGACGAGATGATTCTGCTCGGCGTATCGAAAAAGCGTGCGCGAGATATCGGGCACCTGCCCCAGAGCGGCCCCGGCGGCATGCTGGAATGGCTCGGGCGCCTGCCGCCCTCGACACGCAAGGTGCTCATCCACATCAACAACACGAATCCGATTCTGGACGAGGACTCCCCGCAGCGTGCGGAGCTGGCGCGCCGGGGCGTCGACGTGGCATGGGATGGCATGGAGATTGTGCTGTGACCCGGCAGGACGTGAACGACGAGGCCCCGTGGACACGCGAAGAGTTCGAGGCGCGGCTGCAGGCGCTCGGCAGCCGGTACCACATCCATCATCCGTTCAACGTGATGCTCAATACCGGCAAGGCCACGCCGGAGCAGATTCGCGGATGGGTGGCCAATCGCTTCTATTACCAGATCAACATTCCCATCAAGGACGCGGCGATTCTGTCGAACTGCCCGGATCGCGCCGTACGCCGCGCCTGGGTGCAGCGGATTCTCGATCACGATGGCTACGGGGACGACCCGGGTGGCATCGAGTCCTGGCTGCGCCTCGCAGAGGCCGTGGGCCTCTCGCGCGAGCGCACAGAATCTCTCGAAGACCTGTTGCCCGGTGTGCGATTCGCGGTGGATGCGTATGTGAACTTCGCACGCCGCGCCCCGTGGCAGGAAGCGGTGTGCTCCTCACTGACGGAGCTGTTCGCGCCTGCCATTCACAAGCAGCGCCTCGCGAGCTGGCCCGAGCACTATCCGTGGATCGATCGCGCGGGCCTGCACTATTTCCAGAGCCGCGTGAGCATCGCGCGGCGTGACGTGGAATTCGGTCTCGAATTCACGCTCAACCACTTTCGTACGCGCGCGGCGCAGGAGCGCGCGCTGGAAATCCTGAAGTTCAAGCTCGACGTGCTCTGGCAGATGAACGATGCAATGGCCCTTCGCTACGGAACACAACTATGAGCGACATCGACAGCACCACGAAGCCCACCATCGGCAAAGGCTACCGCCTGCAATGGGAGCCGGCGCAGAACGCGCACGTGCTGCTCTACCCCGAAGGCATGATTCGCCTGAATGTGAGCGCAGGCGAGATTCTCAAGCGCTGCGACGGAGAGCGCACGCTTGGCGACATCGTTTCGGATCTCGAGCGCACCTTCGAGACCAGCGATATCAAGGACGACATCACTGCGTTCATCGCCATGGCGGTGACGAACAAGTGGGTGGAGCTGCGTGCATGAATGCACAGCTGCAAGCGGCAGGATCAGCACCCGCGGTGGCAGCCAAGCCCGCGGGCCCGCCGCTTTGGCTGCTCCTCGAGCTCACTTACCGCTGCCCGCTTCATTGCGTGTTCTGCTACAACCCCACGGATTTCGCGCGCACGACCGAGGAGCTTGCGACGGAAGACTGGATTCGTGTGCTGCGCGAAGCGAGGGCCATGGGCTCTGTGCAGCTGGGGCTTTCCGGCGGCGAGCCGCTGACGCGGGATGATCTCGAGGAGATCGTCGCGGAGGCGCACCGGCTCGGCTTCTACACGAATCTCGTCACCTCGGGTGTGGGGCTCAACGAGAAGCGCATCCGCGCGCTGAAGGACGCCGGGCTCGATCACATCCAGCTCTCGTTCCAGGACAGCACGCGGGAGATGAACGACTTCCTGAGCAGCACGCGCACCTTCGAGCTCAAATCGAAAGTGGCGGCGCTCATCAAGCAGCACGGCTACCCGATGGTGCTGAACGTGGTGCTCCATCGCATGAACATCGACCACGTCGGGCAGATTCTCGACATGGCCGAGCGCATGAACGCGGACTACGTGGAGCTCGCAAACACCCAGTATTACGGCTGGGCGTGGCACAACCGCGAGCAGCTGCTGCCGAGCCGCGCGCAGGCGGAAAACGCGGAGCGCGTCACCGCGGAGTTCCGCAAGCGAGTCGGCGAGCGCATCCGCGTGTACTTCGTGGTGCCGGACTACTTCGAGAAGCGCCCGAAGCCGTGCATGAACGGGCTGGGGTCGATCTTTCTCACGGTGACGCCGGATGGCACGGCGCTGCCGTGCCACGCGGCGCGGATGCTGCCGGGCATGCAGTTCCCGAACGTGCGCGAGGCCAGCGTGGAGTGGATCTGGCGCGAGTCGCCCGCGTTCAATCGCTTCCGGGGCGATGACTGGATGAAAGAGCCCTGCCGCAGCTGCCCGGAGAAGACCAAGGACTTCGGCGGCTGCCGCTGCCAGGCCTACCTCATGACGGGCGACCCGACGAATGCGGACCCCGTTTGCGAGTTTTCCCCCCATCACCATCTCGTCACCGAGGCGGTGGCGCGGGCCGAGCAACCGCGGGTGGTCGAGAAGGTGCTCACCTTTCGGGACGCGCGCACGTCGCGCTCCTTGCTCGAGCGCTCGTCCGGTTAAGATTCGCTGATGCAATGGCTCACGCCGCTTTTCGTCTTCGCAATCGTTGCGGAGACGCTCACACGCCTGTGGCTGTCCTCGCGCCAGATCGCCGCCGTGCGAGCGCATCGCGACCGGGTGCCCGAGCCGTTTCAGGGGCAGGTGGAGCTGGCGGACCAGCAGAAGGCCGCCGACTATACCGTGGCGCGGGCCCGGCTTGGCCGCGTGGATACCGTCTTCGATGCGGTCGTGCGCCTCATCTTCACCCTGGGTGGCGGCATCACGGCGATTGACGCCGCATGGAGCCGCGCGGGTCTCGACCAGCCGTGGCATGGCGCGCTTGTCATCGCCACCGTGTTGCTCGTGCTCATGGTGCTGAACCTGCCGTTCTCGCTCTGGCGCACGTTCAAAATCGAGGCGCAGTTCGGGTTCAATCGCATGACCCCTGCGCTCTTCGCCATGGATCTGGCAAAGGGTCTCGTGCTGGGCGTGCTGCTCGGCGGGCCGGTGGTGCTCGGCGCGTTGGTGCTCATGGAGCGCGGCGGTGCGCTCTGGTGGCTGTATGCGTGGATCGGCTGGACGCTCTTTTCGCTCGCGCTCACGTGGGCGTTTCCGCGCTTCATCGCGCCGCTGTTCAACCGCTTCACACCGCTTTCCGATGAGGCGCTGAAGAAGCGTGTCGAGACGCTGCTCGAACGCACCGGCTTCACCTCGAAGGGCGTGTTCGTCATGGACGGTTCGCGGCGCTCGGCTCACGGGAACGCGTATTTCACGGGCGTGGGGCGTAACAAGCGCATCGTGTTCTTCGACACGCTGCTCGAGCGGCTCGGGGCGGCGGAGGTGGAGGCCGTGCTCGCACACGAGCTCGGGCATTTCCGGCTGCGGCACATCCGCCAGCGCATCGTGGTGTCGCTCGTCACGTCGCTCGTGGCGCTGGCCATCATCGCGTGGCTGGCTCGCGAGCCGGGGTTCTACGGCGCGCTCGGCGTTTCCACGCCTTCGCCGCATGCGGCCTTGCTGCTCGTGATGTTCGTAGCGCCGGCGTTCACCTACTTCATCACTCCGCTTGCGGCATGGTGGTCCCGGCGGCACGAGTTCGAGGCGGACGACTTCGCGGCCCGGCATTCGGATGCGGCGGCACTCGCCGAGGCGCTCGTGAAGCTCTATCGCGCCAACGCATCCACGCTGACTCCGGACGCGCTCCACTCAGCCTTCTACGATTCCCATCCGCCGGCTCTCGTCCGCATCGCGCGGCTGGAGCAGCGGGCCGCGCGTCCGCTCGCCGCCCGCGCGTAATCCACGCCGCCGCTGCGCGGACGGCTGGGCGCGTGCGCGAGCCACGGCGGCCGGCTTTTCGACTACAGTCGCCGCGCATCTGCGGAAATCCCGCGGCAGATCATGCGCTTCGCATCGCCAGCACGAATGCTTGCGCAACGCCTGCCGGCCGTCGGGCACGCCGCGCGCTCTTTTTTCGATGCACGCGAAGCGCTGAGGCCGCGGCGCCGTGAAGCGCCTCGCTCGGCGGCGTTTCGAACGCACGGCGGTGCGGCCGAAGCAGGGCAGCCGGCGCGAGTCGCGCCCTCTGCCGGGGGCAGCGAGGGCATTGTGCGGAAGAATCGCCGCAGCGATGTTTCCGATGCGCTCGCGGGGGCCACACCCCGCGGCACGTCGCGCCTGCGCGCAGGGTTGTCCGCGAGATCGCCCTGGGTGATTCTTCGAATGACTAGAGGGGGTGAAGAGCCAAATGGGTGACCCGCACGCTGATGTGTTCGACTACATCGTCGTCGGTGCCGGCACGGCGGGATGCGTGCTCGCGAGCCGCCTTTCGGAAAAGCGGGACGTGCGCGTCGCACTGCTCGAGGCCGGCGGGAAGGACCGCCATCCCTTCATCCACATTCCCGCCACCGTCGGCGCGGCGATCGCCCGCCCGCATCTCAACTGGCGCTTTCTCACCGAGCCTCAGCCGCACCTGAACAACCGCCGCATACCGATTCCGCGCGGCTGCGTGGTGGGGGGCTCGGGCTCGATCAACGGCATGGTGTACTTCCGCGGCCACCCGACGGATTTCGAGGACTGGGCCGCCGCGGGCAATCCCGGCTGGAGCTATCGGGAGGTGCTGCCGTACTTCCTGCGCTCCGAGAACAATCCGACGTATGCGGGCTCGCCTTATCACGGGCAGGGCGGCCCGATGAATGTCATCTTCGTGAAGCGCCCGAACCCGATGACGCCGGCGTTCCTCGAAGCGATGAAGTCGCTCGGCTTCAAGCCGAACGATGATTTCAACGGGCCTACGTCAGAGGGCTACGGCACGCGCCAGGGCACCATCTGGAAGGGGCGGCGCGTTTCCACGGCTACCGCGTATCTCAGGCCAGCTCTCGAGCGCAGTAACCTTACGCTGATGACGAAGGTGCGCGTCGCGCGCGTAGTCATCGAGAACCGGCGCGCAACCGGTGTGGACGTGCTGGTGGACGGGGGCACGCGCAGGCTCACGGCACGACGGGAAGTCATTGTGTGTGGCGGGGCCGTCATGTCTCCGCAGCTGTTGATGCTTTCGGGTATCGGTGATGGCGAAGCGCTGCGCGCGCACGGCATCGAGGTGAAGCATCACCTGCCGGGCGTGGGTGCGAACTACCACGACCACCTCGCTGTGGCCGTGCTCATGGAGATGCGGAACACGGAGTCGTACGGCATCTCCCTGCGCGCGACGCCGCGCAATCTCATGAACATCCTCGAGTACGCGCTGTTCCGAACCGGGCCGCTCTCCAGCAACGTGTTCGAAGCCACGGGCTTCGTGCGCACGCTGCCGGAGCTGCATCGGCCGGATATCCAGATCGTGTTCCAGGCCGCGCGCCGGAACACGAACACGTTTCCGTTCCCGCTGGGCCATGGGTTTGCGATCAGCGTCGTGGGGCTGTACCCGAAGAGCCGCGGCCGGGTCACGCTCGCGAGCGCCGATCCGCGCGCGGCGCCCCCCGGGGGCCCCCCCCCGTTGGCGCGAGCCGGCGAGTTAGGCGTGT
>JADGHX010000089.1 GCA_019683695.1 Steroidobacteraceae bacterium
AAGTACGCCAGGCATTCGTTCTTCGTGGGCCGGTACATGATGTTGATTGGCGTGAACGTCGCCAGGATGCGCGCGCCGATCTCGAGCGTGGTGAAGTGCGCGCTCAGCAACAGCACCCCGTTGCCGCGGGCGAGCGCGGCGTCGAGATGTTCCCGTCCTTCCACCTGCGAGATCGCACGAATGCGCCGGTCCGATGCCCACCACGACATTGCGGTCTCGAACAGCGCGATGCCGAGGCTTTCGAAGTGGTGCGTGATGAGCTTCTCGCGCGCCTCGGCGGTCAGCTCCGGCAGGCACAACTCCATGTTCCGTCGCGCCGTGCTGGAGAACCTCGTGATCACCAGCCGCAGCATGCGGCCCAGCGTGCGCCCGATGACGAGCAGACACGGATACGGCAGCATCGCGAACAGCCGCAGCAGGATGAGTCCGATCCATGTGGGCCAATAGCGGGGTGCGAGCACCCGCAACGGCATGGCTTCCGGCTTGCCACACCGCGAATTTCCGTCCAACGTTCGCTTCATGGTGTCGTTCAATGATCCGCTTGCGTTGTCTGATCTGGTGCCCGGCCGTCTCGTACGTGTCGCGCCCGGCGTGCAGCGGCTGGTCGCGCCGAATGCGTCATTGATGACGGGCCCCGGAACGAACAGTTATGTGCTGGGCGAGCCCCCTGTCGCCCTGCTCGATCCCGGTCCGGATGACCCTGCACACCTTAATCTTCTGCTGCAGGCCGTGCCCCGCCCCCTCTTCATATTTGTGACCCATACCCACTCCGACCACTCGCGTGGTGCGCGCGAGCTGGCGATGCGTACGGGAGCGCCTGTCGTGGGGCTGCCGCCCCCGCAGGACGGCCGGCAGGATGAAGGGTGCGTTCCGCACATTCAACCGGCTCACGACGCGCTTTTTCAGCTGGAGCGAGGCAGTAGCGACCGCGATGGCGAACGCAGTAGCATCGCCGCCGCGAATGCGGACCGCGCGAAATCCGCGACGGGCGCAATACAGTTGCGCGCGATCCACACGCCGGGGCATGCATCCAACCACGTGTGCTATCTGCTCGAGGAGCTCGGATTTTTGTTCTCTGGTGATCACGTCCTGGACGGGGTGAGCCCCGTCATCCTGCCGCCCGATGGCGACATGGCGGCGTATCTGCAGTCCCTGCATCGATTGAAGAGCTACCCGCTGCGTGCCATTGCGCCGGGCCATGGTCGGGTGCTCACCGAGCCTTTGCGTGTGATCGATCAGCTCATCGCCCATCGCGGCGAGCGCGAAGCGAAGGTGCTCGCGCGGCTCAAGGAACTGCGGCGCGCGACGCTCGATGAGCTGCTGCCGCGCGTGTACGACGATGTGCGCCCGGAGCTGCTGCCCGTCGCGCGGTTCTCTCTCGAAGCGCATCTCATCAAGCTGGCTCGCGAAGGCCGCGCGGGCCGCGAGGGTGATACATGGCTCGCCTGCGCGGCGTGAGCGGCGCGTCGCGCTACGTTGAAGTCCGGCTGAAGCGCATCGATCTGGAGCGCGGTGGGCGTCCCGTGCTTCGGGACCTGGACTGGCACGTGCGTCCCGGTGAGCGCTGGGTGCTGGCGGGCGCCAACGGCGCCGGCAAGACACAGCTTCTGAAGCTCGTTTCCGGTGCGGTGTGGCCAACGCCCACCGGGCGCGAATCCCGCCGCTATGTCTGGGCCGGTGAGGAGTGGGCCACGCCTGCGGAGGTGAAAGAGGAAATCGCCTACGTCGGCGCCGAGCGGCAGGACAAATACGAGCGCTACGGGTGGAATCATCAGGTGATGCAGATCGTGGGCACCGGTCTGTACCGCACGGATATCCCGCTCGACCCGCTCACGCCGGAGGATCGGCGGAAGATCACGGCGCTCCTGAAGCGGCTCGGCATTGCGCATCTCGCGCAACGCGGGTTTCTCACGCTGTCCTATGGCGAGCGGCGTCTCACGCTCCTCGCGCGAGCGCTCGCGAGCCAGCCGAAGCTGCTGCTGCTCGATGAGCTGCTCAACGGCCTGGATGAGGCGAATCGCTCGCGGGCACTCAAGTGGCTCGAGAGCACGGGCCGCTCGGCGCTGCCGTGGGTGCTTTCGACGCATCGGGCGGAGGATGTTCCCTCCTGCGCAACGCATGCGCTCATTCTTGATGCGGGCCGCGTCGTTTATCGAGGCCGCATCTCCAGAGCGCCACTGCGCCGATGGCTCGATCAGGAGCCTCTTTCCGAAGCCGCTTTCACCGGAACAGGCGCTGCTCGCCGTCGCGTGCGCGGCACCGGTGTCGATCATCGCGCCCGGTCAGGCGAGGCAAAGCCGATCATCCGGCTCGAAAATGCGGCCGTCTGGCTCGACGAGCGCGTCATCCTGCAGGACCTCACGTTCGCCGTGCATCCCGGCGAATGCTGGGTGGTGCACGGGCCCAACGGGTCCGGCAAGACGACTCTGCTTCGCACGCTCTACGGTGACTACGGCGTTGCGCTCGGCGGGCGGATTCATCGCGCGGGCATCGAGCCGGGTGTGCCGCTCGAGGAATTCAAACGCCGCGCCGGCTTCGTCGCTGCGCACCTGCAGGCGGATCATCCGCAGGAGCTCACCGTGTCGGAGATCGTGCAGTCCGGCCGGCATGCCAGCATCGGGCTGAACGACGCGCCCGTGGCGGCGGACCGCGCGGCCGCGCGCCGGGCGCTGTCACTCTTCGGGCTCGAGGGGTTCGGTTCGCGCACGCGCGTGGAGCTGTCCTACGGTCAGATGCGCCGTGTTCTCTTTGCGCGAGCGTGGGTTGCGCAGCCGAAACTTCTGCTGCTCGATGAGCCACTGGCGGGCGTGGATGCTCCCACGCGCAGCGTCTTGCTACACCGCATCGGTGAGCTCGTTGCGGGCGGCACTGCAGTTGTGATGTCCACGCACCACCGCGAAGAGTGGCCGCCCTATGCCACGCATGAGTTGCACATGGTGAATGGCCGGGCCCGGTACGTGGGTGAGATTCGCTGGCCGCATGAGGAGCGCCGCGCGGGCGCTCGTCGCGCAGGAAAGCACGGCCCTTGAAGCGCGCTGCACGACTCTCCGCCATGGCACTGGGAGTTGCGGTCGTGCTGGGCGCGGCCGCGGCACTGGTTGTTGCACGCGATCCGGTGTTCTGGAAGCGGTACATGCTGGCGATGGTTCATTCGCCAGGCGAGTTGCCGGATACGTTCTACGAGCCGTCCGTCACACTCGTCGGAACTCACGAGCCCACGCCGCCCCGCGTGCGGCCCGAAGAGGAACGCCTCGATCCCGAAGCATTGCGCGCAGCGGCGGACTATGCGGGCTCGCGTCACACCACAGCGCTGATCGTGGGCCGCGGCGGGCACATCGTTTTCGAACAATACTGGGATGGCGGCGACTTCGACACGATGATGGATGCCGGAGCGCTCACCGCAACGCTCGCCGCACTCACTGTCGGAATCGCCATGGCCGATCACAAGATCGGCCTCGCGACAGAGCCCGCTGCCCACTACCTGCCCGCCTTGGCCACGGACGATCGCCGCACCATCACGCTTGCGGATCTGCTGAGAAGCGCAAGCGGTCTTGCGCCGGCGGGCGAGATCATCGGCCCATGGTCACCGGGTGCGCGTGAGCGCTTTGCGCCGAACCTCACAGAGTCCTGCCTCGCAAGGGGCGCCACCGCTCAACCAGGCACCGTATGGGTCCCGCAGCCCTGCGACGTGCAACTGTTGGTTCGCGCGATCGAGCGCGCCACGGGTCAGCCGTATGCACGGTATATTTCGCAGCTCCTGTGGCGGCCCATTGGCGCCGCCGATGCCTATTTCGTGCGGGACGATGAATCGGGCGCCGTTCGCGGCGACTGCTGCCTCCGCGCGCGGCGTGGAGACTGGATGCGAATCGCGGAGCTGCTGGCGAACGAAGGCCGTTTTCAGGGCGAGGAGGTGGTTCCGCCCGGCTGGGTGCGGGAAATGCTCACCGCGTCCGGCCCCCACCCGAACTTCGGCTATCAGCTCTGGCGCGGGGAGCCGTTCGATGCCGCCGGGGGCGAGGCCTCCGAGCCCTATGCGGCAACGGATACGTACGTGCTCAAGGGCCCGGGCAAGACGCGCGTGTGGTTCGTGCCTTCGCTGAGGCTCACGATCCTGCGCGCTGGCACGAATGCGCCGGATGACGCGGACTGGGATGATGCGCGCATTCCGAACCTGATCATCCGCGGCGCCGCCGATTTCGTGCCGGCGCAGGCCCCTTCGGGGGCGCCGGACATCTCGACACTCGTGCCCCGTCACTGATGCGCGCGCTCTTCGTCGTCTGCGTCATCGACATTCTCGGTTTCGGCATCCTCATTCCGCTGGTGCCGTACATGGCGGACCGTTTTGGCGCCGCGCCGGAGCTGATCACGCCGATCCTGGGCGCGTACTCGCTGTCGCAGCTCATCGCGGCCCCGTTCTGGGGACGGCTGAGCGATCGGTACGGCCGGCGGCCCATTCTCATGACGAGCCTTGCGGGCGCCTGCGCCTCGTATGTGATCCTGGGCCTTGCGCACAATCTCTGGTGGCTGCTCCTCTCGCGGGTGCTCGCCGGCTTCATGGCGGGTAATCTCGCCGCGGCGTTCGCGTATGCCTCGGACATCAGCGCGCCGGAGCACCGGGCAAAGTCGCTCGGCATGGTCGGGGCGGCCATCGGCATCGGCTTCATGCTGGGGCCGGCGATCGGCGGCGTGCTCGCGGGCGAAGACGAGCGCACAGCGAACTTCGCGCTGCCGGCGGCGGTGTCGACCATGCTGAGTCTGGTGGCGATCGCGCTCGTGTACTTCGTGCTGCCCGAGAGTCATCGGGAAGAGCATCGGGCGGCGCATCGCGAGCCCGTCCGGCGCAACGCGCTCCAGCTGCTGCGCGAGCGTCCGATATTGCGCTTCATCGTGTCCGGCGCGTTCCTCGTCACGTGCTCGCAATCCATCCTGGAGTCGATCTTCGCGATCTGGGCGATGAACCGCTTCGGGTTCGGGCCGCGCACGGTCGGTCTGCTCTTCTTCTGTCTCGCGCTCATTCCGGTGGTGCTGCAGGGTGGCCTCGTGCGGCTCGTGGTGCCGAGGTTCGGGGAAGCGCGCATCGCCATCGCGGGGATCCTGTCGTACGTGGCCGGGCTCATGCTCATTGCGTACTCGAGCCATCTGCCGCTCGCCGTGGCCGGACTTGCGCTGTGTGGCGTGGGTTCCGGGCTCTTCAGCCCCACCGCGTCCGCGCTGGCCTCGAAACAGGCCACGCAGCGTGATCGGGGTGCTGTCATGGGAACGTATCAATCCGGGCTGAGTCTCGCGCGTGCGGTCATTCCGTTCGCGTCCGGCGCGGTGTATGCCGCGCTCGGTCCCAGTGCGCCGTTCGCGGCGGGCGCGTGCGTCACGTTGCCGGCCGCATGGCTCATCTGGAATTCGCAACGTGGGGCGCGCACGATGGCGACCCCATGAGCGAGCGCTCGACGCTTCAGCCCTTCGCCCCTGGAGATGTGTTCGTCGGTTCCACCGTGCTGGACGGGGGGAGCGACGATCACGCCGGCCGCGGGCGCATCGTGCAGTACGACGCGCAGCTGCGCAGGAAGGGTGTGCTCTGGCTGGCGGATACCACGCATCTCGTGGGCGGGCTGAAATTCGATCGCGCCGGGCGGCTGTGGGCGTTCGATTCGCAGGCGTTCGTGGTCGTGGTGGTGGACGGCCACGGGCACGTGCAGCGGCGGGACTTCGGGCCGCGCCCCTTCTCGAATGTGAATTTTGCGTCCGACGGCACGCTCTACCTGGCCGAGCACGTGGCCGGGCGCAGCATCAAACCGGAAATCCAGGCGCGCATGGGCACGCGCCTCGCCAAGATGCCCGGATCGGATCGTTACGGCGACGGGCACGTGTGGCACTTCAGGGAAGACGGCACGCTGCTGCGCGAGCTGCCCACGCAGGTGCACGGTGGCATCGGTGGGTTTCTGGGCGTGACCATGTCCGCGTTGTCGCCGGATGAATCCACGCTGGTGTATTGCTCCGAGACCGGGCCGCGGCTCATGCGGTATGACGTGAAGCACGGCCGCCAGCTTCCGGACCTGCAATGTGCGCCTGAGGGCGAGCGCGAAATGTATTTCGCCATGGATTACTCGCCGCAGGGCAGGTTGTACGTGTCGCGGGGCAACCGCGTGGATCTGGTGAATGCCGCGGGCCGCACCACCTGCAGCTACCCGCTCGACGGGCACGGGTGGGCCACGCTGAAGGCCGCCGCCGATGGCCGGCACCTCTATGTCGGCAATTTCTTCAGCGGCAAGCTCGTGAAGATCGAGCTCGAAACCGGCGAGATCGTCGCCATGGCGGATACCGGCGTGCAGCGATCCCTGGCGGGCATCGCGGAGTACACCGGCCCGGCGCAGCGCAAACCCGTGAATCTCAGCAAGCTCTCGCGGAAGAAACGGCCGGGGCTGCCCGCCCCGCGCGTGAGAAAGCGCCGGCTGCGCAAGAAGCAGCGATAGTGGCGGCTCTGTGGCGACAGTCCGCCGCCACAGGTTCGGCAAAGGCGTTCAGCAGGAGTACCGCATCGACCCGGACCGGGATCGCCAAGCCGCATCCGCGATCGCGGAAACGTGGCGCACGCAGGACCCGCGCGAGCGCCTCGGGACCTCAGAGAAGCCAGACGCCTTCGGCCTTGAACGTCTCTCGCGGCGGCCAGCGAGGACACAACGCTTCGACGACCACCATCAGATCGTCCAGCACTTCATAGGGATCCCGCTCGCGTGCAGGCGGCGATGCGGGCAGGCCACCGTCGGCCGCGAGAGGCGGCTCAACCCCGCTTCGAGCGCATCCTTCAGCGAATTTCATTCAGCAGCTCATCCAGCAGCGCTTGCCGATCGAACAACGCGAAATACTCGCGCAGCTCGCCGAGATCGATCGTGTCGCGGTTGGCGCGCAGGAGCGCGCGGATGTCCTCGAGGTCCTGGGTGCGTCGGGGATTGTTCACCCAGGCCTGCAACTTGAAGGCGATCAGCCCCTCCGTGCTGATGACGTGCAGCGGCCCGAAAGGCGTTGTGCGCTCCGGCGCAGTGGAAAGGAGCTTACGTGCGGCGGGACGACTGGCGTAAAGGAAATCGAGTCGCTCGTCGCCGCGCAGGTAATTGCCGGCGTCGCCGCTTCGGTGAAGGCAGTGATATCCCAGTTTCACAAGTGCCCGATCGATGTCGTCGGCACGGCTTGCATCGGTCAGCAAATCGACATCCTGCGTGGCACGCACCACGTTGTGTGAGGCGAGCGCCAGGCCTCCAATCAGCGCAAACGGCGCGCCGAGCGCGTTCAGGGTCGCGACGACTTCCTCGATTTGACGGCCGAGCCGGGACTGCGAAGCCATGTCCGGATCATACCCGCAAGTGGACGGCGCTGCGGTTGACGGCCGGCAAGTGACGGCTCGACGAGCGGGCACTCGATTGTTCAGGCCGGGTCGAGGCCCGAGGACCACGCGAGAGACTGCACGGGTTGCGCGGTCAGGGCCGCGCGCCGAGGTTCAGCAGGGCGACCATGCGCGCTTTCAGCGCGAGATCGGGCTCGGTGCGCGCGGCTTCGTTGAGGGCGGCGCGCACGGATACGCTGCGGAGGTAGGGGTCACCCCATTGCACGAGCGTCTCGACGGCGGCGCGGCGGACGCGCGAGTCCTCGTCGGTGAGGCAGGGCTCGATGAGGCCGAGGCCGGAGCCCGGAAAGCGCGCCACCCCGCGCACGACGGCTTCGAGCGCCGCGCTGCTGCTGGCATCGTCCCGGCCTGCCGTCGCGCGCGACTCCGAACTGCTCTGCCTGCGCGTTTCAGGACGCGGTCGGCGCAGTCGGGATTCGAAAGTGTGATCGGCAATCTCCACGAGTCGCTGGATCTGGCGGCCATCCGCGGCCGCAAGGGCGATTTCCCAGCGGCGCGGGTGGGTCGAACCCTTCGCGAGCTGCGAAACGTGCAGATCGTATGTGCGGATGCCGAGCTTCTTCGCGGCTTCCTCGGCCTGATCGAGATCCGTCTCGTCACGGGCAATCGCATGCTTCACGTACCGCGGCCAGCGACGATCGCTCACGATCTGATTCGACAACTCGGCTACGATCTGTCGCTGCTGCGGGCTCCACTCGACGGTGTTCACCTGTGGCAGCTCTTCCGCATCCAGGCGCCGATCCGTGACGGTGCCGGGGAGGGTTGGCGTGCCACTCGATGGGCTCTCGCTGCCGGCCCGCATCGCAGGGGAGCCCTCATCGTTGGACGGCGCACCGCCAGAAGTCTCCTTCGCATCGAGCGCGGCCACGTACTGCCGCAGGGCATCCGCAGCGAGGTAGAAGCTGACCGAATCCCGCCGCTTCAGCACGAGCCGGAGAAACCGTTCCGCCATCTGCGGCGCATCCGCGTACTCACCCAGGCCCATGGCAGGGCCGGGCCGCACCAGCGTCTGGATGAGCTCGGCGGCGCCGACCAGGAGCGGCACATCCGCCTTGGAGCCTTCGGGCATCTCCGCAAGCGCGCCGGCGAGGTCCGCGATGGTTGCGCACTGGTAGGCGACGTACTGCGGCGTCACCGTGTTGTGAAAGCCTTCTGTCAGAAGCCAACGCCGCAGGGCCGGATCCGACGTGTAGACCATCCGCGTGACCGCTTCGATGCGGCCCCATCCGTTCACCTTGCGCGCCATCTCGAACAACGCCGCCTGCCCTTCCGGCGCAAGCTCGGCAAGCGCCTCGGCGGCGTAGAGGCCGAACTCGTCGTGCAACCCCAGCGTCTGCACGATCGGCCGATCCGCCGGATCGCCGATGGCGCCGAGCAGGGCGATGCCAAACTTCACCGGCCCCCGATCGGGGGCCGTGGTCGCGAAGCGGCGCGCCAGGTCATGCAGTTCCGGCTCGGCGCTCGTGATGCGCGAGGCGGCGTAGTCGAGCGCATCCGAGTAGAACGTGACGACGTCATCGGCGCGGAGCAGCTCGTAGAGCACCGGTTCTGCAGACGCGTTTCCCCCCGCGATCTGCTCGAGCAGGTACACCGTGCGCACGGTTTTCTCGGACGCGTCCCACTGCATGTGGCGGGTGCCGAGGCCCTCGAGCGCACCGGGCCCCGATCGCAGACGCCCGAAGCGCCGCACTGTGGGCTCATCCGGCAGCACCATCGCGTCTTCGCGCAGGCGGCCGGTGGCCGGGTCGATGTGGGTGCGGATGTGCTCGTAGATCGGAACACCGTCGCGGAGCGGAGCACCCGCACGGAACGGAACACCCGAGCGCTCCTGCGCGATCGAGGGGAGCGGAGCAGACAGCAGAGCGCATGCGAGCAGCGCGCAGGCGAGCGGAGCGAAGCCGACCGCGATGCGCCACGCGCGCGTCATGAGGCGTCCGGCGAGCTGAGCGCCACTTCGATCACACCGTCGACGATGCGCGTCGGGTGTGTGGGGAGCGCGGTGGTGGCGGGCCCGCCGAGCACGCGGCCGTCGCGCACGTCGAAGACGGCGCCGTGAAGCGGGCAGGTAATGCGAGTGCCGCGGAAATAGCCTTCGCTCAGCCGCGCGAAGGCATGGGTGCACACGTTATCGAGCGCGAACACGCCTTCGCGCGTGTGGCACACCACGATCTCGTGTTCGCCGATGCGGCACGAGCGCATACGGCCCGGCGCGAGCTCGGCCACGGGCATCGCCGCTTTGAAGGATTCTTCAGCCATGCCTGCCGCACTGTACCGTCTGGAAGCGCGTCCTGCACGACGGCGCAGCGAAGCGACGCGGGCGGCGCTCCGTCGGAGCGCCGTGCGGATGGCCCGTGCAGCCGGCGAAGGTTGCGCCCGCTGTACCGGGGGCGGCGCCACGGAAGGCGCTGTCCGGGCGCTACAAAGTGATCTCGGTTTCAAAAATGGACACCGCCTGCCCGATGATCCACACGCTTTCGATGTCGCCGTTGCGGAACTCGAGCTCGACGTCCACGCGGCCGGGCCGGTGCACATAGTGCCCCTGTGCGCCGCTGAAGGTGGCGCGGCCGTTCTCGCTCTTCAGCAGGCGCTGTTCGGCCAGATAGGCCCCGAGCAGGCCGTGCGCATTGCCGCTCACCGGGTCCTCGCTGATGCCGAGGGCGGGGCAGAACATGCGCGATTCGGTGAGGCACGAGGGGTCGTGCGGCGCGAGGGTGAAGACGAGATACCCGGCGGCACCGAGCTGCGCCGAGAGCGTCGTGAGCCGTGCGGCATCCGGCTTCAGGGCCTTGAGCTGTTCCGTGCCTCGCACGCCGACGAGCAGCCGCGTGCTGCCCGTGCCCGCGATGCGAATGGGGCAGCGGAGGTCGAGGTCATCTGTCGCGAGCGCGAGCGCATCCAGCACGGCGAGGCGCTCGCGGTCATTGAGCTCACGGCCCACGGTGGGCCGCTTCTGCCGGATGGCGATGCGCCGCTCCTCGTCGTTGCCGCGCACGTCGATCTCGACGATGCCGGCCTTCGATTTCTGCCGCAGCCGCTCCACGTGGCTGCGGCGCCGCGAGAGCACGTAATGCGCGGCGACGGTGGCGTGGCCCACGAAGCCGGCCTCCATGCGCGGCGTGAAGAAGCGCGCGCGCAGGTCGTGATCGTCCCCGTCGCGGGAGAGGATGAAGGCGGTGTCGGCGTTGTTCAGCTCGCGGGCGATGGCGAGCATTTCGGAATCATCGAGCTGATCGGCATTCAGGACGACGCCGGCGGGATTGCCCGTGAAGGGCTTGCGCGTGAAGGCATCGACCTGGTGGACCTGAATCTTGCGCGTCATGGATATCCTGCCAGGGCGCTTGAGCCGCAAGGCCGCAATTCTAGGAGCCTGCTTCGCCAATAGCCATCACACCCCGCGTCCGGATCGTGCGGCTGCTCCGCCCGCGCGTGCTCCGCGCCCACGGCAACGATGCCGCGATTGCAGAGATCGCGCCGGTCGCCCCATGCCATGACAGCCATGACGCCACCGGCGAAGTCGCCTCACGTGCTCGAGGTGAACGAGGCCACGGCGTTCAAGAAATGGCCGCGGGGAATGTGTTCCACAGACGTGGCGCGAAGCCGTCGCGCCCACTACCATACGCGGGCCCAAAAACCGCGGGGAGGTCCTGTGAGGACCTGAGATACCGATGTGATCGGTGAACCCGTTGAACGTGATCCGGTTAGTACCGGCGAACGGACAGGTTCCCCCTGCATTCTCCTTCGCACGGCTCATCGGATCTTCTCTTGCACAGAGGAGATCGGACATGCGTCTGTTTCAGCTCCTTGCGCCGGGCACGGTGGTGCTCGCCGCAACCCTGGCCCCTGCGCGTCCCGCGCAGGCCGAACCGCTCGAGGAAGTGGTCGTCAGCGCCACGCTCCTGCGCGATCAGAACCTCGAGGACGTGCCGGCGAGCGTCACCGTGCTGAACGCCGAAACGCTCGGCCGCGCCGGCCAGCAGCACTTCGAGGACGTGCTGCAGCTCGTGCCGAATCTGAACTGGGCGGGCGGCACCTCGCGCCCCCGGTATTTCCAGATTCGCGGCATCGGCGAGCGCGAGCAGTACGAAGGCGCGCCCAACCCGTCGGTCGGCTTCCTCATCGACGATGTGGATTTCAGCGGCATCGGCATGGCAGCCACGCTCTTCGACGTGTCGCAGGTGGAGGTGCTGCGCGGCCCGCAGGGCACGCGGCTCGGTGCCAACGCGCTGGCTGGGGTCATCTCCGTGCGCAGCGCCGATCCAACGGACACGCCCTCGCTGGCCGTGCACGCCACAGGAGCCGACTACGACACCGGCTCGCTCGGCATCGTCGCGAACGCGCCTCTCGAGAGCCTCAACTCGGCGTGGCGCCTCGCTGTGCAGAAGTACCGCAGCGATGGCTTCCGCAAGGACGCCTTCCTGGGCCGCGACGATACGAACGGCCGGGATGAGCTCACCGCCCGGTTCAAGTGGCGGTGGAATGCGGGCGAGGACACGCGCGTCGATTTCACGATGCTCCATAGCGACATCGACAACGGTTACGACGCGTGGTCCATCGATAATAGCTGGCGTTCCCAGGCCGATCGGCCGGGCGTCGATACGCAGCTCGCGAACGCCTTCTCGGTGCGGCTGGTCACCGCCGCGTGGCGCGCAGCCACGCTCACCGCAATTGGCGCGTACGCAAACTCGGATAGCGTGAACAGCTTCGATGGCGACTGGGGCAATGCGCAGCTCTGGGCGCCGTACACCTACGATTACTTCGCGCGATCCGACCGCGATCGCAGCACGGCGAGTCTCGATCTGCGCCTGGCGTCTGCCGAGCCGCAGGACGTGGGCGACGTCGCCTGGCTCGTGGGGGTCTACGGCCTGCGCCTCGATGAGGACGGGCACGACACGAGCGTCGGCGTATACGAGGACCCGTTCTTCCCCGAGTTCAACGGCACGCTGGATGAGTTCCTCACGAGCCGGTATGAAGCAGACACGTACGCGGTGTACGGCCAGCTCGATGGGCTCATCACCCCGCGCGTGCGCTGGTCCGCCGGCCTTCGCGGCGAGCAGCGCGAAGCGGACTACACGGATGCCGGCTTCTGGCAGGGTGCTGCGCGAAGCTCCGCGCTTCGCGCGCGGGACCGGATGTACGGCGGGCAGGTGTCACTGAGCTTCGACTACTCGGACACGTCCACGGCCTACGTGGCCGTCTCGCGTGGATACAAGGCGGGTGGATTCAACCTCGGCCTGATCCCCACGCCGGACCGTCGCGAATTCGAGCCCGAGTATCTCTGGAACTATGAGGTCGGCGTGAAGCAGCGCTGGCTCGAGGGCCGCCTCTACACCGATACCACGGTGTTCTACTCCCGCCGGCGCAACATGCAGGTCCGCACGGGCGAGCAGCTCGATCCCATGGACCCGAACAGCTACATCTTCTTCACCGACAACGCATCCGCGGGCTACAACTACGGCCTCGAATCCAGCCTGCGCTGGCAGGTGAACGACCAGTGGGACGTGAGCGCCGCGCTCGGTCTGCTGCGCACCCGGTACCAGGATTACGTGCAGGGTGACATGGTGCTGCCCGATCGCGAGCAGGCGCATGCGCCGAACTATCAGGCCTCGGTGAGCGCGGGCTGGCACCATCCGCAAGGGTGGACGGCGCGGGCCGACGTGTTCGCGCTCGATGCGTTCTATTTCGACGTGCCGCCGAATGACACGCGCTCGCGCTCATACGTGCTCACGAACCTGCAGTTCGGGTACGAGGCGGAGCGGTGGTCCGCGTACCTCTGGGGCCGCAACGTGTTCAACGAAACGTATGCGGTGCGCGGCTTCTTCTTCGGTAACGAGCCGCCGGATTTTCCGGAGCGGCAGTACATCCAGCGCGGCGACCCCCGGCAGGTCGGCGTGAGTTTCAACTATTCGTTCTGGTGAGGGCATGAACATGGACATTGGCGTCGAGATCAGTCTCTATCCGCTCAACGCGGAGTACATCCCGCCCATCCAGGACTTCATCGACCGGCTGAACCTCGCGCCGCGCCTGAAGGTGGTGACGAACAGCATGAGCACGCAGGTGTTCGGCGCCTACCAGGATGTCTTCGGCGCGCTGGTGAAGGAGATCCGCAAGACGTTCGAGGGCAACGACAAGGCGGTGTTCGTGATGAAGGTGCTCGGCCCGCTCACGCCCGCCGGCGGGTAAGTCGCTCGTGCTGGATGCCATTCTCGAGGGCCTCGCGGCGACCCGGCCGGCCGAAGCCGTCTCGGTCGCGCTCGGCCTTGCGTACCTGCTGCTGGCCGTGAAGCGCAGTCGATGGTGCTGGCTGGCCGGCGGGCTCAGCTCCGGCATCCTCGTGTACCTGGCGTGGGGCGCGAGGCTGCCGATGCAGGCCGCCCTGAATGGCTACTACGTGGCGATGTCTGTGTATGGATTCTGGCACTGGTCCCGGGATCAGGGCGAAGCGGCGGCCGCAGTGAGCACATTGCCCGTGAAAGGGCATCTCTTTGCACTCGCCGCCATCACCCTGGCGAGCGCGGTTTCGTCGCAGTGGCTTCAAAGCCAGACCCAGGCGGCGTGGCCCTTCGCCGATTCCTTCACCACGTGGGGCAGTCTCTTTGCCACGTGGCTGGTGGCGCAGGTCAAGCTCGAGAACTGGGTCTACTGGATCGTGCTGGATGCGATCTCGCTCTTCCTGTACGCGGCGCAGGGGCTCATGTTCGTGGCGCTGTTGTTCGCGGTGTATCTCGTGATTGCCGCGTTCGGGTTTGTCGCATGGCTCAAGACGTGGCGCGCACGCGTGCAGCCAACCTGATTCCCGCGCACGTGCTCGCGCAGGTGCCCGGATTCACCGGCAGCACGTCGGCATGGGCCACGAGGCTGCACGGCGGCACGGTGAACTCCAGCTTTCGTGTGGAGACGAGCGCGGGCGAATTCGTCGTTCGACTGCACAGCCCCGCTGCGCGCAATCTCGGTGCAGATCACGAGCGTGAGGCGCGGCTGCACAGCGCGGCGGCTGCCGCGGGCATCGCGCCGGCGCTCGTGTACGTGGACGATGCGTTCGAGTTCATGATCATGGAGTACATCCCGGGCCCCGTGTGGACCGCGGCGGACTTCGCGCGTGCGGATCGACTCGCGCAACTCGGGGCTGTTCTGCGAAAGCTCCATGAGGTGAGACCTCCAGCCGTTGCGCCGTTTGACGTTCCGACCGTTCTCCAGCGATATCACCACCGGCTGGCTGAGGCACTGCCTGAGGAACGCGCACGGTTTGCACGCCTGCTCGAGCGCGGTGAAGCGGCGCTCGCCGCATGCGCCTCCTTGCAGCGGCCGAAAACGCTCGTTCACAACGACCTGTACCATTCGAATCTCATTGGCACGGAACGGCTGTACCTCATCGACTGGGAGTACGGCGCCGTTGCGGATCCACTGTTCGACCTGGCTTCGGCGCTCGCGTATTACCCGCAGGCCGATGCAAACGCGCACGTGCTGCTGGAAGCTTCCGGGCTGAGCACAGTCGCCTCGGTGGAGATGCTGGCGCACGCCACATGGTTGTGGGTGCTGATTAGCTATCTCTGGTACCGCACGCGGCGGCTCGATCTGCCGCACGCTTCTGTCGCGAGCCTCGCGGCGGAGCAGGCGCTGCTCGAGCGCCTCGAGCGCTCCGCCTGATTCACCGGAACAGATTCGGGCTGCGATTCTTGGCAGAATTCGCCGCCTTGTGCCTGCGTACGGCCAGGCTGGCGCCGCGCGGGCGCGCCCGGCAGACTACGTGGCCTGTGTTCGGCACAAACCGGCAGGAACTCGCGCCCCTTTGCCGGGAAAAACCAAGGCTTTGTCCGAAGAGTCGCCGCGCGCGATTCTGTCCAGTCAACCGGCGCGTTCGGAGTAGATGATGGCGTTGATGAAAGTGGTGGATCGGGATGGCGTGGAGCATGAGGTGGAGGCCAGAACCGGCATCAAGGTGATGGAAAATCTCCGCGAGCTCGAATACGGCGTCGCCGCCATCTGCGGGGGCATGTGCTCCTGCGCTACCTGCCACGTGTACGTGGACCCGGACTGGGCCAGCCGCCTTCCGCCCGCCCAATCCGACGAGCGCGAGTTGCTGAACGAGCTGGCGCACTACACGGAGTATTCGCGCCTGTCCTGCCAGGTGGTGTTCACGCCGGATCTGGACGGCCTGCGCGTCACGATCGCGCCGGACGAGTAGGCCCGCATGTCCGCGCCCACGGTGCAGGTCGAAAGCCGAGGGGCCGTCACGCTCGTGACGCTCCATCGGCCGGACGTCTCGAATGCCCTGAATTTGCAGATGGCCATGGACCTGCTCGCCGCCGCCATGACGTGCGGGCGCAATTCCGGCGTGCGCGCGGTGGTGCTCACGGGCGCAGGCAGGAATTTTTGCTTCGGCGGGGATCTGCGCGCCATGCAGGCGAAGGGCAAGGGCGCGGACGCCTACGTGCGCGAGCTCACCACGTATCTGCACGAGGCGATCTCACACTTCGTTCGCATGGAAGCACCGCTGATCGCTGCGGTGAATGGAACCGCCGCGGGTGCGGGCGTCGGGCTCGTGGCCATGGCCGATCTGGCGTTGTGTGGCGCCGGCTCGAAGTTCAATCTGGCCTACACGTCCGTGGGGCTCACGCCGGATGCGAGCACCTCGTTCCTCCTGCCGCGGGCCGTGGGCGTGAAGCGGGCGATGGAGCTGTTTCTGCTGAATCGCGTCATCACTGCGGAGGAGGCGGTGAGCTGGGGGTTGGTCAACCGCGCGGTTCCCGATGATCGGCTGGTCGCCGAAGCGCTGGCCCTCGGCGAGCGGCTGGCCGCCGGGCCGGTGCATGCGTTCGGGCGCACGAAGCGGCTGGTGTCCAGCGCCCTGGGTGCGCTGGAATCCCAGATGGTGCTGGAAAGCGAGACCCTCGCGGCGCAGGCTGGCACGGCTGAAGGGCTCGAAGGCATCACCGCGTTCCTGGAAAAGCGCACACCTCGGTTCGAGTGAAGGCGGGGCGGCACATGGAGTACCGGTGGCTATTCGTTTTTGTGGTGCTTGCGGGCATCGTGATGGTGCTGCGGGCGTTCTACAGCGCGCGCAAGGCGCGTCGTGAGCATCAGTCGGACTGGGACGCGAAGCTTGTCCGGCAGCTTCGCGCGCGGGGATTCGATCCGTTTCAGGACCACGAGGTCGACTTCTTCTTCGCGCTGCCGGATGAGCAGGCCTGCGCGGCGGTGAATCAGCAGCTCGAGAAGGACGGGTTTCGCGTTGACGTGAAGGCTACGCCGGAGAACCCGGAGTTTCCGTTCAGTCTGCATGCCACCAAGACCATGCGTGTGCAGGTGGATGACATGCGCGAGCGCAGCCGTCGCTTCGGGGAGCTCGCGGCGGCGAATCGGGGGCGGTACGACGGGTGGAGCAGCACGTAAAGGCCGCGCTCCATTCGCATAGGCGGGGTCGAAGCTGCGGGCCCGAAAAAGTCGCTGCTCAAGGCCGCTTCGTTTCGTGAAGATCGGCTCCGTTTGTGAAGCAGCATTGCTTCGGTGGGGCGGCGATCGGCCGCGCGAGGGTGTGCCGCTCGCAACCGGCGCGCGGGATCGGCTCGTGCAGTAGATGGCCGCCGCCCGGTGCTTGTCTGCATGAGGGAGTGGGGCGGCGAGTTGCGCAGAGGCTTCGGTTGCGAAACGCGCGGGCGGCTGCGTGCCTGCGCGCCGGAAGCTCCCGTCACACCCTCGCACGTCCGCTCGCCTCGTGCCGCGTTGAGGGCTGCGGTTTCGTTACCCTGGCGCGTCCGCTCGCCTTGTGTCGCGTTTGAGGACGTGGCTTCGTTCCTTTGCGGGGGGCGAAGCCACGGGCTCAAAAATATCCCCGCGGTGATTTTTCGATTGCTAGCGTTTCTCGGTCTGGCGACGGACGGCTTCGGCGGCGGCGGCGATCGCGACGGGGTCGCCGAGATAGCGGTGTGAGAGCGGCTGGAGCTCGGCGTCGAGCTCGTAGAGCAGCGGCACGCCGGTGGGAATGTTCAGCTCGGTGATCTCGCTGTCGGAGACGTTGTCGAGCATCTTCACGAGCGCGCGCAGACTGTTGCCGTGGGCCACGATCATCACGTTGCGGCCCGAGCGCAGCTCGGGCGCGATGCGGCTGGTCCAGTAGGGGAGCACGCGCGCGAGCGTGTCCTTCAGGGATTCGGTGGACGGCAGCAGCTTCGGGTCGATGTTCTTGTAACGCGGATCGAAGCGCGGGTGGCGTGGATCGTCGAAGCTGAGCGGGGGTGGCGGAACGTCGTAACTGCGCCGCCAGATCTTCACCTGCGCCTCGCCGTGCTTCTCCACGGTTTGCGCCTTGTTGAGCCCCTGCAGGGCGCCGTAGTGGCGCTCGTTCAGCCGCCACGAGCGCTCGACGGGGAGCCACATGCGATCCATGCCGTCGAGGATGATCCAGAGCGTGCGGATGGCCCGCTTGAGCACGGACGTGAACGCCAGGTCGATCTCGATCTTTTCCGCGAGCAGTTGCCGCGCGGCCTCCTCGGCCTCGTTCCGGCCCTGCGGGGACAGATCCACGTCATGCCAGCCGGTGAACAGGTTTTCCACGTTCCAGACGCTCTGGCCGTGGCGGACGAGAATGAGTTTGCCGGGCACGCGTGGGGCTCCCTTCAGGGTGGTTGAAGCGGGCGTTTTTATAACACAAGGCCCGGGGCTCTCGCGGCTGTCTCTTATACCACAACTCCGAGCCCACGAGACGG
>JADGHX010000293.1 GCA_019683695.1 Steroidobacteraceae bacterium
CGGGGGTACAGCGGGCGGCGGTGATGGCGACGTCGGGGGTGCTGTCTGCCCGGCGTTGTCCCCCCCTCCACACGCCACGACTGAAACGGCGACGAGCGCACATGCCGCAAAGCGACCGAGGCGCCCGAGGCCAGACCTGTGATCAACCATCGTTCGACGACCCCGTTTCAAGCAAGCAAAAAAACGAAGGGCCGGGCAGAGACTTCGATCCTCAGCGATTGACGACGGCGACGCCTAAAATCCTCAGGCGTCCCGCCGGTAACCCCGCTGTCTGACGCAACGTTTCGCGCCGCGCAGATCGGAGGCTTTGCGTCCCCGCCTTTCGACGGGTTTGCCCTTCACGTTGAGGCTGCAGTAGAGCGGTGTTGCGATACGACTCGCAAATGTCTCGACAAGCAGACGTTTGCTTTTTGCGACAGGTAAAGAAAAAAGCCCCGCACTCGGCGTCGGCGTGAGTGCGGGGCCTGCGAATTGCGTTCCGATGTTATGTGTTGTTACTGCACTGACTTGCTCACGATATTTGACAATGCGCTTTCACTTCCGCCGTTCGTGAACGCGGTCACGGCGAAATACCACGTGCCGCTCGCAAGGTTCTCGATGACGTAGCTCGTGATGCCCGGGTTGTTGATCGTGATGGTCTGCGTGAGCGCATCGGGCGAGCGGCCGTACACGATGTGATACCCGGCGAGATTGGTGAGGGTGCTGCCATCCGTGTTACGCGTTGGCGGTGTCCAGGAGACCGTCGCGGCACCGAGTGTTGCGCCACCTGAGGCGGGGTTCACCACGATCGAGAACGCTGGCAGTGCAACCGTCGTTTTGCCATCGCTCACGCGGATCACGATGTTGCTCGTGGTGCCCGTGGAGGTGGGCGTGCCCGCGAGCCGCCCCGTGCTCGTGCTGAAAGTCGCCCACGATGGCTTGTTGGTGATGCTGAACGTCAGCGGATCGTTGTCCGC
This sequence comes from Steroidobacteraceae bacterium, assembly GCA_019683695.1. Taxonomy (GTDB): domain Bacteria; phylum Pseudomonadota; class Gammaproteobacteria; order Steroidobacterales; family Steroidobacteraceae; genus JADGHX01. The sequence continues at coordinate 957 of JADGHX010000293.1, forward strand.
GTCCTTTGCGGAGGGCTGGAAGCTATAGGCTTGCCCGACCGTGACGGAGGTCGCCGGCGTGCCCGTGATCGTGGGCGGCGAGTTCGTCCCGCCGCTACCAGAGGATTTGACGGTGATGGTGAAGGCCGGCAGCGATGCGCGGTTCACTCCATCTGACACGCTGATCCGCACATTGGGGTACGTGCCGACATGCGAAGCCGACGGCGTGCCGTACAGGCGGCCTGTCGTGCTGCTGAAACTGGCCCACGACGGCTGGTTCTCGATCGAGAAGCGCAGCGTGCGGCCTTCCGGATCGCGCGCAGTCGGTTGAAAGGAGTACAACGAGCCGACGGTGACGCTCGTGGCCGGCGTTCCGGAGATGGTCGGTGGCTGATTTGCATTGCCTTTCACAGTGACCGAGAACGCCGGCAGTGAAACGGTCGAGCGTCCATCCGTCACGGCAATGATGATGTTGTCGTAGCGCCCGACGTCTTCCGCGGAAGGCACGCCGGCAAGGCGCCCGGTGGTGCTCGAGAACGTGGCGAAGGCCGGCTTGTTCCTGATCGAGAATCGCAGCCGGTCATGGTCGCGGTCGTAGGCAGTCGGCTGGAATACCCAATAGACGCCCACGGTGGCCGTGGACGGTGGTGTGCCCCCGATGCGAGGTGCAGCGGCGTGGACGAACGGAGCAGTGATTAAACTCAGGAGTGCGACAACGAAAAAGAGATGCGCGCGCGACGCGAGAGCGTGATGCATATTTCCCCACTTTCAGCAAGCGAACGAGGTTGTTCTTGCGAACACGGCAGGGGATGTGCTGAAGCTCGGGGCGCGCGGGAACCCTCCACCGCGCCTGCCGACGACAGGCCCGCTTCCGCGCGAATCGGAAGCAGGTCCCTTGCCGTGCGCCGGCGCGAGTAGACCTTGGGGTATGCGATAAGCGAAAATGTCGGGCGATTCGCACGTCCTGAATCGGCGACACGTTACGGTCAAGCTTGACTATTCACGTCGCGATGCGTACGGTGCGTCGCCTTTTTTGGGGGGCCATAGCTCAGCTGGGAGAGCGCTTGCATGGCATGCAAGAGGTCGGCGGTTCGATCCCGCCTGGCTCCACCATCCAAAAACGCCAAATCCCGCCTCGTCCCCATCGTCTAGAGGCCCAGGACATCGCCCTTTCACGGCGGTAACAGGGGTTCGAATCCCCTTGGGGACGCCATGGATAGCTGCTTTCGCAGTCCCGCAGGTCTTGGTAGTCGATCGGAACGTCAGGTGCGCGCTGGATGAGCCGCTTCATGAGTTTTTGATCGCTTTGGTGGCCCACCGGTTCTTCAGCATCGCCCGCGGTTGCTCTCTGCCGTGAGGCCGTCGAGGCTCTCGAGGTCGGAGCGTCCGCGAGCATGCGCCGTCCCCGACGCAATACGCTCGATCTGTGCGGAGCGCAGACGAAGCGAAGCGCAGTCATGCGAGCCCGGAGCGTACAGGCAGCTCTCGCGCTTGCTGGCGTTGCGCCTCTGGTCACCGGGGCCGTCCCGGTGGGGAACCCGCATGCGGGAAGATGGCATAGTCCCTTGCGCATCATCGAGAAGCTTCAGATACGCAAGTAGCGCAACGGCGCCCACTTGAGCGCTTTGCGCCAGCCATCGCCCTCGTCGATGTGGCTCACGGCGACGCCCGCAGGAACGGCGCGATGAACGGATAAAGCGGCCGGACGCATCGTCCGGCCGCCAGATCGCTCTTTGGTTACGGCAGCGGCTGCGGTGTGCAGTTCTTCAGCGAGACGGTGAAGCCGGGCGAGTAGTCCTCGGCCTCGATCATCGCGCCGTTCTCCGGGCTCGTCAGCTGGATGACGTGGGTGTCGCCCGGGCTTAGCCAGGTCTCACGCCACACATCCGTGCCGCGCTCCCATTCGATGATCAGCACGGTGCCAGATTTCACCGTCACCTCGCAGCCGTGCGCCCACGACCCCATGTACGGGTAGAGCGGCTGGCCTGTCACTGCGGAGAACACGGAGCGGGATTGCTCGCCGCTGCGGTTGTTGTCGGTGTAGGCCGCCCACGAGGGCCAGTTGATCACCGCGCCGTGCCAGTCGGGGCTCTCGCAGTCAGGCAGGTTGCAGACCCAGCGGGCGAGCTCGGCGTGCATGATGACACCATCGTCCGGCACTTCCGTGTACGGGGCGAGCTCCATGTCGTACACGAACTGCTCCTCGCTCTGCACGCTC
>JADGHX010000090.1 GCA_019683695.1 Steroidobacteraceae bacterium
GCCTGCACGTACTCGCGCACGAGCTGCGTAAGACGGTTCGGCGTGAACGACTCGCCGGTATGCGTGAGGAAGATCGTCGATTGATCGCGCCCGACGACGTGTGAGTACCGCGCTCTTGGCCGAGCTCGCCCGAAGTGATCGGCCGGGCGAAGTTCGCGCAGCGCCTCCAGCTCGCCGGGCTCTCCGCCACCGCGCTCGTGCAGGACTATGCGCGCCTCGCCGAGATCGTCGAGCCAGCCCCGCTCTCCGGCGTCAGCCGCGATCCCGACGATGATGTCGTGCTCGCCGCGGAGGCTTCCTCATCGTTTCCGGCGACCTCGACCTGCTCGACCTCGGCACTTTTCGCGACATCCGCATCCTCAACGCCGCAGATGCTTTGCGCGCGCTCAACGCTTAGCCGCTGAAGACTCTCCGAGCGCCGTGGGACAGATGGCCCACAGCGCTCACCTCGGCGTGGGACGCCTAACGCGCACGCGCTCAAGTACTTCTCAGATTGCGTGGGCCGCCCGCCAGACGTCAGGTGTGTCAGATCAGCGGGACCCGTGGGACACGGGGCACACGCTTTTCCCTCGCCGAATCGGGGGCGGCACGCCGCGCGCTTTTGAACCACCGCGCACAACCGGCCGACGAGCCGTGTTAAACACGAGCGGCCGCTCGGCTATCCTGCCTCGCGCTCAACACTGCACAGAATGAGAACAGCAAGTACAGCAGCAGCCGACGACGTCTTCCCTGAATTGCCATCACCGCACGTGCGTGGGCAATTCAGGAAACCGAAGCGTTAACCATGGCATCAGAGACTTCCTTCCTAAGGGCGATCAGCGCTGCGGGATCGTCCGCACGAACCACTAGTCTTTCCTCGATGATTTGTGCCTGGTGCCGTAGGCAAGCACTACGCAGATGCTGTTCATTGCGGTGCATTTCTCGCGCGAGGTCACCGAAGAGCTTCCGATCATGATGGCGCTCGTACGAGGACGAGCGCGCCACTGCCTGAAAGTCGAGGCAGGATCCCAGACAAATCATGTGCCCATGCACGAGCGGGCAAGCGACCCAGCCCGTATCTACTTCGTCGCCTGCCCGTTGCACCTTGCACAAAGGGCACAAGTACTTCCCCGTAGGATCCATCTGAAGACCGGCCACAACAGGCGGAATGGCGTTCATGATTTCACTTTAGAAAGGTCGAAAGGTGATGATTGCTTTGGTTACGGGATCCACGATCGCCCCGAAATCTTGGCTGATAATTGAAATCATACCGCCACCGGCCTCGCCTATTACTCCGTTGTTGAGCACGTTCGCGAGATCGTTGAGCGTCCTTATGCCCAAGTTCGCTGTCCGCGAATCAAGCAATCGACTGATTGCATGATTGCTGACCGTGAAGCCAGTACCCGCAAAGGCTGCTCGCACCTCTGCATCTGTGAGCTCTGACAGAGCGCGATTCTGTACTAACCCACGGAATGCGGTCTCGCCGAAGGCCGCGCGACCACTCTGACCGACGAGCCTCGCTACACTCCTCGCCGCAGCCCGCTCTGCTGCACCGACGATGAGTCGTTCACCCGCCGCACTGACAAATCGCCCACCTGGAACAATTGCAGCAGCAAAGCCTACTCCGGCTCCGATCGACTTGCCGCCACTGCAGCTTCCGGGCAGTCCACTGTCGGAAAAGCAGATAAACGCATCGATCGGCAGCGCGAACTCGGCGATCCGGTTGAACGTCGATTGCCCTTGCGGCACTTCCTCCCAGTGCCCGCTGCCCCGCACGGCAACATACGGAAAACCTTCCTTGTCGACTCCCTGCTCTCCTTGCCCCGGACGTACCGCCACCGCCGTCCCGAAAAATCCGTGGGCTCAAGCTGCAGTGAACCGGAGGCCCCACGAAATGATGCCAAGGCTTTGCTCTGCGCCCAGGCCATGCCGCTCGAAAAGTCCCAGATCGAGGGGAACTGGCCGCCGTTGGCGATCGCGGCGCGGGCCATCGCCAGAATCGCCGCATCGTGACGGGCCTCCGGATCGGGAGGGTCATTCGCCGTATTGCGTGTTGCAAATCCGCTCGGATCGACCAGCGAGAGCGGATTGTTCAGCACGTAGCTGTAACGGTTGAAGGACTGCGTATCCAGCGGATCGGGCACGAACGGGTCGGGCGAGAGAAAGCGCCCGATCGTCGGGCTGTAGATCCGCCCGTTCATGTGGATCATGCCTACGCTGTCCAGCATCTCGTGGAAGGTAAACCCACGGCGCGTCGTGTTCGTGATAGCGAGCCACTCGCTCGTGGTTACACTCCCCGACCATCCCGCTTCCTTCCGCCGCTTGCCAAAGGCGTGATAGGACAGGCGCACCTGCACGGTGCCCGAGGCGTCGGTAATGGAGTCCGTGCTTCCGAGGTGATCCTTGGTGAAGTAATACGTGCTCTGGGTCCCGTCGCTCTTGCGCGTGTACATCGCAACCGGGCCCGAGGGACCGGAGATGTAGTGCTTCCATGAGGTGACACCCAGCAAGGTCACCTTCTCGAGAATCCCGCCCACGTAGAGCGTGGTCTCGGTGAGACCGCTTGCCGTCGCCACCTGCTTCCACCGGTTGCGCTCGGGGCCGTACCACATCTGACTGCTGCCGGTTCCACTGGAACCCGGTCCCGAGATCACGTTCGGCAGGTTGTATGAGTACCAGGTGGCTGTGCCGCCGGCTCCATCGCGTCGTACTCGAACGTCTGGAAGTAGCCATCGTGATCGATTGAGCGAGCGAGGTGCCCCAGGACGTTCGCAATCTTCGAACTCTGCTTGTTTTGCGGATCCACCGTGCGGGTCGTGAGGCCCTCGTAGTAGACGCTCGAGGTCTGCAAGGTGGGATCAGAGTCGCCGACCCGGCGCGATGAGGCTGTAACGCGGTTCAGGAGATCGTAGCTGTATGTCGTCCAATAGTTCGTGCAGCTCGACCACCAGCACGGCGCGCTGCAGTTCCTGTTCGACCTGAGCTTCTTGGATCCCCGCGTCGCAGGCATGGGGGATCAGATCCTGCTTCTGGTGGAGCAGAAGATCGAGACACTGACAGAAGGGCCGTTCAGCAGCAGCTTCCGGTGCGAGGCGCCGCCAAACATGCCTACTTCGACGCACCCGCGCTGTGGGCGCTGGTCCACAAGCGGGCTCGTCGGTCTCGAAGTTCCAGAGCCCAGCACGCTCAGTTTGTCAGTCGCCGGACTTCTGCTCTTGGGAATCAGCGTGCGCCGCCACCACCGGAAGTCGTTGGCGGGTTGAGAGTGCGAAAAACGTGCGGCTTGGAGCTCAGGACTTGCGTGGCGCACTCGATGGCACGTTGCAGTTGTTCACTGCATTCATCGTCTTCAGGCACGCCCTTCAGTGATCCTAGCTGGAACCAGTGAATGTACCTGGGGAAAGGAAATTGGAACGGTGCTATCACAGGCTCGTCACGCGTAGGAGGATCGCTATCGTTCGCTCATCCTTCCGTTGAGACAACATCGAGCGATGTGTTTCGAGGAAGCCTCTAAGGTAGTTGCCAGCGATCGTGGCATATCGGGCGGCACGCTCAGGGCTCGTAGCCTTGAACTCCTTGTAGTCCTCGAACTTCCATTTCCCAAGTCGGGACACAAAGGGCGCAACGACAGATTTGCCCTCTGAAATCAAATCAGCGCTCGAGAGTTCGTCTGCTAGCTGTCGCAATCAAACAAAAATGGAATCGAGGACGCGATTCTTTCCCGCAGATGCCGGGAGTGCGCGTACAGCGTCTGCAGCCCAGTCTCCAAGTCAGTCTCCGTCCCAAGTGAACGTACCGCGAGCTCGAGCGGGCCGTCTCGAACTTCGACAACCCCTCGAGCCGAGGGCACGCTACGGCACACCCTGCTCCGTTCGAAACATGCGCGGGAACAGATCCGGATTGAAGGCCCGCGAAGGGAACCCGAACTCGATTCCCATCTGCTGGAAGCGCTCGATGATCGCGATGTTGATGGCCTGCTGCACGTCGGCGTACGCGGGGTAGTCCGGCGTCGTCATCCAGAACACGACTTCGTAGCGCAGGGACCAGTCCCCGAAGCTCAGCAGATGGCACCGGTCGAATCGCGTGCCGGGCTGCTCCTTCACGATCTCTTCCACGACGGCGGGAATGGCGCGCAGCTTTTCCGGTGGCGTGGTGTAGCTCACATTGACCACGAATGACGCGCGCCGCTCGCGCATGCGGCCGTTGTTGCGCACGCGGGCCTTCAGCAGGTCCGTGTTGGACACGATGATCTGCTCGCCCGTGAGGCTGCGCAGGCGCGTGCTCTTCACACCGATGTGCTCCACGGTGCCGCTGATCTCGTCCACCTGAATGGCGTCGCCCACACCGAAGGGCTTGTCCAGCGCGATGGACAGCGACGCGAGCAGATCGCCGAGCACGGACTGCACGGCCAGCGCCACCGCGATACCGCCGATGCCGAGGCCCGCGAGCAACGGCCCGATCTGCACGCCCAGATTGTCGAGCGCCAGCAGAAAGGCCATCGTCCACACGATGAGCCCGGCGACGAACACGATGATGTTGATGGAGCTGGCGAGCGACGGGTCCAGCCGCCCTTCGCGGCGCGCGCGGCGGTCGATGCCGTAGCGCACGGCGGCCATGCTCCACAGGCCCACCTGGAACCAGAAGGTCACGACGACGGCGCCCTGCACGATGCGCCCGACGTTCCGCGGCAACTCCACCTGCGTGCTGGCGAGGCCCAGGGCGAGCGCGAAGAGAAACAGCCGGCTTGTGCGTGAAACGAGCAGCGCCAGCAGCTCGATGGCGATGGGGACTTCGAGCCCGGCTTCAGCCCATCTGCGACGCCGGCCGCTGATGTATCCCCTCACCAGCGGCAACACGGTAAACGTGACCCCGAAGGCGACGGGTGCGCGCACCCAGTCCCCGACGGTGTTCCACAGGAACTCCGCTTCCCAGAGGTCTTGAATGCTCACCATCACGGCTCACCCGCGACAAGGAGCGGCGATTATGCCGTACCCGCGTTGGGGAATCGTCAGGGGTGGCGCGGGCGGAACTCCCGCGCTCAGCCGTTTTGCTCCTGTTCCGGCTGCTCGAGCGTGTGATCGATGTCGTTCATCCCGAGCTCCTTCAGCTTGCGGGTGAGCGTGTTGCGCCCCCAGCCAAGAAGCTTGGCCGCTTCCTGCCGGTGCCCCTGTGTGCGTTTCAATGCGGAACGAATGAGCACACGCTCGAATTCCGGCAACGCCTCATCGAGCATCGGCCGCTTGCCCGACATCGCGTGACGGTCCGCCCAGCTGGCCAGTGCGCGAGTCCAATCGGCATCGACGGTGCCTGCGGGCGTGGCTGCGATGAGCTCGTGTGGCAGGTCTTCCACCTGCACCTGCGTGCCGGGTGCGAGCACGCTCAAGCGGCGGCACAGATTCACGAGCTCGCGCACGTTCCCGGGCCAGCTGTACGCAGTGAGCTTGGCAAGCGCATCCGGCGACAGCGTCTTCGGCTCCACGCCCAGCTCCTGCGCGGCGGCCGCGATGTAGTGCTCGAGCAGCTCCGGAACGTCCTCCGCGCGCGAGCGCAGTGGCGGCAGCTCGATGCGGATCACGTTCAGGCGGTGATAGAGGTCCTCGCGGAACAGGCCGCGGGCGACGCGATCCTGCAGGTTCTGGTGAGTGGCGGCGATGACGCGCACGTCCACGCGAATGGGCGTTTGCCCGCCCACGCGATAGAACTCGCCTTCCGCCAACACGCGCAGCAGGCGCGTCTGCAGTGGCGTGGACATGTCGCCGATCTCATCGAGGAACAGCGTGCCGCCATCCGCCTGTTCGAAGCGACCGCGCCGCTGCGAGTCCGCACCCGTGAATGCGCCCTTCTCGTGGCCGAAGAGCTCGGACTCGAGAAGGTCCGCCGGGATGGCCGCAGTGTTGAGCGCGATAAAGGGCTTGCCCGAGCGCGGGCTATGGTCGTGCAAGGCGCGTGCGACGAGCTCCTTGCCGGTGCCGGATTCGCCGGTGATGAGCACCGTGACGCTCGACCGCGCGAGCCGTCCGATGGCACGGAACACCTGCTGCATGGCGGGCGCACGGCCGAGCAATTCCGGGATGCGCGGTACCGGCGCGGGCTCGGCTGCAGCCGCAGGCTGCGTGCGCGCTGCCCGGCGCACCAGATCCACGGCCTGATCGATGTCGAAGGGCTTCGGCAGATACTCGAACGCGCCACCTTCGTACGCGGACACGGCGTTCCCCAGGTCCGAATGCGCGGTCATCACGATGACGGGCAGCGCCGGCCGCGCATCGCGGATCTTCTTGAGCAGGTCGAGCCCGGAGTGGCCCGGCATGCGAATGTCGGTGATCAGCACGTCGGGCGACTCGCGGCGCAGGGCGTCGAGTGCCGGCTCGGCAGCCTCGAAGGCGCGGGGCGTCATGCCCCCGTTCCGGAACGCTCTCTCAAGCACCCATCGGATGGACGCATCGTCATCGACGAGCCAGACACGCAGAGACTGGATGCTCATGTGGCATCACCCAATGGCAGCAGCAACGTGAAAATGGTGCGTCCCGGCTCGCTCTCGAACTCGATGAGACCCCCGTGACGCGTAACGAGGTCCTGTGCGACGGCCAGTCCCAGCCCGGTGCCGTTCGCCTTCCCCGTGACGAGTGGATAGAAGATGTTCGAGCGCAGCTCCTCCGGCACACCGGGGCCGTTGTCCTCCACCTGCACGCTCGCGACCAGCCGGTGCCGCACGGACCCGATGCTCACGTTGGACAGCGCGCGTGTCCGCAAAATGATGCGGCCGCGCTCGCCGAGCGCCTGCATCGCGTTGCGGGCCACGTTCAGCAGCGCCTGGATGATCTGGTTGCGGTCCAGCATGGCGCTCGGGAGGCTCGGATCGTAGTCACGCTCGATCAGGATCGTGGGCTTCGCCTCGCCGCGCAGCAGGTGATACACGTGCTCGCACAGCTCATGCACGTTCAGCAGGTGCTTCATCGGCGGTCGGCTCGGGCCCGACATGGAGTCGACGAGCGCCGCGAGGCGATCCGCTTCGCTGATGATCACACTCGTGTATTCGCGCAGATCCGGGCTCTGCAACTCGCGGCCGAGCAGCTGCGCGGCGCCGCGCAGCCCGCCGAGCGGGTTTTTGATCTCGTGCGCGAGCTGCCGAATCATCATGCGGCTGCTGTCGAGCCGCGCGAGCAGATCGTTCTCTCGCGAGATACGGCTGCGCTGCGTGTCATCCGTCAGCTCGAGCAGCAGATGCGTGCCCGTGACCTGCCCTTCGAGCGGCGTGATGGTGATGTCGAGCACGCGCGCCTCGCGCGCGGAGCCGATCGGGCGCACGGTGATCTCGCGTTCCGAAATGCCCTGGCCGGTTTCGAGCGCGCGGCGCAGGGTTCCGATCAGCCCGTTCGTGTCGTGCAGGAAGTCCCCGAAGGGGCGCCCGCGCGCCTGATTCAGGCTGAACGCCAGCAGATCCTGCGCGGCGACGTTGGCGTAGATCGGGCAGAGCTGCGCATCGAGCACGATGATGCCGGTGGAGAGCGCATCGAACAGCTCGGTGGGATCGAAGTGCGAGAGCGCGGAAGGCAAGGTGAACTCAACGGCCACGACGTGCCTCCACGATCGAGAGCCTGGCAATGCAGGCGCTGCGCGCGCGCCGCGCAGCCGCGGGGCGGGTCAGAACCGCGGACGATTCGCCGGATTCGGCGCGAGCCTCGAGGGCTGCCTTACGTGAAACGTGACGCTCGAGGCGCGACAGATCGCGTTGCCGCTCGCATCCTGGATTGCGGCAGCGAGTGTATGCGTGCCGCGCTCCACTTCGTTCAGCACGAAGGTTGTGGCGTTCGCCGGCTGATCGGTCAGCGGCTTGCCATCGAGCGAAAGCACGACCCGATGCCCCGGCCGCAGCGCAGGGATGACGCGAATGCTGGCGGGAACGGTGAAGGTGTTCATGAACACCTCGTCGTTCTCCGGCCGATTGATCTCGCAGCTCGAATACGTGGGACCCTGCGCGCTCGGTGATTGCGCGCTCGTGCTCGCGGGTGCGGCGGGCATGCGCGATTCGAATGTCTGCGCCGACTGCACGTCGAGCTTCTTTGCGTTCGGGTGCGGCTGATCGCTGTAGTGCGTAACGCCGTTCTCGTCCACCCACTTGTAGACTTCCGTCGCCAATGCACCCGGGCCTGCAAACAGGGCCGCGCACATTAAGGTAAGTGGGAGGGCTCGCATACGCGCGCAGCATAGCCCCGCGCGCGGGATACGACAAAACGCCACGGCCGAACGAGTACCGTCCGGCCGTGGCGGGTGCGGGAAAGTGTGACCGGGTTCCCCTTGTCGCAGGCTGTGCCGCAGACGGCTCGCGCACGAAACCCGATGTCGCGATTGAGGGGAACCCTGATGTCACCTGATCTCCATTGCCGTCAGCAGCTGTAGTACATCTCGATCTCGACCGGGTGCGTGGACATCCGGAACTTCGTGACCTCCTGCATCTTCAGCGCGATGTAGGCGTCGATCACGTCGTTGGTGAACACACCGCCGCGCGTGAGGAACTCGCGGTCCTTGTCGAGATGCTCGAGCGCCATGTCGAGCGAGTGGCACACGGTCGGGATGTTCTTGGCCTCCTCCGGCTCGAGGTCGTACAGATCCTTGTCCGCCGGATCGCCGGGGTGGATCTTGTTCTGGATGCCATCGAGGCCCGCCATCATCATCGCCGCAAACGCGAAGTACGGGTTCGCGCTCGAATCCGGGAAGCGCACTTCGATGCGGCGCGCCTTCGGGTTCGACACCCACGGAATACGAATTGACGCGGAACGATTGCGAGCGGAGTACGCCAGCATCACCGGCGCTTCGAAGCCCGGCACCAGACGCTTGTAGCTGTTCGTGCCGGCGTTCGTGAGCGCATTCAGCGCCTTCGCGTGCTTGATGATGCCGCCGATGTAGTACAGCGCGATGTCCGAAAGGCCGCCGTACTTGTCACCCGCGAACAGCGCCTTGCCGTCCTTCTGCAGGGACTGGTGCACGTGCATGCCGCTGCCGTTGTCACCCACAAGCGGCTTCGGCATGAACGTGGCGGTCTTGCCGTAGCCGTGGGCCACGTTCAGCACCACGTACTTGAGCAGCTGCACCTGGTCGGCCTTCTCGACGAGGCCGCCGGCACCCACGCCAATCTCGCACTGGCCGCCCGTGGCGACCTCGTGGTGATGCACTTCCACCTTGAGGCCCATCTCTTCGAGGGCCAGACACATGGCGGAGCGCACGTCCTGGAACGCATCGACCGGCGGCACCGGGAAGTAGCCGCCCTTCAAGCCCGGCCGGTGGCCGCGGTTGCCGTCGGGCAGATCCTTGCCCGAGTTCCACGCGCCCTGCACGGAATCGATCTCGTAGAAGCAGCCGTTCACGCCGCTGCCGTGGCGGACGTTGTCGAAGATGAAGAATTCGTTCTCGGGGCCGAACAGCGCGCGATCGGCGATGCCGGTGGACTTGAGATACGCCTCGGCGCGCTTGGCGAGCGAGCGCGGATCGCGCTCATAGCCCTGCATGGTGGCGGGCTCGATGACGTCGCAGCGGATGTCGATGGTCGTCTCTTCGAAGAAGGGATCGATCACCGCCGTGCTCGGGTCGGGCATGAGGATCATGTCCGACTCGTTGATGCCCTTCCAGCCCGCGATCGACGACCCGTCGAACATCTTGCCGTCACGGAACAGGTCCTCATCGACCAGCCGTGCCGGGATCGTGACGTGTTGTTCCTTGCCGCGCGTGTCGGTGAAGCGGAGGTCGGCAAACTTGACCTCTTTTTCTTTGATGAGTCTCAGTACGTCACTCGCTGTCGTCATATCGGCCTCCGGGGAAAAGGGGTTGCTCTGCAGGCGCGTCGGTGCCGCTGTGCTGTGCGACGCCTCTTACCGCGCGCCGGACCCTGCCCGTGCAGAGCGGTCTGGCAAGTGCAGGCACCATGCCAGCACACTGCCCCAAATCGAATCAGCCACTTAGCGGGAGCTCAGGCGAGGAATGCACACTATCGGTGCACGCGCACTCACGCCGTGCACCAGAAGTGTGCATGCATTCTGCCCCGAGTGCACAGGAATTCGTCGCGCGGTGCGCCTCAGAAGCTGGGCCCATGCCGTTGAGGCGATTTGGCGCACAGAAAGGCACATTTCCCTGCCCATGCGGGCCGCATCCGTTCCCGCCGGCGCCTTCGTGCCGGTGGGCGCTCCCGATGGCCATCCGACCCCGCTCCGCGCTTCGCCCATGCGACGGCTCCGCCGGTCGCCCTGGTGCTCCAGCCATCGCGCCAGCGCCGGCTCCCACTCTGGTTCCGTTCGCACGGTCCTGATGCTTTCCGCGCGACCGCGGCATCCCGGTTCGAGGTGACGAGGTCGGTATCCACGATGGCGCCGGCGGCGGAGCCCGCGAGGCCCCTTGTTCAAGCGACCCGGCAGTAGCTCCGCACGGGCGAGAGGCTCCGCGCGGCGGGCGGGCAAGCTGAAGCCGGGCGGTGGCTACGAGCAGCACTCGCCAGTGCGCGCGGCTCAATGCAGCCTGTTGGACCCCTGCTCTCTGGCTATACTCGCGCGCTTCGTTTTGCGAGCCCGCGAGCCATGAAGATCGGCACTCCGCCGCGCACATTCCAGGAACTCATCTTCGCCCTGCAGCGCTACTGGTCCGACCGCGGCTGCGTGATCCTGCAGCCGGCCGACATGGAGATGGGCGCCGGCACGTTCCACACCGCCACGTTCCTCCGGGCGATCGGCCCCGAGCCGTGGAGCGCGGCCTACGTGCAGCCCTCGCGCCGCCCCACCGATGGGCGCTACGGGGACAACCCCTTTCGCCTGCAGCACTACTACCAGTTCCAGGTGATCATCAAACCCTCGCCGATCGACATCATCGACCTGTACCTCGGCAGTCTGCGGGCGCTCGGGCTCGATCCGCTCGTGCACGACATCCGCTTCGTCGAGGACAACTGGGAATCACCGACGCTCGGCGCCTGGGGGCTCGGCTGGGAAGTCTGGGCGAATGGCATGGAGATCACGCAGTTCACCTACTTCCAGCAGGTGGGTGGGCTGGATTGCAAGCCCGTCTCCGGCGAGATCACGTACGGCCTCGAGCGGCTCGCCATGTATCTGCAGAACGTCGAGAGCCTCTATGACATCGTGTGGACGGACGGCCCGCTCGGCCGCGTCACGTACGGCGACGTGTTCCACCAGAACGAGGTGGAGCAGTCGGCCTACAACTTCGAGTACGCGGACGTGAGCGTGCTGTTCCGGCACTTCGACGAGCACGAGAAGGCGTGCAACGACCTGCTCGCCGTGAAGCTCGTCTTGCCGGCTTACGAGCAGATGCTGAAGGCGTCGCACACCTTCAACCTGCTGGACGCCCGCCGGGCCATTTCGGTCACCGAGCGCCAGCGATACATCCTTCGCGTGCGAACCCTCGCCCAGGGGGTTGCAAAGGCGTACTACGCCAGTCGGGAGGCGCTCGGATTCCCGATGCTGAAGAGCGTGAAAGGGCCTCCCGCAAAAGCCGCCGCCGCACCCGAGCTGACGAGCGCGGAGGTGGCGTCGTAATGGCCGCACCGAAGCTCGAGAAGCGCGATTTCCTGGTCGAGGTGGGCACGGAAGAGCTGCCCCCGAAGGCCCTGAGGGAGCTGGAGCTCGCGTTCGCCGCGGGCGTGAAGAGCCGGCTGACCGAAGCCGCATTGGCGCACGGAGACGTGCAATCCTTCGCCACACCGCGGCGAATTGCCGTGCTGGTGAAACGATTGGCGTCGAGTCAGCCCGATCAGAACGTCAAGCGTCGGGGTCCGCCGGTCTCTGCGGCCTTCGACGGGAGCGGTCAGCCCACCCGCGCGGCGCTCGCCTTCGCCGAGAGTTGCGGTGTGCCGCTCGATGCACTCCAGCGGCTCGACGAGGGCAAGGGGCAGTTCCTCTTCTACATCGGCACGAAGCCGGGCGGCGCGACGACGGCGCTCCTGCCGGGCATCGTGCAGGCGGCGCTGGATGCGCTGCCCATTCCGAGACGCATGCGCTGGGGGTCGGGGAACGCGGAGTTCGTTCGGCCCGTGCATTGGCTCGTGATGCTTTACGGGCGGGACGTTGTCCCCGCCACGGTGCTGGACGTTCCCGCCAACTACTTCACGCGCGGGCATCGCTTCATGGCGCCAAAGGACATTCGCGTCTCCAGCCCGGTGTCGTACGAGCGCGCGCTGCGCGAGCGCGGGTACGTCATCCCCTCCTTCCTGGATCGGCGCGAGGCGATTCGTACCGGAGTCGCCGCCAGAGCGCAGGAGGTGGGAGGGCGCGCCGTCATCGACGACGCCCTCTTGGATGAGGTGACCGCGCTCGTCGAATGGCCCGTGCCTCTGGCCGCGCGTTTCGAAGAGCGCTTCCTGAGCCTCCCCAAAGAGCTGCTCATTTCCACGCTGCAGGATCACCAGCGCTACTTCCCTGTGGAGGGCCCCAACGGTGAGCTCATGCCGTGGTTCATCACGGTGAGCAACATCGAAAGCCGCGACCCGCCACAGGTGCGTGCGGGCAATGAACGCGTGGTGCGGCCTCGTCTCGCCGATGCCTCGTTCTTCTGGGAGCAGGACCGCAAGCAGCCCCTCGCCGCGCGACGCGACGGCCTGGAGAAGGTGACATTCCAGGCGAAGCTGGGCTCGCTCGGCGACAAGACTCGCCGCATTCGCGCGCTGGCGGGCGAGATCGCTGCGAGCCTCGGCACGGATCGCGCCACGGCCGAACGTGCTGCCGAGCTCTGCAAGTGCGATCTGCTGACGGCGCTTGTCGGCGAGTTCCCCGAGTTGCAGGGCGTGATGGGTGGGTACTACGCGCTCGCAGACAATGAGGCGCCGGAGGTCGCCGCGGGCATTCGCGAGCACTACTTGCCGCGCGGCGCAGGCGATGCACTGCCCGCCTCGGCAGCCGGCGTGGCCGTTGGCATTGCGGACAAGCTGGACACGCTCGCGGGCATTTTCGCCATCGGCCAGAAGCCCACGGGCGCGAAGGATCCGTTCGGCCTGCGCCGAGCCGCCATCGGCATTCTGCGCACGCTCATCGAGAAAGAATTGGATCTCGACCTCAGGGGCTTCATCGAACGCGCGGTCGCCTTGCAGCCCGTGCAGCGCGCCGGCGTGGCCGATGAGATTTACGAGTACGTGATGGAGCGCCTGCGCGCGTACTACCTCGACCGCGCCGCCACTGAGGCAGAGCCCGAAAAGAAGCTCATCACGACCGAGATGTTCGATGCCGTGCTCGCCACGCAGCCGCGATCGCCGCTCGATTTCGATGCGCGTCTGCGTGCGCTGAGCGCGTTCCTCGAGATGCCGGAAGCCACCAGTCTTACGGCAGCCAACAAGCGCATTGCGAACATCCTGAAGAAGGCCGAGTTGAGCACAACGGTCGACGTGGACATTCAGGCTCTGCAGGAGCCGGCCGAAGTCCGCCTGTTCGATGCAGTGCGTGGACTGCGTGATGCGGTGTCCACCGCCACGGCACGCCGCGAATACACCGCGGCGCTCGGCCAGCTTGCGCAGCTGCGCCCCGCGGTTGACGGGTTCTTCGACGCAGTGATGGTGATGGCGGAAGATCCGAAACTTCGCGCGAACCGGCTGGCGCTGCTCGCAGGCCTGCGCAATCTCTTCGCGGGCGTTGCGGATTTGTCGAGGCTGCCGGGCTGATCCCATGGCGAACGGTGGGGGCGCGTCACGCGCGCAGAGCGGGCACGTGCACTTCGCAGGGTCCCTGCTCTTCACCGGCTTCCTGTTCGTGTGGACGTTCGTCTACGCGATCTTTTTCGTGGTGGTGAGCGCGTTCCTGCCGTTCCCACGCCGGTTCGTGCTGGCGCAGTTCTGGGCCCGCACGCTGCTGAATGTGCTCAAGTGGACGTGCCGCCTCGACTTCGTGGTCGAGGGTCGCGAGAACGTGCCGGCGGGCAATCACATCGCGCTGTGGAAGCACTCGTCCTCGTGGGAAACGATTGCGATGACCGTGATCTTCCCGCGCCAGGTATGGGTGTTGAAACGCGAGCTGCTGTGGGTCCCGTTCGTGGGTTGGGGCATTCGCCAGCTTCACGCGATTGCCATCAACCGCAAATCCGGCGGCTCGGCGGTCAATCAGGTCGTGCAGCAGGGCAAGCAGCGGCTCGGCGAAGGCGACTGGGTCATGATCTTTCCCGAAGGCACGCGCATGCCACCCGGGCAAACGCGCAAGTACGGCGTGAGTGGCGCTCTGCTCGCGCGGGAAGCCGGTCGGTTGGTCGTGCCGGTCGCGCATAACGCCGGCTCGTACTGGCCGCGCCGGGGACTCTGGAAGCGCTCCGGTACGGTGCGCGTCGTGATCGGCCCGCCAATCGATCCTGCGGGCGCGGACCCACGCGCCGTCAACGAGCGGGCACAGCAGTGGATCGAAGGCGAGATCCGCCGGCTGGAGGGCACACCGTCCGGCGGCGCGGGAGCCGCAACGCCTGCCTGAGAGGCGCGACCGTCAGCGCCGTTTGCAGGTCGATGGCGTGCGGCCGACGTGATCGCGTGGCTATGCGCGATGGCGCGACGGAGGCTGCGGTGACTCGCACGCAGGATCTGACGGGAAGCGACACGACACGCGATCACCTTCCGTGCTGAACGCGACACTGGTCTTCTTCGGCAGCGCCTTGAAGATGTCCAGCAGCTTGCGCCTGGGCACCGCGATATCCCCACTGCTCTGGAGACTCACGGCCGACGTGCCACCGCACGCGACACCTGCGACCCGGCGTGATCCGTGCCGTTGATGCTGAGTCGCTCATCTGGCGCAGGGAGCAGTGCGTTGGCGAGCACGGGCATCTGCCGGGCTGCGATGCTCCCGTGCCGATTCGCGCGTCAGATGTCGAGATTGGTGACCGACAGCGCGTTCTTCTCGATGAACTCGCGACGCGGCTCCACCTGATCCCCCATCAGCGTGGTGAAGATGTCGTCCGCCGCAACCGCGTCTTCGATCTTCACCTGCATGAGCCGGCGGCTCGCCGGGTCGATGGTGGTCTCCCAGAGCTGCTCGGGATTCATCTCGCCCAGGCCCTTGTAGCGCTGGATCGTCTGGCCCTTGCGCGCCTGGTCGAAGAGCCACTTCATCGCTTCCTTGAAGGAACCGACGTCCTGGCGATCCTCTCCGCGCGTGACATACGCGCCTTCCCCGATCAGCCCGGCAAGGGTGCGCGCGAGATCTGCGATTCGCCCGTACTCGGCGCTTTCGAAGAACTCGCGTGGCAGGAACCGCTGTGAAGCGGTGCCGTGCTCGGTTTTGTTCACGACCACGCGCGCCGCGTGACCGTCGCTGGGCCCTTGCATTTCCACGCTATACGTGCGCGTGCCGTCATCGAGCGCGTTCAAACGCTCGTTGAGATCGCGCGCCCAGTTGCGCAGCCACTCCGCGTTGTCGAAATTCGCGGGCGTGACTTCCGGCATGTAGATGAGCTGCTCGAGCAAGCGATCGTCATAGCGCCGCGACCAGCGTTTGATGATGGCCTGCACTTCCATGTATTTGCGCGCCAGCATCTCGAGCCCGGAGCCCTGCAGCGGCGGCGCGCCGGCATTCACGTAGAGCGCCGCATTCTCGAGCGCGGTGTTCAGCAGCAGCGCGTTCAGCTCGTTGTCGTCCTTCACGTACTGCTCTTGCTTGCCGCGCTTCACTTTGTAAAGCGGCGGCTGCGCGATGTAGACGTGCCCGCGCTCGATGAGCATGGGGATCTGACGGTAGAAAAACGTGAGCAGCAGCGTGCGGATGTGCGAGCCGTCCACGTCTGCGTCCGTCATGATGATGATGCGGTGATAGCGCAGCTTCTCGATGTCGAAGTCGTCCCGACCGATGCCGCAGCCGAGCGCCGTGATGAGCGTGCCGACTTCCGCCGACGAGAGCATCTTGTCGAAGCGCGCGCGCTCGACGTTGAGGATCTTGCCCTTGAGAGGAAGGATCGCCTGCGTGCGCCGATCGCGACCCTGCTTCGCGGAGCCGCCTGCGGAATCGCCCTCGACGATGAAGATCTCGGACAACGCCGGATCCTTCTCCTGACAGTCCGCAAGCTTGCCGGGAAGGCCTGCCACATCGAGCGCGCCTTTTCGACGCGTCATCTCGCGCGCCTTGCGCGCGGCCTCGCGTGCACGCGCGGCTTCGATGATCTTGTTGACGATGGCGCGGGCTTCCTGCGGATGCTCCAGCAGGAACTCCTGGAGCTTGGTGCTCACGGCGTTCTCGACCACGCCCTTCACTTCGGACGAGACCAGCTTGTCCTTGGTCTGTGACGAGAACTTCGGGTCCGGCAGCTTCACCGACAGGATGGCGGTGAGGCCTTCGCGCGCGTCATCCCCGCTGGTGGCGATCTTCTCGCGCTTCGCGGAGAGTTCCTTTTCGATGTAGTCGTTCAGCGTGCGCGTGAGGGCACTGCGGAAACCCGCGAGGTGCGTGCCGCCATCCTTCTGCGGAATGTTGTTCGTGTAGCAGAACATGCTCTCCTGATAGGAGTCGTTCCACTGCATCGCCACTTCGACGACGATGTGGCCGTACGCCGCGCGGAAGCCGAACACGGTGTCGTGGATCGGAGTCTTCGTGCGATTGAGATATTTCACGAAGGCCTGCAGACCGCCCGCGTGCTCGAACACGTCGGACTTGTTCTCGCGCTCGTCCACGAGCTCGATCCGGACGCCGGAGTTCAGGAACGACAACTCGCGCAGGCGCTTCGCGAGCACTTCGTAGTTGAACTGGATGTTCGTGAAGATCTGGGCGCTCGGCTTGAAGCGGATGGTCGTGCCCCGGTTCTGCGTCTCACCGACCACGGCGAGCGGCGCCACGGGCTCGCCCAGGTGGTATTCCTGCTTGTGGATCTTGCCGTCGCGCTCGATCGTGAGCTGGAGGTAATCCGAGAGCGCATTGACCACAGACACGCCCACGCCGTGCAGGCCGCCGGAGACCTTGTAGGAGCTGTCGTCGAATTTCCCGCCCGCGTGCAGGACGGTCATGATGACCTCGGCCGCGGAGACGCCCTCCTCGGGGTGGATGTCCACGGGAATACCGCGGCCGTTGTCCGTGACGGTGATGGACTCGTCCGCGTGGATCGTGACGACAATGCGGTCGCAAAAACCGGCCAGGGCTTCGTCGATGGAGTTGTCGACGACCTCGAAGACCATGTGGTGAAGCCCGGTGCCGTCATCGGTGTCTCCGATGTACATGCCGGGGCGTTTCCGCACCGCTTCGAGACCTTTCAAGACCTTGATTTTGCTGGAATCGTAGACGTCGTTTGCAGACATGAACTGGCCCGGGCCTGGGGGCCGGCATTATAGCCGCGCGGGGGCTGTCCAGCCACGGAAAGCCGGCGCTTCAGGCGGGGAACGCGCAGGCTTCCGCACCGAATGGCGCGGCATCTTTACGGGTTCACTTAAGTGGGGGTGCGGGTGGCGATGTCCAGCGTGGCAGCGGACTTGCCGGCCCGGAATCGGCCGCTTACGGGGGCATCTGGAACCTGCTGACTCCATGACCCGGCGTGGGCGGTACGGGCCGAGCCTGCCGGGCGGGCGAAGGGGCGAGGAAGAGCGTGTCCCGGTGGTCCGCTCGAGCACCGCTTTGAAAGTTGCGGAGAGGAAGGATGTCTTGGCGGGGTGCTGGCGCGATGGGTCGTGCCGGCGCGTGGAGGCGAGTGCAAGAGGGTCCCTCACGGCCTAACCAAGTGCGCTTCGAAATCGCCGGACGGGCTTGCGGTGCTTCGAAAACCGGAGGAACAGCTGGTGTTTGGCTCGTGCGAGGCGCGATCGGCAGTGCCGGCGAGTGGACGCGCGTGCAAGAGGGTCCCTCGGCGGCCTACTCGGGCGCGCTTCGAAAATCGCCCAAAACGGCGATTTTCGGCGGTCCCGACGTCCCCGCTAGGCCGCGCCACATGCGGGCAAACCAAGAATTCGTGCAGAGGTGCGCGGCGCTTAGCGCGGGGACGCCGGCGCCCGAGACGGCCGCCGCGGGACCCTCTTGCACGCACCTCCACTCGCTGATGGGCCTCTGCGGCGCGCGCGCGTG
>JADGHX010000091.1 GCA_019683695.1 Steroidobacteraceae bacterium
CCCGCGGCCCCCCCCCCGGGGGTGCGGGGCCGGGGGGGGGGGGGGGGGGGGGCCCCCCCCGCCCGCCTACACGACCAACCATCACCGCATTCACACGAGAGCTTCGCAAATGACCAATTCATCCCTGACCCGGAAGGGTCTGCTCCTTGCGGTCTCGACGCTGCTGACGCCGCCCGTGCTGGCCCAGGAGAGCGCGTCCGCGCCGCCTTCTCCCGGGCAGGCGGAGACGGCGGCCGAGGAGCCGATCGCGGAAGTCACCGTGCGCGGCGAGAACATTCCCGATCCCATGGTCAGAACGGCCGAGATCTCCTCGTTCCTGACCGCGGAAGATCTGCAACGGCAGGGAGACGACTCGGCCGCGGCGGCCCTGAGGCGCGTCACGGGGCTGAGTCTCGTGCAGGGAAAGTTTGTGTACGTGAGAGGTCTCGGTGAGCGCTATTCCGCAGCGTTGCTGAATGGCTCGCCGTTGCCCAGCCCGGAGCCCCTGCAGCGCGTGGTGCCGCTGGATCTGTTTCCGAACAGCGTGCTCTCGAACGTCGTGGTGCAGAAGACCTATTCCGCGAAATACCCCGGCGAGTTCGGCGGCGGAATGATCGACCTGCAGTCGCTCACCGTGCCGGACGAGCCGTTCTTCTCGTTCGCCTCCAGCGTGGGCGGCAACACCGAGACCACGTTCAAGGATGCGGTGACGTACGACGGGGGCGACTGGGACCTCCTCGGATACGACGATGGTTCGCGCAACATGCCGCACGAGCTGCGGGACGCCATCGCCACCGGGCGTCGCATCGATGCCGGTTCCTTCTCACCCGAAGAGTTGCAGCGTATCGGGCGGAGCTTCACGAACGCGCCGCTGAACCTCATGCAGGGGACGAACGATCTGCAGCCCGATTTCAGCCTGAACCTCACGGGCGGCCGCAACTTCGACCTGTCCTGGGGCTCGCTCGGCCTGATCGCCGTGGCGGGCGTGGATAACGGCTGGCAGACCCGCAGCGGCAAGCAGCAGGAAGGCATCGTCATCGGCAACGTGATCTCGCCGCGCACCGACTACGACTTTCTCTCCACACAGAACGATGCGGTCGTGAATGGCCTGCTCGGATTCGGGGCAGAGTGGGGCGATCACCGCATCAACCTGACGAACCTCTACATCCACCACACCACGAAGGAAGCGCGCACGCGCGCGGGCAACGACGAGGGCGCCGGCGCCTTCGTGCGCGATGATTTCACGGAATGGTTCGAGCGCGAGCTGTTCAATACGCAGCTGAGTGGCCATCATGCCTTCGGGCCCGTGCAGATCGATTGGCGCGGCGCGTATGCGACGACTTCGCGCGATGCGCCGTACGAGAAGGGCATCCGTTACCGGCTCGTCGGCGACGAGTATCTGCACAACGCCTCGCAGGAGCAGAACTACACACGCTTCAGCCAGGTGAACGACGATATGCTGAGCGCCGGACTGGACGTCGCCTACACGCTGCCGGCCAGCGGGCGACAGGATACGGTGATCAGCGCCGGTGTGTCCTGGATGCAGAACGACCGCGACGCCGAGTCCCGGGAGTTCCGGTTTCTCGCACTCGATAATGCGCTGCCCCTGAACGTACAGCGGGAACGTGTGGACTTCCTGCTTTCGGACGCGAACATCGCACCCGGTCTGCTCACGTTGCGTGAGACCACGGGTGCGGATGGCGCAGCGGCCTACGACGGTGAGCTCACCGTCAAGGGGGTGTATGCGCAGATCGATGCGGAGTTCATCCCGCTCTGGCGCACCTCATTCGGTCTTCGCTACGAGGACGGTGACCAGCGCGTCACCCCGCGCAATCTCTTTGCCGGGCCGACTCCGGCAAGCGCGGCACCGCTCGAGAACAGCTATCTGCTGCCGAGCGCCACGGTAACGTGGAACTTCTATGAAGACATGCAGCTGCGACTCGGTGCCTCGAAGACGATCGGGCGTCCGCAGTTCCGCGAGCTCGCGCCTCAGCAGTACCTCGATCCCGACAGCGATCGTCTGTTCATCGGCAATCCGTTCCTCGTGGACACCGAGCTCGTCAATGTGGATGCACGCTACGAGTGGTACTTCGGAAAGGGCGAGTTCCTGACGGGCGGGTTGTTCTACAAGCGCCTGGACAAGCCCATCGAGGCCGTGGTCAATGAAGCCGGCTCCACCGTGCAGCAGACCTACCTCAATGCGCCGGGGGCCCGGCTTTATGGCGCGGAGTTCGAGCTGAAGAAGTACTTTGATCTGCCCATCCAGTCGGCGTGGTGGGGCGGTAACCGCCTGTTCGCTGCGACCAACTACACCTACGCGAAATCCGAAGTGCAGGTGAGTGCCGGCGACGTCGTTTACCCGCTGTCGGGCAACGGCGTACCGCGTGCGGCGTCCGACTACATTCGTGACGGCGCGGCGCTGCAAGGCCAGTCGAAGAACCTGGCGAACGTGCAACTGGGCATCGAAAACGATGCGCGCCGCACGCAGGTGACGCTGCTGGCAACCTACGTGGGCAAGCGCATCTCCGCGCGTGGGCGGCCGGGGCAGCCGGACATCGTGCAGGATCCAGGCACCATTGTGGATCTCGTGGTCCGGCAGGGCTTCAGTGCCTTCGAGCACGATTTCACATTCGGCGTCGAGGCGCGAAACCTCTTCCGCGAGGATTTCGAGGAGTTCCAGGAGCTGGGGGGCGGCCGCGTGGATGTGAACCGCTACAAGCTGGGCACGAGCTTTTCGCTGAGCCTCACAGCCGAGTTCTGATGGGCGGTTGAGCGGCCGGCCGTCGTGCCGGTCGCTTTGCTGCGGTTCAGGGAAGAACCGTCACAGCGGGGTGCCGTGATCTACACGTGCGGCGCTTCACGCAGCCACTTCGTCGCCACCCACTTCTCGCCTTCGAGCACGGGAGCGCCGCCGTGGAGGGATTTCGTCATGGGATGCGGGCGGTCGTAGCTGAAGAAGACCGCGTTGCCCTTGATCGCCGCGACTTCGAACCTTGCGTCGGGGAACGTGGTGGCACCTCCGCGTCGCGGCGTGTTGAGGTATATCACCACGGAGGCGACGCGCTGACCCCCGCGCTTCAGGACGGACTGCATGCCGGGCCCCCGCGGATCGAAGTAGTCATAGTGCGGCTTGTACTGCGCGCCGGGCCCGTATCGCAGCACCTGCACGCCTTCGCCGTTTTCGAGTGGCCAGTCGAGCAGTGCGGCGATGCGCGTCTCGATGCGCTGAAGGAGCGCGTTCGCGCCTCGCGTGAAATACGTGCCCTCGCTCGTGCGCGCTTCGTGAATCTCCTCCGTGCCCGTGTTTTCGTTCAGCACGCTCGACCGCGCGAGGTGCTCCCGCGCCATCTCGATGAGCGCGTCACATTCATCGTGGCTGAGGAGTGAGCCGAACACCACGATACGCGGCAGCAGCAGGTTGGCCAGCACCTGTACTTCGCGATCTGCGGCCTGCACCACCGAGGGCCCGTTGAGCCCCACGGGTGAGGGCACGCGCACCGGCGCGGGCAATGCGTTTGCGCGCGCATGCTCCGCAAGAAACTCACGCGTGATGTTCTCGACCGCATCCACAGCCTCCTGCTCGGACCATCCGTCCGCGAGGAGCGGTTCGAGAACCGCTTCCGGGCTGCCACCGGCGACGGCGCGGTCGATGACCTGTTTGCGCAATTCCGGTGTGATGTGACGCGTCTTCATGGCATGAGACCTGAGAGGGGCGGCCACTGTGCCGCAACCTGCGGCAACAGTAAACCACGATGAGGTGGGCGTGCGAGACGCGCACGGATGCGTGTGCGCGGGTGTCCCGCAATGTGCGGAACTTGCCCGAGTGAACAGAACAGCTATCGATCCGCTTCGAGCCGGCTCAGGATGCGTGCGCGCATCGGGCCCGCGTGGACGCTGCGCGCGGCAACCTGCCAGTAGGTGCGCGCAATGTCCTTCCTTCCCTCGAGCTCGTGAAGCAAGGCGAGGGCGACCGCCAGCTCCGGGTTGTTGGGCGCCATCCGGTATGCCTCTTCCGTGAGCTGGATGAGTGAGTCATTCCGCTCTTCGAGCGCCAGATGCGTGAGCACGTATCCATGCACGGCTTCGAGGTGGGTGGAAGCATCGTCGAGTGCGCCCGCGAACAGCGCGCGTGCGGCGTGCAGCCGCTCGCGTTGTATCGGCCCGGGCGCATTGAATCTGCCGGTCACGTCCGCGGCAACCTGGAACAGACCGCGGCCCAGCGCCACCGCCGTGCGAGACTCGAGGCGGCGTGATTGGCCATCGACCTCTGCCAGCGAGGCGCGCGCGGCGGAATCGAACAACCTCGCTGCCTCCGAAGCCTCGCCGGCCTGCAGGTGAACCCATGCAGTGCTCACGCATACACGGGGATCGTCAGGACAGCCTCGCCGCAGCTGCTGGAGCAGCTCCAGCGCGCGTTGGTGGCGATCATTGAAACGAAGCATCAGCTCGGCGAGTGCGAGCGTGCTTTCGTCGTGATCGAGCGTGGCGATGGACGTGGAGGCTGCCTCCGACACCGTGCGGACCGCAACGCGCGTGACCGGCAGGCGCTGTTCCTTGCGGATGAACTGCGCGATGAGCTGATTGGGCTCTCCGCCAACCCTGGCCTCGAGGAGCCGTTCCGCCGCGTGTCGTTGCGGAGCGCCGGCTTCCAGCTCGTGCTGATAGGCGGTGAGTCTTCGGCCGAATGCGGGTCGGGCCGAGAGTGCGTAGTACACGGTCGCCCAGGATTGTGCGTAGAAGGTTTCCGCGAGCGAGTGATCGAGATACTCCGCGTCCGTGCGCCTCACCGCGAGCAGGCGGTCGAACGGCATCCACTCGTGTTTGCGCAGGTATTGCACGAAATCCCGGCGCAAGGGCACGTGCAGCGCGCCTGCGCGAATCTCAGCGCTGCTCAGCGCTTCCGCGAGTCCTTCATCGAGGTAAGCCGGCACGTTGCCCGCCCACAGACTGCGAAGCAGGTAGTGCGTGTATTCATGCAGGACCAGCTCCCGCGCGCCGGAGGTTTTGTCCTCTGCATCGAACATCAGGTCGCAGGAAAACGGGTGAGCGAGGAAGTAGCCGGCCACGCCTTCTCGCGGCTGGGCATATCGCTCCCAATCCTCTCGCGTCAGCGCGTAGATGCGGGTGGGAAGGGAACGGGAGAGCGTGACGCCGAAGATCTGCTCGAATGCCGCGCGAAAGCTTTCGATGTCGAGTGCGATCTGCCGCGTGTCGGCTTCACTGGCGGCGCTCACGAGCGTGAGCTGTGGCGTGCTGAGCTGCAGATACCGCCGCTCGCCCGCAGTGGCCAGGGCGCACAGCAGAAAGCAGCCCAACGCAAGTCCCGTTCGTCGCAGCATCGGCCCCGGCCCATGTCGTTGGGCCGAGTGTAGCGCGTGGGTACAGTGCGAGCGCGCGCTTGGCTGTGGCCCTGGGCGCGCCCGGCGCGTCGCAGGCGCCGCGAAGCACGTGCTGTGCCGCCGAGCGTGCGGACTGTGCGATCAGCTCTGCGGAACGATCTGCCACATGCCGACCGAGCTTTGACAGGCCCGGCCCGTGTGCCGGGACGTTTCCGTGCCACGCGTGGCGAGCAGCGTGAAGTCCCGACAAACGCCCTCGCTTCCGCGCCGTCCTTCACCCGGCGTGAGCGCGTAACTCACGTGAGTGACCGGATTATCCCAGACGATGCGCTGCCCGGCTCGTCCGATCTCGAGCGCATGGCCGAAGCAGCCCCGGTCGCCTTCATCGAGCTCGCGTCCGATCTTCGCGCCGATGAGCGCACCGGCCGCCGCGCCGATGAGGATCGCCACGGCGCGATTCCCGTCCGAGCCCACTTTCGCGCCGATCGCGCCGCCGGCCACGGCGCCGAGCACCGCGCCGATCTCTTCGCGGTTGCAATGGCCGGAAGACACGTCGTAATCGCGTTCCCACGGGGTGCCCGTGTACCCGACGTAGTGGGGGTCGTGCTTCTTGCGCCAGCCGTGTGCCGGCGCATGGGCGGGAGGATCTGCCACGGCCTGCAGGGCCCAGGTGCCGAGCAGGGCCGTGATGACACAAACTGCACGCGTGCGCATCGTGATGCTCCTGTCGAGGGGCCCGCTCAGGGCAGCGTGACCGCGGTCGTCGTGTTCGCGGTGACGGACACGTTGTCGAGAATCGTCCAGCGCAGGGTTTCGAAGCCGGGCTCGCCCTGCGCCGCCGCGGCGTCGTAGTCGTTCACGTCCGCGGCATCCACGTCGAAATCGCAGGTGGCGGCCAGGGTGTACGTGCCCGCTTCGATGAACGGAATGGTCGCCGTGACCGTGGTGTTGGCGCCGTCGTACGCCACAGGCTCGTAGACGATGGGATCGGCGCCGTCGGCCACATCGCCGTCCTGATCGTCCGGCGTGGCTGCGCTGCCCGCAAAGAGATACACGCCGGCCGCACATTCCCCGACCGGCGCACCTTCGCCGAGCTGCGCGGCGGCGAGCGCCGCAAGGTCGACGGTGGCTTCGATCTTGCCGGTCTGCAGCTCATCGAGCACGCGCAGGGCGGGGCGCATGATGTAGTTGGGGCTCTGCCCCGGCGGGGCGATGATGGACTTGCGCAGATCGAAGTCGATCAGCAGCCGCGTGGTGCCGCCCTGAGCCACCTTGAACGGGCGCACGAGCTTCAGTCCGCTCTCGGCGCCGCTCGGTATCCAGAGCGGGTACTGCTCGCCGGTGAGCAGCTTGATGTACGAGCTGCTCTGTGAATTCTGTTCGGCGTTCACGATGAGCCGAATCCACTGGTAGTCGCCTACGGGCACGGGGAGCCCGTCCGTGAGTGCGTCCGTCGCACCATCCTGCAGCTTCAGCAGATCGATGGATCGGGGGTTTGGAAAATCGATGCGGACGTCCCCACCGGAGGCGCTGTGCAGCTCGATGCCGGTGAACACGACCACCACTTCGGCGGCCGCATCGATCGGCGCATCCGTGATGCGCAGGTCGAGCGTGCCCGAGGACGGGCCGACCGCCGCGCCCTCTCCGCCGCCGCAACCACCCATGCTGATCGCACCGAATGCCAGACCCGCGACCAGAACCGTGCGTGTGATCGAACGCATGAAACCTCCGATAGCTTCACCTGAGCGCTATATATGAGATCAGAGGTCCCACATGAGGCAAATCTGTCGGGGTTTGGCTACGGAGCTTATGTCACGTCGAGCTCGATTTTTGCTGAAAGGCGCGGCTGCGGTGGGCTGCTTTGAGCGCTGGCTCGTTCGGGAAGTGTCGCTTCGGTCGGGGTAGCGTCGGGCGGTGGCGTTGTTGCGGAGAGCGTTGCTTCGGTGGGGCGGCGATCGGCCGCGCGAGGGTGTGCCGCTCGCAACCGGCGCGCGGAATCGGGTGATGCGGTAGATGGCCGCCGCCCGGTGCTCGTCTGAATGAGGGAGTGGTCGGCGAGTTGCTCAGAAGCTTCGGGTACGAAACGCGCGGGTGGCTGCGTGCCTGCGCGCCGGAAGCTCCCGTCACACCCTCGCACGTCCGCTCGCCTCGTGCCGCGTCCGGGCGCTTGGCCACGTTCGCAAGAGCCGCTTTGGTTCGTCGCAAGAAGAGTGCAGCGGCGCCCGCGCGGGCCGCCGGCTCGATTCTGGGTCAGGGGGCGCTGCGCACGATCTGCACCCGGTCGGCCACGAAGGCGTCGCTCTGCAGGGTGCCTCTGACTTTCACCACCTGGCCGGGGGCTTCGCTGAAGAAGCGGCTCGCGCCGCCGTCCGGGAACTGCGTGTCGGGCGTCGTCGCCACCCGCACGCCGAGCACGGTGAAGCTCGGCTCGGCCACGTTTTCCGCCACGCCCTGCAGGTAGGCGACCTGTTCGGGGCGGTCGCGCTCGATGACCGCCGCATCGAGTCCGCCGCCCTCGCGCGGGGTGCCGCGAATCTCGACGTAATCTCCGGTTCGGAGGTCTGCGAGTCGCAGTGTGCGCAGGTGCTCGCTGGACTTGTCCCGGAACGAGGTCGAGGCGTTTGCGGTGGCGGTCACGCCCAGCACTCTCAGTGTGTTGCTGGCCGCCGAAACGTCTTCGACGATGCCGCGCACGCGGCTCGAGCTCTTGGGTTTGGCTTCCACTCGGCTCGCCACCAGCACGCCGGACGCGTCGAACGTTCCCTGCACGTTCACGAAGACGTTTGCAGCCAGGGTCGTGCCGTGGAGCACGAACTGCGTGTTTGCGTCTGTGGTGATGCGCTGACCATTGACGGTGAAGTCCGACTGAGACGTGAAGCTTGTGATGACGCCGCTCAACCGGCCGCGTTCGTTCGCCGTCGCGGTGGGGCCTTGCAATTGCACGCGCGTTGCTTCCAGCCGCTCGGTCCCTGGCGCAAGATTTCCCCGGACCACGACGGTTTTCCCATCGGCGAGCGTGGCGTCCGGCGCAACGTTCCGGTAGTCGACCGTGAGGTCGTTCAGCCGGAATGTGCGAAACGCAGTGTCGAGCTCCTGCACCACGCCCTTCACCTGAAGGACTGCTCCCGCAGCGCTCAGATCCACGCGCGACGCGAGAATTGCGCCGCTTGCATCCGGAAATCCGCTCACCTCGACGACCATGCCGTTCGCGAGACCGTCGAGGCTTGCCGACGGGATGTTCTCGTCGAACAGTGTTTCGTCGGTGACGCGCACCGTCTGCCCCAGCACACGGAACGTGCCCGCCGTGGCATCGACCTGCGCCACGGGCCCGCGAACGTCCGTGATGTATGCGACAGAGGTCGCGCTGCCCGTGACGCCATCCTCGTTGAGGGTGCCCCGCACCGTCACGATCTGCCCCACGCGAAGCAGCGCTTCGGTGCCGGCCTCGTCGTCGATGGAGATCTGCGCGCCGGAGGTGCCGTACTCGATGCCGTTCACGAAGATGCTGCCGAACCCGGTGATTGCACCCACCGCCGAGCTCGCCACCGGCGAGCCGGACCCCTGGATGCCGCCGGTTCGCGTGTCGCCACCGCACGCGCCAACGCAAGCGAGCAGGACGGCGCAGAGCATCGTGCCGATGCGGCCGGCGGAGCGCGGTGTTCTGTGTCCGTTCATGCCTCTTCTCTCGGGAAGTCCTCAGTCCTGAATGTGATACACGCCTGCGCCGAGGCGAACGGTTGGGCCATCGGGCTTGCGTGCGTCGCGCGCCTCGTGCGCGGTGAGCCAGGCATCGATCCGCTCGAGGAAGGCCTGACCCTCGGCTTCGAGGAACTTGCGGAACTCGGGCAGCGCGCTTTCCGGAATGCTGTCGTTCACCGCCGCGCGCTCGAAGCGCGCGGGCGTGCGGCCCGAACGCGTGAGGTTGTGCACGTACGTGGTGGCCACGTCCGCGATCACAGTGCCCCACAGTCGAATCATCTGCTCGTCCATCGCATGGGGGATGTACGAGCGCTGCAGCGCTTCGTAGCGGCCATCGGGGAGCTGGCGGATGGCACCTGCCGCGCGCAACTCTTTCAACATGGTGGAGGGCCGAACGTCGCCGCCGCCGCACCGGCGCACGAGCGCGGTGAACGAGGGACCTTCGCCATCGAGCGGCAGTGGCAAGGGCTTGCCGCTCGGGTCCACGTACTCCGGGTCGAGATGCCAGGTGGTCAGCAGCTGCGAGGCCTTGGCGACGTATCCGGTGAGTGCCTCGGGTGCGCGCTTGAGATTTTCACGCTGCTTGCGCACCTCGCGCCGGGCAAGCCCGGTGAGCACGGCCGTGCGCGACACGTTGGTGGGGCGCCCGCGCTTGCCGAAGCTCGTGGTGGCCACTTCCACGTACGCGGTTTTCGCGAGCTCCGCGAATTCCCGCCAGGTGATGCCGCAGCGAATGAGCACGTGCACCAGGGGCCTGAGCCACTGGCGTGTTGCCGCCGCGACCTGGGAATTCGACGCTGCCGCCATATGTGGGCGCGAGTATCACACGGGGGCAGCTTCGCAAGCCGTGCACCGGCCACGATGTCGGCAACTCGCGACAGAAGTCTCAGAGCGGCCCGCGGCCGGGAAGGGCAAACCCCGTGACGGCGGCGGCCGCCCGGAGCACGGCGCCGCTCGGCACGGGCGATTTCGCCGCGGACTCAGGAATGAGCCAGCACCGCGGCGATGCCTTCGAGGTTGATGGGTTTCACGAGGTGCAGATCCATTCCCACCTGGCTCGTCTGCCGGCGATCGCTCTGCTGGCCCCAGCCCGTGAGCGCCACGATCAGCATGTTCTTCCCCCAGGGCTGGGCGCGGATCCGGCGCGTGGCTTCGAGACCATCCACGCGCGGCATGCCCACATCCATGAAGATGATGTCGGGCTGGAAGGTCGCGGCGATCTCCACCGCCTGCGAGCCATCGGACGCGGTGCGCGTTTCATGGCCCTGCATCTGCAGGATCATCGCGAGCGAGGCGGCGGCATCGGCGTTGTCATCGGCGACGAGAATGCGGCGCTTCTGCTGCCCCACGAGTGGCAGCGCGGCCGGATGGGGCGCCGAGGCCTGCTCGGCCGCGGGCAGCTGCAGCAGCGGCAGGCGCACGGTGAATGTGCTCCCCTTGCCTACGCCTTCACTGAAGGCATGCACCGTTCCGCCGTGCATCTTCACGAGGCTGCGCACCAGCGCGAGCCCCAGCCCGAGCCCCCCGCCGGCGTGCCGCTTGTGAGCCTGCACCTGCGAGAACATGTCAAAGATCAGGTCGAGCGACTCGGGCGGAATGCCGAGCCCCGTATCGCGCACGGTGACCACGGCCTCATCGCCCTCGCGCGCGACGCTCACCCAGATGCGCCCACCCGGCTCGGTGTATTTGATGCTGTTCGAGATCAGGTTCGCGAACACCTGTGCGAGCCGCGCGAAATCCCCTTCCACCATGAGCGGCTCGGGACTCTGCTCGACCGTGAGCGTGTGACCGCGCGAGGCGATGTGGATCTGACACGCCTCCACCGCGCTTTCGATGGCGAGCGCCAACCCCACGGGCGCACGCCGCAGCTCGAAGCGGCCGCGCGAGATGCGGCTCACGTCGAGCAGATCGTCAACGAGGCGCTCGAGCTGCGAGAGCTGCCGTTCCATCATGTCCCGGATGCGCCGCAACGCGGGGTTCTGGTCCGCCTCCGGGCGCAGCAGCTCCAGCGCATTCACGAGAGGCGCGAGCGGGTTGCGCAGCTCGTGGGCGAGCAGGGCGAGGAATTCGTCCTTGCGCCGATCGGCTTCGCGCAAGGCCTCCTCGCTGCGCCGGACGGCGCGCTCGTACGCCTTGGCTTCGCTGATATCGCGCGCCACGTTGGCGATGCCGACGATGCGCCCGGTGTGATCGTGCATCGGCGCCGTGCTGACGGCGACGTCCAGTCGCCGGCCGTCCTTCGCATAGCGCACGGTTTCATAGCGGGCCACGCGCTCGCCGCGCGTGATGCGCTCGAGCACGGCCTTCTCCTCCGCCTGCAGTTCCTCGGGGACCGTCTTGCCGATCATTTCCTCGGCCGCGTAACCAAACAGCCGCTCGGCGCCCCGATTCCACGACGTGACCCGACCGTCGAGCGTCTTGCTCACGATGGCGTCTTCGGAGGACTCGACGATGGCGGCCAGCAGATCGCGGGCTTCGGCGACACGCTTGCGATCGGTGACATCGGTGATGGCGGCGACGTAGCCGACGACATCGCCTTCGGCATTGCGTGCCGGGTTCAGGGCAACGTGCATGTGCTGCGGATTGCCCGGCACATGCTCGACATCCACCTCGTACTCGACCGGCTCGCCGGTGAGCACCTTTTCCCGGTGCGCCTTGATGCGCGACCAGAGCGGTTCGCCGAGAACCGCCGCGGCCGGCTGCCCGACCATCTGTGCAGTGGCATCGCCAAAGCGGCGGTAATACGCGGTGTTGACAAACTGGTAACGATGCTCGCGGTCGAGATAGGCGAGCAGAACCGGAGCATTGTCGATCAGCAGCTTGAGGCGCTCGACCTCGGTGCGCAGGGCACTGCAGGTCGCGCGGGCTTCCGCGAGCGCCTCGCAGAGTGATGCGGTCTCGTCGGATGCCAGATGAGGTGCGGAGTTCTGCATGCGCGCTCCAGGCAAATGCCGGGGGCAGTCCCTGCTTTGATCCGGCAGGACAGGGTGTGGGGCGCGATTCTGGACCCGCGCGCGCACCGGTCGCAAGCCACACAGCTGCTGCACAGCTCGGGCGCAGCCGCTAAAACGTGTGCTGTATCCGGCGAACCCCGGTGGCGCGCCGCTCGAAGTCCTCGCGCGTCAGCGCGCGGTTGATCCCGAATGCCGCGCGC
Organism: Steroidobacteraceae bacterium; assembly: GCA_019683695.1. Classification (GTDB taxonomy): domain Bacteria; phylum Pseudomonadota; class Gammaproteobacteria; order Steroidobacterales; family Steroidobacteraceae; genus JADGHX01. Next base: position 12,172 of record JADGHX010000091.1, read on the forward strand.
GTGCCCTCCGCTGCGGCGACGATGGCGAGCTGCACGTCGCGGATGATGTTGCCCGCGACGAACACGCCGGGAACGCTCGTGGCCTCGTATTGCCCACACCGCACCCCGCCGTTGCGGGTGAACTGGCACCCGAGCGACTGCGCCAGCGTGGACTGCGCGTGGGAGGGCGTGTCGAAAAAGAGCACGGAGCGCGGGAGCACCCGCCCGGAGCGGAACACGATTGCATCGAGCCTGCCGCGCGAGCCCTTCAGGCGGGCGATGGGCTCCTGGAAGATGCGGATGCCGTTGCGCGTGAGAGACCGCTGGTCCGCCTGCGACAGGCCCGAGCGCCCGTTCGTGCAGAGCGCGATGTCGTCGGACCAGCCCGTGAGCGCGCGCGCCATCTCGAAGCCGCGATGTCGCCGCCCGTAGACAGCGATGGCTGCATCGCGCCACTCCCACCCGTCACAGTAGGGGCACGTGAACACCGTCTTGCCGAAGAAGTGCTCGATGCCGGCAATGGGTGGCAGCTCATCCAGCACCCCTGTGGCAATCAGCATCTTGCGCGCCCGCGCGTGATGGGTCCCGCCGACGAGCACATCGAAGAAGCCATTGGAGAGGCGTCGGGCCGAAGTGACTTCCATCGGGCAGCACACCACGTTCGGATAGCGTTGCAGATCGCGGTGGGCGGCACGCCGGAACGTGTCGGGTGCCACGCCGTCGCGGGTCAGAAAGCTGTGCATGCGCTTGGTGGCCCAGCTCCTCGGCGTGCCGGTGTCACAGAGGAGCACGCGCCGGCGGGAGCGGCCCAGCACCAGTGCGGCGCTCAGTCCCGCCGGCCCCGCTCCGGCAATCACCACGTCCCAGCGCCTTGCCCGCAGCGCCTTGTTCGCCGCCCGCGAACGCCTCATGGGTTCACCCGAAATTCGCAGAAGGTCTGACTGAAACTCGCGGCACGGCGCCCTGTTCGGTCATCGCACCCATTCCGCGTCTGCCGCGGATGCGCGCCGGATGGCGTTCGACGAAAGTCGCAACGTCGCGCGCTCTCCTTTTTCTGAGTGCGGTAACGAACGCCTTGTCCCTGAAGGACGCCGCGGCCGGCTCATCGCAAATCTATGTGCCCGCTTTTCGGACAAGCCGCCCGGCGCGCCGCGGCCTGCAGTCCGCGAACGCTGCGGGTGTCGGGCGGACTGGTAGAATCGCCCGCCGCCGCGCTGTACGTCCGTATAGCGGCCGGGCCGAAACAATCGATTCGCAAGCAACGAGAGGGGTTTGCAGTGAGGCGTATCTGGGGGATCGCGCTGAGCGCCGTGGTGAGTGTGGGCCTGGCCGGGTGCCAGCGTTCCGGGGAGAGCGCCGGCGATCCGGCAGCGGCATCGGGTCGGCCGGGGGCCGCGGCGAACGTCACCGCCGAGCGTCTGCTCAATGCGGCATCTGAGCCTTCGCAGTGGATGACGTACGGCGGCACGTACGACGAGCAGCGCTACAGCCGCCTCACGCAGATCAATCGGGACAACGTCAAGCAGCTCGGGCTCGCGTGGTTCGCAGACTACGACACGAACCTTCAGCAGACCGGCACGCCGCTGTACATCGACGGCGTCATCTACGTTTCCACGGCCTGGAGCAAGGTGTACGCGTTCGATGCGCGCACCGGCAAGCAGCTCTGGCAATACAACCCGAAGGTGCCCGGCGAGTGGGCCGTGAAGGTGTGCTGCGGCCTCGTCAATCGAGGCATCGCGGCCTGGAACGGCAAGATCTATGTCGGCACGCTCGATGGGCGGCTCGTCGCCATCGATGCGAAAACGGGCAAGGAGGCCTGGGCGAAGCGCGTGATCGACCCGAACTATCGCTACTCCTTCACGGTCGCCCCGCGCGTGGTGAAAGGCAAGGTGCTGCTCGGCCCCTCGGGCGGCGAGTTCGGCGTTCGCGGATACATCGCGGCGTACGATGCGGAAACAGGCGAGGAGGTGTGGCGCTTCTACACCGTTCCCGGTAACCCGGCGGACGGCTTCGAAAACGAGGCGCTGAAGAAGGCCGCGGCCACCTGGGGTGGCGAGTGGTGGAAGCTCGGGGGTGGCGGCACAGTGTGGGACGCCATCGTCTACGACTCCGTGAACGATCTGCTCTTCTTCGGCACCGGCAACGGCACGCCCTGGAACCAGCGCGACCGCGACCCCACCGGCGGGGACAACCTCTATCTCGCGTCCATCATCGCCGTGGAGCCCGACACGGGCGAGTACGTGTGGCACTACCAGACCACGCCTGCGGACACGTGGGACTACGACGCCACGAGCCCGATGATGCTGGCGAACGTGGTGCTGGACGGAAAGGAGCGCCGCGTGCTCATGCAGCCCTCCAAGAACGGCTTTTTCTACATGCTGGATCCGGCAACCGGCGAGCTGCTGCGGGCAACGGCCTTCACCGAGGTGAACTGGGCCGACGGCGTGGACATGAAGACGGGACGGCCGCGGGTGCGCAAGGAGGCGCGCTATTCGGAAGGCAAGCCCTTCAACGGCCTGCCCGGCGCGCAGGGCGCGCACGGGTGGCACGGGAACGCCTTCGATCCGGAGACGGGCCTCCTCTACATTCCCACCCAGCACGCCTACTTCCCGTGGGTGGAGGATCCGAAATACGCGCCGAGCGACGTCGGCTTCAATCTCGGTATCGATTTCGCGGCGCAGTTCACCTACTACCAGAAGAACCCGAAGGCGCCGAAGGATTTCGTCGGCTTCCTGCAGGCGTGGGATCCGGTGGCGGGCAAGACCGTGTGGCGTGGCGAGATCAACGAGGGCCCGACGGGGGGTGCGCTCGCGACCGCCGGCGGGCTCGTCTTCCAGGGCGGCGGTCGCTCCCAGGAGTTCCGCGCCTACGACGCCCGCACCGGCGAGAAGCTCTGGAGCATGCAGGCGCAAACGGGCGTGCTCGCTCCGCCCATCAGCTATGAAGTGGATGGCAAGCAGTACATCGCGGTGAGCGTCGGCGGGAATCAGACGCAGGGCTACTACGCGCCGAACTATTCGCGGCTGCTCGTCTTCACGCTGGGTGGCACGGCGCAGTTGCCTCCGCCGAAGGAGTACACGGAACGCCCGCTGCAGCCGCCGCCGGCCACGGCCCCGGCCGCCGTCGTCGAGGCGGGTCGTGCGCGGTACTCGCAATACTGCGCCGCATGCCACGGTGAGAATGGGCAAACGCGCGGCGCCACCTTCCCGGACCTGACGCGCACGCCGCTGCTGCACACGCAGGAAGGCTTCGATCAGGTGGTGCTGAAGGGTGTGCTGGAGGAGAAGGGCATGGTGTCCTTCGCGCATGCCCTGAAGCCCGAGGACACGCAGGCCATCCGTGCGTTCATCATCGCGCGGGCGAACGAGCTGAAGAGCTCGATGCCGGCCGGGGGTGCCGCCGCGCCGCCGCCGCCCCGCGACGCCCACCAGGACCCTGGCCGCTAGCGGCGCGAACGACCGCGCGCCGCCGCCGCGGCAGAACGCAGCCGGCAGGAGCCTCGTCTCCTGCAGGCGGCAACGCGCGCGGTGCCGTGCGAACCTTTCAGAACCTTCAACGCGCGGTGTCCGCTTCGGCGTCGTCCGCGATAAATCGCCGCGACCGACCATTTCCGGTGGACCATACGGGACACAGGTCCACTTCCAGCGATTCCGACCTGAGTAGCATCGCCCGTCGAGCCGATACGGCCTTCGGCGCGTGTCGTTTGACAGAATCTTCGAGACTTCAGCGGACCTGCTCATGTCTGGCGATGTGCTCCTCGAGGCACTTCCCGATCTCGTTCTGCTCGTGCGGCGCAATGGAATCGTGCTCGCCGCGGGCGGAGGGCAGGGCGTGGCGATCGCAATCGCGCCGGAGCACGCGGCAGGCCAATCGCTCGAGGCGCTCTGGCCAGAATCGACCGCCGCATTACTGCGCCAACTCGTGCGCAAGGCCGTTGCGCAGCGAGGCACGGCGGAGGCTCGCTTCCAGAACGGCGGGCACACCTATGAGGCGCGAGCCGCCGCGCGCGGCCCGGACAAGGCGCTCTGCATCATTCGGGCATTACCCTCGACGTCCGCGGAGGATTCGCTCGACACCACCGGGGATCGACTGCGGCCGGAGCTCGATCGGCGCGGCTTCCTCAAGCGCTTCAAGGAATCGATTTCGGTAGCGGCCCTGCGCGAGGAGCCGCTCGCGGTGGCCGTCATCCATCTCGACGGCGTGGCCGATATCGCGCGCGCATTGGGGACGCGCATTTCCGAGCACATCATGAGCGCCGCAATCCTTCGCTTGTCGGCGCAGCGCGATGGGCGCGGCACCGCATCGCCCGACTGGTACCTCGGGCAGCTGAGTGAAGGGCTGCTCGCCGTGGTCGTGAAAAGTGCGGACCGTGACGCGATCGAGCTCTGTATCTCGCAGGTGTGCGCAAGTCTCAGAGAGCCCGTTGCGATGGGCGATGCGCAGTTTCATCTCACCCCGTACGCCGGTGTGGGCATTCTCGGGCAGGACGCATCCTCGCCCCGCGTGTTGCTGGATAACGCACGCGCGGCAGCGGCCGAGGCGCGGCGCGACGCCACTGGCCGAGTGTTCTTCTTTTCGGACACGCTGAAACTCAAATCCCTCGCGCGCCTCGATATCGCGCGCGAGTTGCGCGATGCCATCGCCAATCGGGATATCCGGTTGCGCTACGTCGGCCGCCACGACCTTTCCACGGGCCGGCTGGTTACACGAGTCGCTTACCTGCGCTGGGTGCACCCCTTGCGGGGCGAGATTCGTCCCGCGGAGTTCCTGCGCGTGGCCGAAACCACCGGACTCGCGCCGGCGCTTTCGCGCGCGGTGCTGGCGTGCCTGCGGGACGACTATCTCGCCTTCGTTTCCGGCGCTCCGGCCAGCGACGCGGGCGTTCGTATCTCCTTCGGGGCGCTGCGCCATCACGTGCTGCACGAGGATTTCGTGGACGACATCGAGCGCTTCCTCGACGAAGGCGCCGTTGCGGCGGAGCGCCTCGAGCTGCGCATCGCGGAGAAGGCGTTCGTCGCGCGCGCGCCGACAGATCTGACGGCGCTCGCGCGGCGCGGCGTGCGCCTGGTCGTGGATGAAGTCGCGCGTGAGATGGCTTGCTTTCACCGGCTCGCACGCGCGCCGATCTGGGGCTTGCAGCTCGATCGCGCGTGGGTCACGGCGCTGCGCACGGATGACGTGGCGCGCAAGGTGTGCCGCGCGGGAATCGCCGTTGCCCGGGCGCTCGATCTGGTCGCGATTGCCACCGGCGTCGACAGCCAGGCGCAACGCGACGCACTTCTCACTCTGGGCTGCCGCTACGGCACCGGAGACTTCTACGCGCGCAACGAATCGGACATAAGAGAGCGTTCGGCCGTCCAGGCGGCCGGCTGACGCCTGCGTTCTGTCAAGACGGCAGAACCGCCCCTCATTTGACACTCGCATTATGCGACGCACGTCGCAAAACCCGCCGGGGCACGCGTGCGGGCACTGCCCACGTGAAGTGCGTCAGATCTCATTCAATACGCACCGCGCGGTCCACGGGGCCGTGATGTCACACAACGAGAAAGTGAAGATGCGTTTCCCTCAGTCAATCAGGTCAGTCTTCGTCGCACTGCTTGCGGCGGCAATCATGGCCCCCGCGGCCGCGACGGAGCCCGCGCCTTCAGGTGATGGAGCGAAGCTTTACATCGTGCAGGCCGGCAGCGTCAGGGATGCG
>JADGHX010000294.1 GCA_019683695.1 Steroidobacteraceae bacterium
CCACGATGACCACGCCGTTGAACACGGCCGGCGGTGAGGTGACGAGGTAGTCGGGGCGGCTGCGGATGCGCAGGCCTTCCGTGAGATCCACGGCGCCGTTGTGCCCGAAATCCGCACAGGGCTTGCCGGTCATGGCGTCCAGCGCGATGAGGCGCGCATCGAGCGTGCCGGTGAACACGCGACGCAGACACGGGACTTCCTTGCCCTCCGTGGGATCTTCCCACACGGTGACGCCGCGCGAGGTGGCTTCGGCGTAGTCGAGCGAGCGATCGATGTGCGGGTCGTAGCGCCAGCGTTCCTTGCCGGTTTCCGGGTCGAGCGCTATGACAATGTTGGTGCCGGTTTCAAGAATGAGACTGCCGAACGCGAGCACCGGCGTGGATTCGAACGTGAGCTTGTCGGCGCGCCTGAAGCCTTCGCCCATCTCCCCGGTGCGATACGTCCAGGCCACCTCGAGCCGCTGCACGTTGTTGCGGTCGATCTGCGCGAGCCGCGAGTAGTGCGTGCCGAAGACGTCCCCGCCGTAGTAACCCCAGTCGCTCGCATCCGGCGCCTGTGCGTGAACGGCGACAGGGATGACGAGGGCAGCACAGGGGAGCAACATTGCAGCGATTGTTCTTGCCATTGCGAGCATCCGTCGGGGCACGCGCTGATCGAGCGCGCGCATGCGTGAACCGGCGCCGCTTGTGGCCGCGGCTCGAGCCTTCCCGGGTCGACGGATCGCGTCATAAGCCCCGGGCAATGCTGGTATTCTTGCACGCGTGAATTCACCACGGGCGGTCCGGCCCCGCCGCGGGCCATCGTTAATGATTTTCTTGAGTGGGCTGCTCGCCGCGGTCGGTGTGGCGGTCGCTCAGGTGCCCGCTTCGCCGCCGCAGGATCCGAAACCCGCCGCGGAACAGCAGGCGCCCGTGCCTCCCATGGAAGAGCCGCCGCGCGAGCCGCAGCCCCCGACCGAAGCGGAAAAGAAACGCACGGTTCCGCCGCCTGCGCCGGCTGTTCCCTTGCAGGCGCGTCCGCGCATCGGGCTTGTGCTCTCCGGCGGCGGAGCGCGCGGGGCCGCGCACATCGGTGTGCTGCGTGTGCTCGAGGACCTGCGCGTGCCCATCGACGCCATCGCAGGCACCAGCATGGGTGCCGTGGTGGGCGGCTTGTATGCAACGGGCTTTTCCGCTGCGGATATCGCGCGCATCGTGCGCACGCTCGACTGGCAGGACGCCTTCCGCGATCAGCCACCGCGCGAGCAGCTCACGTTCCGGCGCAAGCAGGAGGATCTGAACTTCCTCGTCAAGTTTCCGCTCGGACTGCGCAGCGGGCGCTTCCTCTTGCCCAAGGGGCTCATCCAGGGGCAGAAGCTGAACCAGACGTTGCGCAGCCTCACGTTGCCCGTCGCGCGCATCACCGATTTCGACCAGCTGCCCACACCGTTTCGGGCCGTGGCCACGGACCTGGAGACCGGCGAGCCCGTGGTCATCGGCAACGGCGATCTCACGAGCGCCATGCGCGCGAGCATCTCCGCGCCCGGTGTGTTTTCGCCGGTGGAGCGCGAGGGGCGGCTGCTCGTGGACGGCGGGCTCGCGAAGAATCTGCCGATCGACGTGGCGCGCGAGATGGGCGTGGACGTGCTCATCGTGGTGGACGTGGGCTTTCCGCTGCTGAAGCGGGACAAGCTCACGAGCGCACCCGTCATCTCGAACCAGATGCTCGCGATACTCGTGCGGCGGAACTCCGACATGCAGAAGGAAACGCTCACGTCGCGAGACATCCTGATCGAGCCCGCACTTGGCGATTCGTCTTCGTTCGACTTCAGCATCGTCCAGCGGGCCATCGAGGCCGGGGCGGAGGCGGCGAGGCAGGTCGCTCCGCAGCTGAGCGCGTATTCGCTCAGCGAGACCGATTACCAGGTGTATACCGTTCGTCGCGAGGACATCCGGCGCGGCACGCCGAACATCGAGTTCGTGCGCGTGGAGCCGGGCTCCGAGCGCTATTCCGAAGCGCTGCTGAAGCTGTTCGACGACGTGATCGGCAAGCCCGTGGATGCCGAGAAGCTGAACCGGCGCGTGACGGGCTACTATGGCAAGGGCAACCTCGAAGCGCTCGACTACGAGCTCGTGCAGGATGACGAGGGCCGCTACGGGCTCGCGCTCACCGCACGGCGCAATTCGTGGGGACCGAACTACATCCGCTTCGGGTTGAACCTCCAGGACGACTTCCGGGGCAGCTCGAGCTACAACGCCGCCACGCGCTTCGTGCTTTCCGAGATCACGCAGCCTGGTGGCGAATGGGTGTGGGATCTCCAAGTGGGAGAGACCACGCGCATCGCGACGGAGGTGTATCTGCCGTTCTCGCAGAGCGTGCCGTATTTCGTGCTGCCCCATGCGCAGCTGGAGGCGCGCAACGTGAGCGTGCTTGATGGACAAGACGCCATCGCCGAGTATCGCGTGCGCAGCTTCGGCTACGGCATCGATTTCGGGCGCGAGTTCGGCAACTGGGGCGAGATTCGCTTCGGCTTGCGCCGGGATACGGGGCGCTCGCGTGTGCGCATCGGCGCGCCGACGTTGCCGACGGGGGATTTCGACTCGCGCGGGTATTTCATGCGCCTGTCGTACGATCGCCTCGACAACATCAACTTCCCGCGCCACGGGCAGCTCGCAACGCTCGAGTGGAGCGGCCAGCGCGCCGGGCTGGGCTCGGATCAGACGGCGGACCGTCTGTCGTTCAACTGGATCGCCGCGCGTTCATTCGGCCGGCAGAGCGCGGTGCTGTGGACCACACTCGGCACTGCGTTGAATGAGCCCACGGCGGACCTGCGCACGCTGTTCCCGCTGGGCGGATTCCTGAACCTCTCCGGCCTGCGCGCAGATTCCATCTCCGGGCCGCATGCGGGCATCACGCGGCTGCTGCTCTATCGGCAGATCGGGCGCGGTGGCCCGGGCTTTCTCGACGTGCCCACCTATCTCGGCATCTCGCTCGAGGCGGGCAATGTGTGGCAGCGGCGGAGCGATGCGAGCTTCGGCGGCACGCGCAAGGATGCGAGCCTGTGGCTCGGGCTCGATACGCCGATCGGGCCCGTGTACCTCGCGGGCGGGTTCGAAGA
>JADGHX010000092.1 GCA_019683695.1 Steroidobacteraceae bacterium
GCGCAGCCACCTTGGCGGCCGTCTTTTGATACATCTCGAGCTGGGCATCCGTCAGGCCCGCCACCGCAGCACCGCTCGCGAGCAAACCATCCGTGCGCGGCAGGGCTGCGAAGCGCGTCGTGGGTTGCACGTTGGAGCCGAACACGTACGCCAGCGTGTTGAGGTATTGCTGCTGAGTCAGCAGACGCAAGCTCGCCGGCGTGCCCTTCGATTGCGGCTCGGCCCGGTGATTTGCGGCGATGAGGGTTGCAGCGGTCGCCACGACGACCATCGACGCAGCTCCCGTCCACAACAGCGCACGCCGCCCGCGCCGTCGCAGGTTTTGCATCAGGTTGCGTGCTCTCTGGAACATCAATCGGCACCTCGGGAAGGAATGCGGGCGTTCCTATTTGATTTGCGCGCCTCGGCTGGATCAATGAGCCGGGGAGCTACCACGATTTAGTGCGCCTAAAGCCAGGTGAACTTCCCTACTCACGCAAGCGGGCGATGTCCTGCGGATCGACCACACCGGCGGCGTTGCCCCACGAGTTGCGCACGAACGTGAGCAGGGCAGCAGCCTGCTCGTCGCTCAGTTTCTGACCGAACGGCGTCATCGATTGCCACGGACGCTGCCACTCCGCCGAAGGCGCCTGCACCGGCAAACGCGGGCCGTTGATGACGAGGTCGATGAGCGAAGAAGGGTCGGGAGACTGCGCGAAGGCGCTGCCGGCGAGCGGCGGCGCCGTATCTTCCGAGCCGAGGCCGCTCGGCAGGTGACACGTTCCACAGTGGATGTCGTACTGCTTCGCCCCGAGCTCCATCACCTTCTTGCCGGGGCGGCGGCGGGCATCGCCGTTCGGCGGCAGGCTCTTGAGATAAACTGCCATCGCGCGCGTGTCCGCATCCGAGAGGTGCCGCGTGCTGTTGAGAACAACCTCGTTCATCGTGCCCATGAGCCGGGCGCGCGCGCCCACGCCACGCTTCAGGTATTCGGCGAGATCGTCCTCGGACCACGCCTTCAGTCCGTGCGGCGATGAGGTGAGATTGGGGGCACCCCGACGCACCGCCCCGCGCTCTTCGTCCCACTCATACAGCGCGCCGCCCGTGTACGGCGCTGATGTTTTCTCGGCTCCGAGCAGGTTGCGCGGCGAATGGCAGGCACCGCAGTGAGCAAGCGCCTCCACGAGATAGGCGCCGCGGTTCCACTCTTCGGAACGGGCCGGATCCCGCACGAAGCGCCCTTCATCGAAGAACAGGGCCTTCCATACACCGAGCAGCCTGCGTTGGCCGAACGGAAAGCGCATCTCGTTCGCCCGCGCCGGCGCATGCACGGGTTTCAGGCTCATGAAGTAGTCGTAGAGCGCGCGAACATCCTCGTCGCTGATTTTCGTGAAGCTCGTGTAAGGAAACGTGGGGTAGAGATGCTCCCCGTTCGGCCGTACGCCGCGCCGCAGAGCGGCTTCGAACTGCTCGTACGACCACGAGCCGATGCCTGTCGCCTCGTCCGGCGTGATGTTGGTTGAGTAGATCGTGCCGAATTGGGTCGGAAACGGCACACCTCCCGCAAACACCGGACCACCCGGTGCCGTGTGACAACTCACGCAGTTCGCGGCGCGGACCAGGTACTCGCCACGATCGACCGCCGTGCTGCCTTGCGCCGCGCCGGGCGGCGCGAGCAGCGAGACAAGAATCGCCAGCCATCCACTCAGGGCCGCGAACCGGCTCCTCGGAATCGACACTTGCACACTCCCGAATCAACTAGTCGTCGCGCAAATCGCTCTTCGCATCGCGGACGCTCCCGCTGTCGAGGCGTTTGAGAATCGCCTTCGCCAGCCGTGTCTCACGCTCGCCCGGCTGCGCTTTCATCCGAGCCGAGGGATCGCGAGGCGTGAACACGGAGATGCCGAAGCTCACATCACGCCGACGCACAGCGAGACCATCTCCCCACCACAGCGCCTCGTCACCGAGTTGACGCGGCACCGGCTCCGGCAGCACGCCGCTTTCGTTCGCGTCCCGAAACGCGTTCAGAAACGAACGCGGCCCTTCGCGGTCGTCCGGCCAGCGCTGCGCGTTCAGAATCACGAAGCTGCGGCCTCCGAGCGGCGCGTTCCGATCGTGGGGCAGGTCGTTCTCACCCTTGAACAGCCAGACGCAGGACGAGGAATACGCGCCATTCGGCTCGATGCCCGAATCGCGCCTCGAGCCCTGCTCCACCTCGATGCCCAGCGCGCTCCGGATGTCTGACGTATCCAGCAACGCGCAGGCATCGATCATCGGCGCCTCGGTCGCAAGCACTGACGAGCACGACGCCGCTCCGAGCAGCACGCCCGCAACCAACCGTTCGATGGTTCGTCGTGACATCGGCATCAGGCAGATTCCCCAGATATGCGCACGGTCCACTCGCGCATCACGGCCTCCGCGGTTGGGGCGCCGAAGAGACTGCACGTCACGAAGAAGATCAGGCTTGCCGCAAGACCCAGATAGATCGGCAGGTTCGCGAAGATGTCGCCCATCACGATCATGGTGCCGAGCGTGACGACGGTGCCGGCCACGATGCTCGCGAGTGCACCGAACGCCGTGGCGCGCTTCCAGACCATGCCGCCGATGACTGCAACGAGCAGGCCGCCGACGAGAATGTCCGAGGCGATGGTGAGTGCGGCCACCACGTCCTGCAGTGCGCAGGCGATGCCGGCCATCACGACGCCGAAGATCACGACCAGTTTGCGGCTGCTGCTCACTTCGTCGAGCTGCGCTGCGGCCGGCGCGGGCGTGCCCGGTGGAGCGCCGCTCGCTGCGTCTGCGTGCGGACGACGACGAAACGCGCGCAGAATGTCTTCCTTTGCAACGGTGGCAGTGGCGATCAGGGCACCACTGGAGGTCGACATGATCGCAGCGAGCGCACCGGCGACCACGAGCCCCGAGAGCCCTTCGGGGAGCACGTGCCGCACCACCTGCGTGTACACCTGATCACGCGCAGAGATATCCGGCAGGAGCACTTTGGCCGCCATGCCGATGAGCGCGCCAGCCAGACCATAGAGAAAGCAATACGCCGCGGCACCCACACCGGCCCAGCGTGCCACGCGATCGCTGCGCGCCGTGAATACGCGCTGCCAGAGATCCTGACCGATTACCATCGTGGGCACATAGAGCACGATGTACGTGAAGATGCTTGCACCGCCGATCTTCGTGAACGAGAACGCATCCGCCGGCAGGTTCGCCGCAAGCCCATCGAACCCGCCGGCGCGCCAGAGGGCAAGCGGCAGCAGGATGACGAAGATGCTCACCGTCTTGATGACGAACTGCACGAAGTCGGTGAGCGTGATCGACCACATGCCGCCCAGCGCCGAGTAGAGGATCACGACGCTGCTGCCGATGAGAATGGCCGGCACCTTTCCGATGTCGAACAGCACCGAGAAGATCGCGCCGTAAGCGATCGTCGAGGTCACCGCGATCATGAGCGTGTAACCGAGCATCACGATGCCCGAGATCAACGCGTGCTGCCCGCCGTAACGCAGCTCGAGCATCTGGCTCACGGTGTAGACACGCAGCCGGTTGATGAGCGGCGCGAGCGCGAGACTGATCAGCGCCACGCCCGTGGCCATCGAGAACACGAGCCACGTTCCCGCGAGCCCGTGCTGATAGCCAAGGCCGATGCCACCGAGCGTGGCGCCGCCACCCATCACGAGCGCCCCCATCGTGCCCGCATACAGCAGCGGACCCAGACGGCGGCCGGCGACCAGATAGTCGGACTCGGTATTCGCGCGGCGCTTCGCGACAAAGCCGATCGCGATCATCGCGACCATGTAGAGCGCTATGACGAGGACATCCATCAGGGCTTCACACCATTCACGATCCTGAACCGCTGGACGCGCGCATCCTCGGAGGTGTAGATCGCGCCGTTCCGGTCGAACTCCACCTGATGATTGCGGTGGAACTCGCCGGGCCAGGTGCCGTAATGGCCGAAGCGGCTCAGCACGGCGCCATCGGTGCGACGAGTGATCACCCACTGGAAGTTGCCGGGATCGTTCATGAGCACGAACGTCTGATCGGCGTTCGGCCAGAAGCTCACGTTGCCGACCGAGCCGGCGCCGCGCGTGCCCGGCTCATAGATGTATTCCTTCACGAACGTGCCGTCCTTCCTGAAGATCTGCAGACGGTTGTTCAGCCGGTCGCAGACGTAGACGAGCCCTTCGTTCGAAATGCGGATGCAATGGGCGATGCGAAATTGCCTGGCCGGCGGCGCGCCCGGATCGTAGGGGCCGATGTCCTCATCGGTGGGCGGCGCGCCGTAGGCGCCCCACTGCCGCCTGAACTCACCCGTGTCGGCGTCGAACACGATCACGCGGTGATTGCCGTAGCCGTCGGCAATGAAGGCCTCGTTGGTTTCCGGGTCGACGGCCACCGCCGCCGCGCCACCGAGCCGTGTCGGATCGAGGCTGCCCTTCGAGGGACCGCGCCCGCCGATCTGCAGCAGGAATTCTCCGTCCGCGCTGAACTTGAGATACATGCCGTCGGGCTCGCTGCCGTCGGCGCCCTTGCGCGTCTGGCTGCCGCCAATCCACACATTGCCCTTGTAGTCGATGTACAGCCCGTGCCCGGCGGATGGCGCGTCGTATCCCCGACCCGGGCCGATGTCCCACGACCGCACCACGTGGCCTTCTTCATCGAACTCGATGATGGCTGGCGCCGGCACACAGCACTTGCCCGTGGGCGGATTCGCGGCCGCGCCTTGCGCGTAACGCGGTACGAGCTCGGGACTGTGATACAGCCAGAGGTGATTCTTCGTATCGACGAAGATGCCGTTGATGAGCCCGAGCGCCCACTGGTTGGGAAGGGGCAGCTTCGGCCAGCTCGTATCGAGCGCGTATTCGGGAACAACGGGTGTCGTCGCATCCACCCCGGCCGGCACGAGGCTCATCGAGAGGGCAAGGCTCATCACGGCTGCCGGCGCCGCACGCAACATCGACATCGTCTTCATGAAAACTCCGGACCGTTTGCGGTTTGCAAGATCCGCGCCGACCGCTGGCGGCCGCCCCGGAACACGCGCTGAACATGGACAAGGCATAACGAGGTTCCTGATCTGCAAGTGCGCTGCGGGCCGTCGTGCCGGCGCGCCACGCGCAAAGCGCAGCATCGCAAGTACGCAAGCCGCATCGACATTCGCCGACCGCCTGAGACCCGCGATCGATACTGGACGATAACGTCTATACAAAGCAAATGTTTTGTCTGTACATTAATGCAACCCGACCGGAGCACGCGTTTGGCAGGTTCATTCTTGGTGCGACCACACAGCTCTGCGGCCAATGTTGGTGCATCGATGGACGCGCTACCGACCATGCGAGCGATCCAGGCGTTCGAAGCCATCGCACGGTGCGGCAGTGTCGCCGCCGCTGCCGAGGAGCTCGGTGTTTCCGCCGGCGCCATCAGTCAGCAATTGCGCAAGATCGAAGCGGACCTCGACGTGCGGCTCTTCCATCGCGAGGGCCGCACGCTGAAGCTCACGTCATGGGGCCGCGCCTACTATCCGAAGGTGCGCGCGGCATTCGATCAGCTCAGACGCGCGCAGCAGTCGCTCGTGCTCTCGCGCACGCGACGCTCCATCGTGCTCAGCGCGTTGCCATCGCTTGCCCTCTGGTTGCGCCGGCATCTGCTCCGCTGGCGCGCCACACATCGCGGCGTGAGCGTGAGCCTGATCGGCACTGACCGGGAATCGGCCCTGCAGGAGGAAGGCATCGACTTCCGCCTCTGCTACGGAAAGGACGCGCGCAAGTACGATCGATTCGCTGAGCTCTTCGTCGATGCGGTGGTGCCGGTCTGCTCGCCCGAACTGCTGCGGCAACATCCCGTACGCAGCGAAGCGGACGTTCTCGCTGCGCCCCTTCTCGACGTCGTGTGGGATGCGCGTCATCGCTCACCGCCGTCGTGGGCCGAGTGGGCGTGGTCGGTCGGGTTGAGCTCGCAGGAACCGAAGAGCGATCTGGCCTTTTCGCAGGCGGACGCGGCCCTGGATGCCGCCCTATGCGGCGCGGGCTTCGTGCTCGGGCAGATTTCAATGATTGCCGATCACGTTCGGCACGGCAGGCTCGTGGTGCCGATCGATCGGCGCCTCATGCTGCCCGAGCCCTATTTCCTTGCGTGGGATCGGGATACGCTCGATCGTCCGCTCGCCGCCGAGTTTCGCGGCGCGCTCATCGCTGCAGGAAGGCAGCAGGCGACGCTCTCGACCGGGAGCGTGTGGGGCAGCTGAGCAGGCGCCGCCGACAGCGGCGCGGTTGCATCCGACTCTGATATGCCTATACATTACCCACCGGCGGTCCACTTCAGGCCCACATGACACAGCCCGATCCTCCCCGGCCGACTCGTCTCTGGCGCAACGCGCGTCTTGCCACGCTCGCCACGACACGCACCGGTCTCGGCCTCGTCGGGCAGGGCGCCGTCCTCGTTGGCGGTGAGCACATTCTCTACGCCGGCCCCGAATCGGAAATGCCCGCACTTCGTGATGCGGGCAGCAACATCGAAGTCATCGACTGCGAAGGGCGCTGGATCACGCCCGGCCTCATCGACTGCCATACGCATCTCGTTCACGCCGGCAATCGTGCGAAGGAATTCGAGATGCGGCTTCGCGGTGCCACGTATGAAGAGATCGCGCGCGCAGGCGGCGGCATTCTCTCCACGGTGCGCGACACGCGCGCGGCGCAGCCTGAAGAGCTGCAGCGTCAATCGCTGCGCCGACTCGATGCGCTGATCGCGGAAGGCGTGACCACGCTCGAGATCAAGTCCGGCTACGGCCTGGATTTCGACACCGAGCGCAAGATGCTGCGCGTCGCACGCGAGCTTGCCGGGCGACGACCGATCACCATTCGCACGACCTTTCTCGGTGCCCATGCGTTACCCCCTGAGGCCAGCGGCGACAAGGACGCGTACATCGACCAGGTCACACGGACAATGCTTCCGGCGCTCGCGCACGAAGGGCTCATCGACGCAGTGGATGCCTTTTGCGAAGACATCGCCTTTTCGCCCGAGCAAGTCTCCCGGGTTTTCTCGGCGGCTACCGCACTCGGCCTGCCCGTAAAGCTGCACGCCGATCAGCTCTCGAACCTGAATGGCGCCGCGCTCGCCGCGCGCTACAACGCCTTGTCCGCGGACCATCTGGAGCATGCGGATGAGGCAGGCGTGCGCGCGATGGCTGCCGCCGGCACCGTCGCCGTCCTGCTGCCTGGTGCTTTCTATTTCCTGCGCGAGAAGAACCTTCCGCCGATCGACCTCTTGAGACGCCACGCGGTCCCCATCGCGCTGGCGACGGACTGCAATCCCGGAACCTCACCGCTCACGTCACTGCTCCTCGCCCTGAACATGGCGGCCACCGAGTTTCGCCTGACCGTTGATGAATGCATCGCGGGCGTCACGCGTGAAGCGGCGCGCGCGCTCGGCATCGCCGATCGCACCGGGACGCTCGAGGCCGGAAAGCAGGCGGACCTGGCTATCTGGGATATCGACGACCCCGCCGAGCTCGTTTATCGCATCGGCTTCAATCCACTCTTTGCTCGTATCTGGAGAGGCCGATGATCGCGATCGCCTTGAAACCGGGTGAGGCCACGCTGGCCGACTGGCGCTCCATCTATCAAGGTGGCGTACCAAAGCTCGATTCGAGCTGCCGCGCGGCGGTCGAGCGCAGCGCCGCCGCAGTGGCGCGCATCGTGGCGCAAGGCAAGCCGGTGTACGGCATCAATACGGGGTTCGGGAAGCTCGCAAGCGTTCGCATCGACGACGCCGATCTCACGCGGCTGCAACGGAACATCGTTCTTTCCCACGCTGCCGGCGTGGGTGAGCCGCTGCCGATCGACATCACACGCCTGATGATGGCACTGAAGCTCGCGAGCCTGGCGCAGGGTGCCTCCGGCATTCGGCCGGCCACACTGGACTTTCTGGAAACGATGCTCGCGCAGAAGATCATCCCGGTGGTGCCATCGCAGGGTTCGGTCGGCGCCTCCGGCGATCTCGCTCCACTGGCGCACCTTGCGGCCGCGATGATCGGCGTCGGCGACGTCGAGACGCCGAAGGGGCGCATGCCGGCGCGGGAGGGCCTCGCGCTCGCAGGGCTCGAGCCTCTGGTGCTGGCCCCGAAGGAAGGCCTCGCGTTGCTCAACGGCACACAGTTCTCGACCGCCGTGGCGCTCGCCGCCTTGTTCCAGGCGGAGATCGTTTTTCAGACCGCTCTTGTCGTTGGCGCGCTGACGACCGACGCGTACCGAGGAACAGACACGCCGTTCGACCCCCGCATACACGTACTGCGCAAGCATCAAGGCCAGATCGAGGCCGCCGATGCCCTGCGCAATCTGATGGCCGGCAGCGCACTGCGCGCCTCGCACCTCGAGAACGACGACCGCGTGCAGGACCCATACTGTCTGCGATGCCAGCCCCAGGTGATGGGCGCCTGCCTCGACCTGCTTCGCCACGCGGCTCGTTTTCTCGGCACCGAAGCCAACGGCGTTTCAGATAATCCGCTCGTCATCGCCGAGGATGGCGCGGCGCTCTCCGGCGGAAACTTCCATGCCGAGCCTGTCGCCTTCGCCGCGGACATGATCGCGATGGCGTTGTGCGAGATCGGCTCGATCGCCGAGCGCCGGATCGCCATGCTGATCGATCCGGCATTGTCGGCCCTACCGGCATTCCTGACACCGAATCCCGGCCTGAACTCGGGATTCATGATTCCGCAGGTTACCGCCGCGGCCCTCGTTTCCGAGAACAAGCAGAAGGCGTTTCCGGCCAGCGTCGATTCGATTCCGACGTCCGCAAACCAGGAGGACCACGTCTCGATGGCAGCCCATGGTGCGCGACGGCTGCTGCCGATGATCGAGAACACCGCGGCCGTCGTGGCGATCGAACTGCTCGCGGCCGCACAGGCATGCGACTTTCATGCGCCGATGCGCTCGAGCGTGCCGCTCGAGGCGGTGCGCGCCACGGTGCGTGAGCGCGTGCCGAAGCTGGAAGACGATCGCTACATGCATCCCGATCTTGACGCCGCCATCGCGCTCGTTCGCACCGGCGCGATCACCAAGGTGGTGGGCGTTCGGCTGCCCGAGATCTCCGGAGCGGACGCATGAGTGCCACACCCCAGTGGCTGCACATTCGCCGCGGCTCGGCGCCGCTGCTGCTCAGCATGCCGCACGCAGGCACGGATCTGCGTGGACTCGAAAGCCGGCTGATCTCGCCGTGGCGCGCGCGAAAGGACGCCGACTGGTATGTGCCGGAGCTGTACGACTTCGCCACGGAGCTCGATGCGACCATCGTGCGTACGGATATCTCGCGCACCGTGCTCGACGTGAATCGCGACCCCACCGGCCAGTCGCTCTACCCCGGCCAGAACACGACCGCGCTTTGCCCGACGACCACGTTCGATGGCGAGCCGCTGTATCAGGCGGGCGGCGAGCCGTCCGATGCCGAAATCGCGGAGCGCCGGGCGGTCTATTTCGATCCGTATCACGCCGCGCTGCGAGCGGAAGCGGCCCGACTGCTGAAGCAGCATCCGCGCGTGGTCGTCTACGATTGCCATTCGATCCGCTCCGCCGTGCCGCGTCTGTTCGCAGGCTTGCTGCCGCACTTCAACATTGGCACGAACGACGGCCGCTCGTGTGCTCCGATCCTGGAACGCGGCGTTCGCGAAATCTGCGAGCGATCCGGATTGAGCGTGGTCGTGAACGGGCGCTTCAAGGGCGGATACATCACGCGCAGCCTGGGTGAGCCCGAGGCGCGCGTGCACGCGATACAGATGGAGCTGGCCATGCGCGGTTATCTGCACGAACATCCGGGCGCGGTCGGAGAGGGAGACTGGCCGCCGCCTTACGATCCACAGCATGCAGCGCAAATGCGCAACGTCCTGCGCGCGGTCCTGGAGCACTGCACCGAGTTCGCGCGCAACTAGTTCGAAGGAGGGGAATCGTCTTGTGATGATCTTCGTTCGACGCGTACAGCCTGCATTCACATGACTTACTGACAGGAACCACCATGTCCCGACTCGATACATCCCGCGTCGTGCGGGCTCCGCGAGGCACCGTTCTTTCCGCCCGCAGCTGGCAGACCGAGGCGCCGCTGCGCATGCTGATGAACAACCTCGACCCGGAAGTCGCCGAGCGGCCCGCCGAGCTCGTCGTCTACGGCGGCATCGGCCGCGCAGCGCGCGATTGGGAAAGCTTCGATCGCATCGTCGCCACACTGAAGCGGCTCGAAGGCGATCAGACGCTGCTCATCCAGTCCGGCAAGCCGGTCGGGGTGTTCCGGACGCACGCCGACGCGCCACGCGTGCTGCTCGCGAACTCGAATCTCGTGCCCCACTGGGCCACGTGGGAGCACTTCAACGAGCTCGATCGCAAGGGCCTCATGATGTTCGGCCAGATGACGGCGGGCTCCTGGATCTACATCGGTTCACAGGGCATCGTCCAGGGCACCTATGAAACCTTCGTCGAGATGGGGCGCCGGCATTATGGCGGCACCCTCAACGGCAAGTGGATCCTCACCGCCGGGCTCGGCGGAATGGGCGGCGCGCAGCCGCTCGCGGCAACGATGGCGGGAGCGAGCTGTCTTGCGATCGAGTGCCGACAGTCGAGCATCGACTTCCGGCTGCGCACGGGGTACGTCGATGTGTGCGCAGCGAACCTCGACGACGCGCTGGCGCGCATCGAAGCCGCGAAGTCGAGTGGCAAGGCGATCTCGGTGGCGTTGCTCGGCAACGCGGCCGAAGTGCTGCCCGAGCTCGTCCGGCGCGGTGTGCGACCGGACGCGGTGACGGACCAGACCTCGGCCCACGATCCGGTGAATGGTTATCTGCCGCTCGGCTGGACGGTGGAGCGCTGGGAATCCGAGAAGAAGAGCAATCCCGATGCCGTGGCGGAAGCCGCGAAGCGCTCGATGGCCGTGCACGTGCGCGCGATGCTCGAGTTCCACAAGCTCGGCATCCCCACGTTCGACTATGGCAACAACATCCGGCAGGTCGCGTTCGATCAGGGCGTGAAGGATGCGTTTGCGTTCCCCGGCTTCGTCCCGGCGTATATCCGTCCCCTCTTCTGTCGCGGCGTCGGGCCTTTCCGCTGGGCGGCGCTGTCCGGCGATCCGGAGGACATCCGCAAGACCGACGAGAAGGTCAAGGAGCTGATGCCCGACGACAAACATCTGCACAACTGGTTGGACATGGCAGGCCGCCGCATCCGTTTCCAGGGGCTGCCGGCACGCATCTGCTGGGTCGGGCTCGGCGACCGACATCGGCTCGGCCTCGCATTCAACGACATGGTCGCCTCCGGCGAGCTCAGGGCACCTGTGGTCATTGGACGCGATCATCTCGACTCGGGCTCCGTCGCTTCACCGAACCGCGAGACCGAGGCGATGCGGGACGGCTCCGACGCCGTGTCGGACTGGCCGTTGCTGAACGCGCTGCTCAACACTGCATCCGGCGCCACGTGGGTGTCGCTGCACCATGGTGGCGGCGTTGGCATGGGCTTCTCGCAGCACGCCGGCATGGTGATCGTGTGCGACGGAACGCGCGAAGCGGGCAACCGCATCGCGCGCGTGCTGTGGAACGACCCGGCGAGCGGCGTCATGCGCCACGCCGACGCGGGCTATGAGCTCGCGATCGAGCATGCGCGCAAGATGCAGCTCGATCTGCCGAGTCTCTGAATTGATCCGGCTGCGCCGGGCCAGCGGGAACCGGGGTATTCTCCCGTCGAGCTCGGCGCGGAAGATGGCGTCCTCATCGACGCTCCCGTGCCCGGGGTGTGCCAAGGTCGATCGCACGGCCGACACGGTGCAGCTCGGCGCCGCCGTTGTTTCAGACCTCGCGCCCTGATCGAGATCTACGGGCCATCGACGAGCGCCGCCTCCACCAGAGCCGGCGCACCGACGAGGCGCTCGACCGACTCGATCAGCCGGTCGTTTTCCTCGGGCGTGCCGATTGAAGCACGGACGAACTGCGTGTAGCCCGCTTCGAGCCAGGGCTTCACGACGATGCCGTCCTTCAGCAGCGCCCTCGCCAGCACGGAGCCGTTCAGGCCGGCGTCGAAGAACACGAAATTCGCGGCGCTCGGCGCGACAGTGACACCGCGCGCCACAAGCTCGTTTCGCACACGATCGCGCTCGGCGGTGATACGGCGCACGGCTGCGCGCATCCAGGCTTCGTCCTGCAATGCGGCCACAGCAGCGAGCTGCGCGGCGGCGTTCACGTTGAATGGCGTTTTGGCGGCGAACAGCATCCGGGCGATCCGACTGTCCGAGCACACCGCGTAGCCGACGCGCAGACCCGCAAGCCCATACGCCTTCGAGAACGTTCGAAGCACGATGTGCGGCACGCGCGCGGCGCGCAGAAAGCGAATGCCGTCTGGAATCTCCGGCGGCACGAACTCGCGATACGCTTCATCCAGCACGAACATCGTGGCCGGCGAGAGCGCACGAACGAGCTCGCCGAGCTGCAGGGCATCGAGCGCCGCGCCCACCGGATTCCACGGCGACGGCAGAAAGACGAGGCTCGGTTTCGTCGCGAGCGCGGCAGCGAGCGCCGTTACATCGAAACCAAGTGCATCGGTCATCGGCACCTTCACGACCCTGGCGCCGACGGCGAGTGCTTCGATTTCGTGCAACCCGAAACACGGCGCGACAGTCAGGGCGACGGCGCCCGACGTCAGAAAGCTGCGCGCTGCCGCCGCGATCATTTCTTCCGAGCCATTTCCAATCACGATCTCGGCAGCGCTCACATCAAGCCGCATTGCGAGCTCCGCGCGCAGCACCTCACAGCCGGGATCGGAATAGCGCCCGATCTCGAGTGCACCGCTTGCCAGCACGCGCGCCACCTCGGGGGAGCATCCGTACGGGTTTTCGTTGCTCGCGAGTCTTGCGATGTCGTGCCGCCGGCTCACGGCACGGGCCGCGGCGAGCGTGAGACCGGCGTTGTACTTCGGAAGCGCGGCGATGTTCGAATTGAAAGAGAGTGCCGGGAGATCGGACTTCGGGTCGTCGGTCACTGTTCAGGGGCCTTGGGGTCGACTTCCCGCATTGTCCGTGGCGGTTGCACGGGAAAGAACCCCGGCAATCACGTGATCGATTTAGATTCTCTAAACAGGATCAGGTGGACACGCCATCGCCCGGCTGCCGCGAAACGCTCGGCGGCGCGAAGCTTGCCACGAGCTCGTGCAACTCCCCCGGGTACGCAAGCCGCACGAAGGTGATGACGGTCGACTCTGCCGATCGTGTCGTGCGCTCGATGGTGAGCACCGCGCTCTTCGGGCGCACCTTCAGCGCCGCCGCCGTTTCGGGGCTTGCTTCAGCAGCGCGGATGCGATGCTCGGCGAGTGCCCAGGGCACCGAGTGCAGCAGCCACGTGCCCGGCGGCATTTCCGCAAACGTTTCCTTCGCCACCTGCGGCACGGCCTCGAGATTGATGAGCCGCTGCTCGAGACAGAACGGCTTTGGTCCGGCCCTGTGCAGGCACTCGATGTCGAGCACCGGAACGGACTTGCCGGACCCGAGCAGCGCCTTGTCTTCGCGGGTGCTGCGCCGGCGAACCCGGCACAGGATCTCGAAGCTGTAGGGCTGGCCGAGCGCGGCCACTTCCGTCTTGATGTCGGGGATGGTCAGCACGGCCGACTGGGAATGTGGCCGGCTCACGAAGCTTCCGAGCTTGCGCCGCCGCTCGATCATCCGCGCGTTCGCGAGCAGCGTCAGCACTTTGCTCACGGTCATGCGCGAGCACTTGTACTGTTTCATCAGCTCGTGCTCGACGGGGATCTTGCGTCCGGGCGGCCATTCCCCCGAGAGGATCCGATTCTGGATGTCCGTCAGGATGCGCTGGTGCAGCGACATCGGTTCCTTGCCCGCAGTGGGCCCGGCCGCTCGGGCCGCTGGTGTACTCAACTGTGCAATTCCTTCATGGCTCGAACGAATTCCCGGGCGACGCGCTCGCGCGCGATGTGCCGGCCCTGCGAAACGACCTTCGTGCCGGCCACCCAGACCCCATCGACGACGTTGCCCGCGCTCGCGAAGATCCACGCATCGAGAAGCGCATCCGCCGTGCGACAGATGAGCGCGGGATGATCCCCGTTCAGGCTGACGAAATCGGCGGGCTCGCCTTCGGCGATGGCGCCGCCCCCCGCACCGAGGGCCTGCGCGCCTCCTGCAAGCGCGATTTCCATGATAGCGCGTCCCGTTGAATGTTGTTCCTTCCTCACCACATTTCGCGCACGTACCGTGAGACGTTGCGAGTACTCGAGCAGGGAGAGCTCCGCCGCCAGACTGATGTGGACGTTGGAGTCTGTTCCGATTCCGAAACGCCCATGCGATTGGAGCAGGCTTGGGACGGGAAACACGCCATCACCCAGGTTGGCTTCCGTCACCGGACAGAGCCCGACGACGGCACCGGATCGGGCGACTGCCTGCACCTCCTGCGGCGCTACATGCGTTGCATGGACGAGGCACCAGTTCGAACTCACCGGCACGTGATCGAGCAGCCACTCGACGGGGCGCTGCCCGGACCAGACCAGGCATTCCTCTACTTCGCGCACCTGCTCGGCCACGTGGATGTGGACAGGCGCCGTGCCCGCCAGCGCTGCGAGGACGGCCAACTCTTGCGGTGTGACGGCACGCAGACTGTGCGGAGCGACGCCGACCACAGCCGCCGGAAGCCGCGCAGCGAGACTTCGACAGCGCTGGAGCAAAGCCTCGTAACTTTGCAGCGTGCTCAGAAAGCGGCGCTGGCTCGACTTCGGGGGCGCTCCGCCGAAGGTGGCGTGCGCATAGAACACCGGCAGCAGCGTGAGCCCGATGCCGCTCGTCCCGGCAGCCGCAAAGAGGCGCGAAGACATTTCACCGATGTCCGAGTATGGCGCACCGGTCGGATCGTGATGCAGGTAATGAAACTCACCCACACGGGCAAAGCCGCACTCGAGCATCTCGACATAGGCTTGCGCGGCGACCGCCTCGAACTGATCCGGATTCATGCGATGCGCGAGGCGATACATCGCCTCACGCCAGCTCCAGAAGTTGTCGGCCGAATCGCCGCTCACCTCGGCGAAGCCGGCCATGGCCCGCTGAAAGGCATGGCTGTGCAGGTTGCCGAGCGCGGGAACGACAATGGCGTGGCGTTCATCCCCGGCTTGCGGTGGCACACCGACCTGCATGCTCGCGATGCGGCCGGACTGCACGCGCAGCCTCACCGAATCGCGCCAGCCTTCGCGCGTCAGCACCTGACCGGCATGGATGTACGTCACGCTCGTCGTTTCCGCGGTGGGACGGGGCTGCTGGCGCAGCCGCCGCATATATGCCTAGACAATATCAGGTCACCGCGCCGATGGCCAGCAGCGGGCTGCCCCGATGATCATGCAGGTGCCGCGGATGAGGGTGTAAGGGCCATCTTCGGCTACAGCGGCGGCGGCACGACTTGAGGGTTTCGCTTGCGTCTTCCTCACAGCAGCAGTCGTGGCCACACGTCCGGCGATAGCTTCTCCCGCAACTCGGCCGTCTGCCCGCCCACATCGGCAGAGGAAGGAGAGGGCGAGCGCCCTCTCCTTCTCGCGCGTCTCACATCCGGAGGCGGAAACCGACTCGGTATGTGCGGCCGAGCGTGTCGTACAACGTCGCATTCGCCGGCGGTGCCTCGTAGGCGAACCCGCCGGGGCCTGGCGCGACGATCGCCGGATCCTTGTTGGTGAGGTTGCGCACGTTGAAGTACACCTCACTCGCCATACGGTCGATGACCGGAAACTTGTACGCAAACGACGCATCGAGGTAGATCGCGCCGGAGATGTGGTTGTTGTCGACGGTGCGGTTGTCGGCCGTGGAGACCGGGCAATCCGACGTGCATTCGATGTTGCTGTTCAGGTAGACGCCCGAGCTGATCCCGCGCGCCGTGAGGCTCATGGTGACCCTCTCGTTCACGTAGCTCACCGAGCTGTTCCAGCGCCAGTCCGGCGGACCGCTGCCTGTGTTCTGGCCGGCCGTGTCCGTGGGCGTATTGATGCCGTTGCTCGAGTAGTTCTTCAGGAAGTTCGTCGCGAGCACGCGCAGCGTGAGGCTGCCGTTCCAGGAGGAGAACAACGCGTCCATCGGCAGGCGCCAGGTCGCTTCGTAATCGATACCGCGCGCGACCTGGTTGACGAGATTGAAAGGCTGCAGGCGGATCAGATCGATCACGTTGCCGGGGCCGAACGTCAGTGCTTCGCAGATGTCCTGATTGCCGGCGAAGCACTGGTCGATCGTCTGCTGTGCCGAGATCGTGCCGATGGCCTTGTCGATGTCCAGATTCCAGTAGTCGACTGCGGCACTGAAGCCGGGCGCGAACCGGGGCTGCAGCACGATGCCTACGCCCGTGTAGTCGGACTCCTCCGGCACGAGGTTCGGGTTGCCGACCGTGGAGGAGACCGTGAGCTCCGACTCACCTCCGCGGAAAGGGTTGATCACGCCCGGGAAGCCGCCCGCACCTGCGTTGTAGAGCTCCTGCAGGTTCGGCGCGCGAATGTCTCGCGATCGCGTGCCTCGGAATGTGAGGTCTTCGATGGGCGAGTAGGTCGCGCCGACTTTCCAGGTCGTCACGCTGCCCGAGGTTTCGTAATCCGTGAAGCGAACGGCGGCGTTGAGATCCAGCGCCATCGCCCATGCCTTGTTCTTTGCGAGCGGCACAACCGTCTCGAGGAAGCCCTCGGTGACCTTGTTGCTGGCGGAGAACACCTTGTAGTTGCCGATGTACCAGTCGCTCGCCTCCGAGATCGGATCGTTCACTCCTGAAACCGTGTCGCGCCGATGCTCGGCGCCGAAGGCGAGCGAGACGGGACCGGCCCACGAGGAGAACGGCTCGCCGTTGACCGAGAACGCGACGACGTTCTGTGTGTACGTTTCGTCGCGGAAGTCACGCTGCCCATTCCCGGTGAGGTAATCGACCACCGCACCTGAATTCACGCCGATGCCGAACACGTTGTAGGGCACGCACGCAGGATCGTCGTTGGCGGGATCGGCATCTGCGTTGACGCGGCAGACGATCTGACCGGCGGCGTTTCTCACGGCGTCGATGGCCCGCGGATAGCGCGACTTCACGACGATGCCGGTCGCTTCCTGCAGCGCCTCCGACACCCCGCGCTGGAAATACGCATCCCAGCTCCAAAGGCGGCCCAGCACATCGAGCGAGCCGTTCGCGCCGATGCTGTACGCCCTCGTCGTGCGGTCGTTGCTCGCGCCCTGGCGCGGCAGGTCCGCGTTCATGGTGCCCATGGTGAACTGCGTGATGTCGAGTGCCGTCATGCGCTGACGCACTTCATCGGGGATGAACGGGTTGTCCGCCTGAATGGTGATCGTGGCGTTGTCTTCCTTCGCGCAGCACCAGTTGTGGTTCTCGTTGTGCGCCCACACGGCCTGGGCATAGAGCTCGACGTTGTCGGTGAGCTTGTAACTCGCGCGCGTGAAGGCGTTCTGCGTACGCAGCGAGGACGTGAGGCCGTTCGCGAGGTCGGTGCCGCGAATGGTCGCGCTTCGCCA
Organism: Steroidobacteraceae bacterium; assembly: GCA_019683695.1. Classification (GTDB taxonomy): domain Bacteria; phylum Pseudomonadota; class Gammaproteobacteria; order Steroidobacterales; family Steroidobacteraceae; genus JADGHX01. The sequence goes on from JADGHX010000092.1 coordinate 17,482, forward strand.
ATCGCCCCCGCTCATGTCCGGATCGCGCACGAGATCGCCGTACGCGAACTGGTACGGCACGCCGCCAACGCCGAAGGCCGTGCCCTTGAGCGCGGTGTTGGTGATGATGCCGCCGGCAATGGCGTTGCTGACGCTCACCTGATTCACGAGGATGCGCTCGGGCACCGAAAGGCTCTGCCCCGGGCCCGTGCCATACGCCGGGTTGGTCATGAACTGCCAGCCGTGCAGGTTCCAGGACCGGTCGTTGACCGGAATGCCCGCCACGCGATTGGACTGCGCACTCAGCAGGAAGTGGCCGCGGGCAACGGCCGCCCCGGCCCCCCCGG
>JADGHX010000093.1 GCA_019683695.1 Steroidobacteraceae bacterium
GGTCAGGGGAGGGGCTCCAGCACGGTCGTCCGCCGCATGTCGCGGCGATAAACGGTGTCTTCGAACGGGGTCGCCCGGTGCATGGTGCAGCGATTGTCCCAGATGACGAGGTCACCGGGCTGATGCCAGCGCACGGCGCGCACGACCCCCGTGGCGTGGCGGGCGAGATAGAGCGTGCGCTCGCCTGAAGCGAGCGTCTGGACGAGCTTGTGATACGCCGGCGGCTTCGCCGCGCGCTCCGCCTCGGTGGGCGGGGGGTAGCCCGCGAGCATGCGCGAATGCCACAGCCAGTGCTCGCACACGAGATCCTCGATCTTTTCCCGCATCGAGCGCGGCAACGCCCGATACGCGGCCCGCATGTCCGCGAACTCTGTGTCCGCGCCAGCCGGCGGCACCTCATGTGCGAGCAGCAGGGAATAGGAGGCACGGTGCGGATTGAACGAGGAATCCGTGTGCCAGAGCGCGTTGCCCTTGTTGTAGAGGCGGCGACGGCCTTCGCCGAGGATGGCGCCGTTGGCATCCAGATTGCTGGCGTCGAACAGCTCGGGATGGGCGCAGCGCCGCTTGCTGCCGAAGAGGCTCGGCGCGCGCTCCAGGGTGCCAAAGAGGCGGCTGAACGCAATGTGGCGCGCGTCATCGAGCCCCGTGTTGCGGAACACGCACACCGCGTAGCGATCGAGCGCGGCGCGAATCTCCGCAAACGTCGTCGCATCCACCGGATGCGAGAAATCGACGCCGGCCACCTCCGCAACGAAGGGAGCGGGCCCCGCGGTCGTGCACGTCAGCCGCATGCGTCCCCCGGCCGGTTCTGCGCGCCGTGGGAATTGCGAAGCATGCTTTCATTTTAGGCGGCCGTGGATTAGCGTTGCAATCGAGCGGGAGAGGCCACCGTGCGCGTGCATGCCGGGTGAACCGCGGCGCTTGCGGCCGAGGTGGGCGGCGCGCGCAGTGCTTTTCCAGGGGGCTCCGGTCGAGGTTTGCGGTCTGCGCATTCATTTTCGCAGAGCGAAAATCGCCGGAGAGTGCTCATTGAAATCACGGTGTTACGCGAACGAATCCGGTGCTATCGAGTTCGCTGCGCCGACAGCGTCTAATGTGGTGTTCATGAAGCACAGCACTGATCGGATCCTGACAACGCACGTCGGCAGCCTGCCACGCTCCCAGGCCGTGACCGATGTGGTCTTCGCCCGCGAGCAGGGCAAACCCGAGCCGCCCGATGGCGCGGGCGTCATCACACGGGCCGTCGAAGAGGTGGTCCGCCGCCAGGTCGATGCCGGCATCGACGTGGTGAGCGATGGCGAGATGAGCAAGATCAGCTACGCGACGTACATCCGCGAGCGCATCACCGGTTTCGATGGCGATACACCGCGCGAGCCCGGGCTCGATCTCATCGAGTTTCCGCGGCTCATGAAGAAGCTCGCCGATACCGGCGCCACCGCGAAGTACCGGCGGCCGCGCTGCGTGGGCCCGATCGCCACCAAGAGCCTCGAGCCGCTCAGGACGGATATCGACAATCTGCGCAAGGCCGTTGAGGCCGCGAAGCCGACCGAAGCGTTCATGAACGCCGCCTCGCCTGGCGTCATCGCGCTCTTCCAGCCGAACGACTACTACCCCACGCAGGATGCCTACCTCGAAGCCGTCGCCGAGGCGATGCGCATCGAGTACGAGGGCATTGCCGCTTCCGGAATCCTGCTGCAGATCGATGCGCCGGATCTCGGCATGGGCCGTCACACCATGTACAAGAACCGCAGCGTCGAGGAGTACCTGCGGCTCGCGGCCATGCACGTGGAAGTGCTGAACCACGCGCTGCGCAACGTGCCTGCTTCGCAGGCGCGCATGCACGTGTGCTGGGGCAACTACGAGGGCCCTCACCATCACGACATTCCGATGGAGCTGCTGCTGCCCGTCGTGCTGAAGGCGAAACCCCAGGCCCTGCTGTTCGAGGCGGCAAACCCGCGGCACGCGCACGAATGGACGGTCTTCCGCGACACGAAGCTGCCGGATGACAAGATCCTCATCCCGGGCGTGCTGAGCTCGACGACAAACTATGTGGAGCATCCGCTGCTCGTGGCCGAGCGCATCTGCCGCTTCGCCGACATCGTCGGGCGCGAGCGCGTGATCGCCGGCACGGACTGCGGCTTTGGCACGTTCGCCGGCTTCGGCCCGGTGGATCCGGACATCACGTACATGAAACTCGGCGCGATGGCCGAAGGCGCGCGCATTGCGAGCAAGCGGTTATGGACGCGGTAATCCCGATGAGCAACGCGGGGGAGGCGCCCCTCGACGACGCGAGCGCGAAGCGCAACGCACAGCAGCCTCGCGTTCACATGGTCCGCCGCGTGGGGCAGGGCGATCTCATCGTCGAGAGCGTGGGGCGCGGCCACCCGGTCATCCTGATCCACGGCTGGGGCGTGGACCGGCGCATGTGGGCCTGCCAGGTGCCGGCGCTGAAGCGGCATTTCCGCACGATCACCTACGACCGCCGCGGCTTCGGGCAGTCCACCTGTCCGGCCGGGCTCGATCAGGAGCTCGAGGATCTCGACGCCATCCGCGATCACTTCAAGCTCACGCAGGTGGCGCTGGTCGGCATGTCACAGGGTGGCCGCGTCGCGTTGCGTTATGCCAGCAGCCGCCCGGGTCAGGTGAGTGCGCTCGTGCTGCAGGGCTCGCCGCTCGATGGTCTCGAGCCCCCATCGGGAGACGCCTCGATTCTCCCCGTCGCGCGCCTGTCGGAGCTGCTGCGGTCCGGCGATCGCGCGGGGCTCATCAAGCTGCTGAGCGAGCACGCGCTCATCGACCAGGGCTCGCGCTACACGCAGGTGCGCACCGAAATCCTTGCGATGCTGCGGGACTATCGCGGCGAAGACCTGCGCATCGCTCCCGACACCAGCATGTCCCTGTCGGACGCGCGGCAAATGCTTGCGCGCATCACCGCGCCCACCATGGTGATCACCGGGTCACGCGAAACATTGTGGTTGCGCTCAGTGGCGGACCACATTGCCCGCAACATCCGCGGCGCGCGCCGGCGTGTGATCCGGGGCGGCCGCCATTTCGTGAACATGACGCACGTGGCGGATTACAACCGCTGCGTGGTGGACTTCCTCATGCGCACTACAACGCCATGGAGTGAGCGAGCATTGGGTATCGCCTGAGCTCGACCTCGATGCTGCGCGCGGCTTCGCGCAGCACCGGCACACGCGTTTCCATCATGTCCGCCTTCGTCGCGCGCGCGGTGTAGGTGGAGCAATTCACGGCCGCAATGATCTGGTTTTCAGCGCCGAAGATGGGCACGGCGACTGAAACGATTCCATAGTCCAGCTCATCCTGCACCGCTGCGCAGCGCTCCTCACGCACACGCGCCAGGATGTTCCTGAGCGCGGACTTCGACGTCACGGTCTGATCCGTCAGCGCGACGAACTTCGCCCGCCGGAAATACTCGTCGATGATGTTTTTCGGCTGGAACGCAAGCAGCACACGGCCGAGCGAGGTCGGGTGCGCCGGAAAGCGCGTGCCGACCGTGCAAGGCACCTTCACCATCCGGTTCGTCGACACGTGCACGAGATACAGGATCTCGGTGTCCGAAAGCACGGCCAGGGAGGAGCTGTCGCCCGTCTTGTCGCGCACTTCCTGCAGATACGGGCGCACGATCTGCTCGAGGTTCATGGAATCGAGATAGGCTGAGGCAAAGGACACCACCGCCGGCCTCAGCAGGAACAGCTTGCCGCGTTTCGCCGCGTACCCCAGATCGACGAGCGTATGCAGGCAGCGGCGTGCGGTGGCGGCACTGAGCCGTGTGGCGCTCGCCACCTGGCTCAACGTCATCTCCGGCCGTTCCTTCGAGAAGGCGCGCAGCACGGCGAGCCCGCGCGCCAGGGAGGTGATGTACTCACCGTTCGGCTCCGGCTTCCCCTCGCGTACCTGGCGCATCGCTTCCCCCCCTCGTGTATCGAAAATGTCGCCTCGGACGGCGGCTTGCCCGGCCGCGGATGGCGACCGCCCTTCATGGCCCCGGTCGGCGGCAAACACGCGCTGCGGTGCAGGCCGGATGACCCGGATGCAACGCTTCGCCCGCCGAAGCCGGATTCTGGTAGCCTCGCGCGCAAGGCGTTGACGTGCAAGGCACCCGAACCGCCCGATTCGCTCTGCGAAATGGCGTTCGAAGAGCGAACTTGCTAGATTTTTCGGCTGTGTACAACAGGTCCGCATCGCGACCTGCACACAAACAGGGGGTGTACACATGGCGAAGGATATGTCGCGATTGCTCATCGCAGTCGCCATCGGTTCCGCGCTGTGCATTCCGCAAACCGCTCCCGCACAGACCGGCGAAGGGCTCGAGGAAATCGTCGTCACCGCACGCCGGCGCGATGAATCCCTCCACAATGTGCCGGTGGCGGTGAACGCCTTCAGCGCGGCGGAGATCGAGGCCGCCGGCATCGAGCGCCCCCAGGACTTCGTCGCGCTCACCCCGAACATGACTTTGGTGCAGACGCAGAACCAGGGCACGTCCTTCATCACGGTGCGAGGTATCTCGCAGGCCCGCAACAGCGAGCCCTCGGTGGCCGTGATCATCGATGGTGTGCAGCTCGCCAACCCCTCGCAGTTCAATCAGGAATTGTATGACATCGAGCACATCGAGGTGCTGCGTGGGCCGCAGGGCGCTCTGTACGGACGCAACGCCATCGGCGGCGCCATCATCATCCGCACGCGTGAGCCCTCGGACGAGCTCGAGGGGCGGGTGCAGGTGGGATACGACTCCGGACCCGGCTACAAGGTGCGCGGCAGTGTGGGCGGGCCCGTCGGTGCGTCCGATACACTGAAGTTTCAGGCCTCGGCTTCGTACTTCGACACGGACGGCTACATCAACAACGCCTTTCTCGGCGAGGAAGCCGACCCCTTCCGCGATCTCTCCGGGCGCCTGAAATTCCTGTGGCAGCCAAACGATGCGTTCACCGGGGACCTGCGCTTCTACTACTCCGGCGTGGACACGCAGGCGCTGTACTTCAACATCACGGACAGCGTCAACGACACGAGCCTGCCCGTGCGCGTGAACAATCGCGGCGAGAACGAGCGCCATCTGTACGGCACGTCCGTCAGGCTCGACGTGGATACCGCCATCGGCACGCTCACCTCGATTTCCGCCTTCGATCACATCGATGAGCTGCTGACCGGCGACCAGTTCAACTTCCTGCCGATCCCGGAATCCGTGCTCTTCGCGGCCTTCGGGGCGGATCAGGCGCAGCATCAGTGGCTCGACGTCGATGCCTACAGCCAGGAGCTCCGTCTGTCCTCGGCCAGCGACCGGCGCCTGCGCTGGATCGTGGGCGCGTATTTCATCGCCACGGACCGGTTCATCTCCACCGGCAACGTGTTCGATCTCGGCACGGGCGTCGTCCCGCGAGTGAAGCGCACGCCGCTGCCGCAGTTTGCGCCCCAGTTCACGTTCCTCGCGGACCACCAGACCAACAACGCGTGGGCCGTGTTCGGGGACTTGAGTTACGACATCACGGAACGACTCGAGGCGGATGTTTCGCTTCGCTACGACCGTGACGAGCGCCGGAATCGCACGGATACGCCCGAAGAGTTCATTCCGGAGGCCTTGCAGGGCATCGCGACCACGGGCGAGATCCGCAAGAAGACCTGGGACGACCTGCAGCCCAAGGTGACGTTGCGCTACACGCCGAATGACACGTGGATGTTTTACGGAGGCTACAGCCGAGGCTTCCGCAGCGGCGGCTTCAACCAGACCGGCGTTGGCGCCACCGGCATCCCGGGCATCCACGACCTGTTCGATCAGGAGACCGCCGACACCTTCGAGATCGGCGCCAAGGGCCAGTTCGCCGAAGGCCGCGCCGAGATCGCCGTCAGCGTATACGCGACCGACGCCAAGGGCTCGTACTACTTCGTCTTCGACCCGGCGACGAGCACGCAGAACCTCGGCAACCTCGAGAAGGTGGAATACCGCGGGGCCGAGTTCGAGGCGAACGCGCGCCCGGTGGCCGGGCTCGACCTCTATTTCCGCGTCGGCTACACCGACAGTGAGATCAAGCGGTCCTCCCGTGCCCCGACGGACGTGGGCAATCAGGCGCCGCTCGTGTCGGAGTACACCGGCGTACTCGGCGCACAGTACCGCCGGCCGCTCACCACCGCGCTCTTCGGCTTCGTCCGCGCGGATTACGAGCGCATCGGGCCCACCTACTGGTATCCGGACAACTACACGGTCCGCGATCCCGTCGATCTTGTTAACCTCAGGCTCGGCATCGAACAGGAGCGCTGGTCGCTCACGGCGTGGTCGAGGAATCTCTTCAACCAGAAATACAACGCCGAGTGGTCGCCGGGTCCGCCGTTTTTCCCGAACCCGGGTCCGACGAACAACTTCGTGTTCAAGGGCATGCCGCGCGTGTGGGGCGTAGACTTCATCTACCGTTTCTGAAACGGTTCGATTTTCGGAGGACGAGCATCATGGCAACCCCAATGACTTCGGCGCCGGCGGCGGCCACGGGCCGCAAGCTGCCCGAGCGCCTGCATCACACCGCCTACGTCTCCACGAACCTGGAGGCGACCCGGCATTTCTACGAGGACATCATCGGCCTGCCGCTGCTCGCCACCTGGTGCGAGTCCGACGTGCTGTTCGGCGCGGAGCGCACGTACTGCCACTGTTTCTTCGGGCTCGGGGATGGCAGCGCGCTGGCATTCTTCCAGTTCGCGAATCCGGAGGATCAGAAGCTCTTCGGGCCGAAGATGCCGGCCACGCCGTTCCACCACATCGCCATGAAGGTCGATGCGGAAACGCAGGCCGGCATCGAGAAGCGTCTGCGCGAGGCGAACTACAAGGAGCCCGACATCTACGTGCTCGAGCACGGCTACTGCAGGTCGCTGTATTGCACGGACCCGGACGGCATGATCTGCGAGTTCACCGTCGATCACCCGGATGTGGAGAAGATCAACGCGGAGCGGCGGAAGGATGCCCACTCCGAGCTGAAGCGGTGGCTCGCGGGCAATCACACCTCGAACAACACGTACCGCTGAGAAGGACGATCTGCGGGCCAGGCAGGCGAAGGTGCCGCCCTTCGGTGCGCATCTCGCCTGCAAGCTGGAAGACTTTGTGCGTGTGTACTCCACCAGCGGCACGACGGGCACACGTTCGCGACCGCTGGGCGCCACGCACGAGGCCAATCTGAGGGACTTCCCCGGCGCGGACGCCTCCTGAAGGCGCATCCGATGCTGATATCTTGCTCAATGAACGTACAGCGGCGACGCAATCGGGAGATGTAATGGCCGACATGCTCTTTCCCTGCACCCTGGTGGGCAGCTATCCGCAACCCGACTGGCTGATCGATCGCAAGGCGCTCGCCGGCCGCTTTCCCCCGCGCACGCGCGCACCCGAGCTGTGGCGCGTGAGCAAACCGTTCCTGGAGGAAGCGCTGCGGGACGCGACGCGGCTCGCCGTGTACGACCAGCTCAACGCCGGCATCGACATCGTGACGGACGGCGAGATGCGCCGTGAGAGCTACTCCAACTTCTTTGCCACGGCGCTCGATGGCATCGACCACGAGAATCCCGGTGAAGCGCTGGATCGCAGCGGCGAGCCCGTGAAGGTGCCGCGAGTGGTCGGCCCCTTGAAGCGCACGCGCCCCGTGTGCGTGGAAGACGTGCGCTTCCTGCGTTCCCTGACGACGAAGCCCATCAAGTACACGGTGCCCGGGCCGTTCACCATGTCGCAGCAGGCGCAGAACCAGTTCTATGCGACAGATCGCGAATGCGCGCTCGCCTACGCCGCTGCGCTGAACGAGGAGATCAAGGACCTGTTCGCGGCCGGCGCGGACATCATCCAGATCGATGAGCCCTACATGCAGGCCCGCGCCGCCAAGGCGGAGGAATACGGCATCGAGGCGCTGAACCGCGCGCTCGAGGGCGTGCAGGGCAAGACGTGCGTGCACATCTGCTTCGGCTACGCGGCGCTCATTCACCATCGGCCGTCCGCGTATTCCTTCCTGCCGCAGCTTGCGCGCGCGAAGGTCAATCAGGTGTCGATCGAGACCGCGCAGTCGAATCTCGACTGCTCGATCCTGAAACAGCTCCCGGACAAGGAGATCCTCCTCGGCGTGATCGACCTCTCCACCCCGAACGTGGAAACCGTCGACGTCGTGAAAGAGCGCGTGCGCCGCGCGCTGCCGTACATCGATCCCGAGCGCGTGGTTCTCGCGCCCGACTGCGGCATGAAATACCTGGCCCGCGATGTCGCTTACGGGAAGCTGCTCGCCATGGCGAACGCGGCGAAGGAATTGCGCAAGGAAATGGGGCGCGGCTGAGCGCGCGCTTGCCTCGGATGGCAGTTGGCCCGCCGGGTGTCCGGGCTCACGCGCGCGCATGGCGGCCACACCATACAAACCCGGCGGCGACATTCGCCGGGTGGCGGCGAATGCCTGCAGCCCGCACGCAACGTAGCTCGCTCGAGCCGTCCGCGAGCGAACGGGCCTACGAAGACAGGGTGCGTTGCGGGCTATTCGTCGTGCGCACTTCCATCCGGTTGCGCCACGCACGCGGCGTGCAGTGATAGCGGCGTTTGAAGGCGCGCGCGAAGTGGGCCGCGTCCTCGAAGCCGACGCCGAAGGCGATTTCCGTGACGGTCTTGTGCGCGAAACGCGGATCGAGCAGGTCGGTGGCGGCCTGTGTCAGGCGGCGCGCCCAGATCTGGGCGCTGAGTGAGGTGCCCAGGCTTCCGAGGAGGATCTGATCGAGCCGCCGGCGGCTCAGCCCCTGGGCGCAGGCCACGCGCTGCGCGGTGAGCGTGGGGTCTGAGAGCTCCGCATCGATGAAGGCGAGGGTGGCGGCCACACGCTGATTGATGCGCCCGGCAGGCCCGTCGCCACCCGGCAGCTTCGGGGCCGCGAGCATGTGCATCACGGAGGCGAGCGCCGCGGCACGCTGGTCGGATTCCAGGAACGCCACGGATTCCACCAGGTTCATCACCAGATTCTGCAGCAGCCTGCCGCCGGGCTCGTCGGTGCAGAAGGGCTGCGCCGTGCAGTGCTCGAGGCCCGTCTTGCGGCTCAGCACGGCATGCCGCGGCATCTGCAGGACCGCGATGCGCGAGTTGCCTGCGCGCACTTCCAGCTCGAAGGGCACCATTCCGTCGATGACGCAGAAGTCCCCCCGCTGCAGCTCGCAGCTGCGAGGACCTTGCGAGGCGAACGTGCTGCCTTCGAGCTGGACCATCAGGGAGAAGAGCGCCTGCGTCTCCGAGCGGGTGGTGGGCACGTAGGACACGAGCGCCGGCGGGGAAAGAATCGTCCACAGCGTGCCTGCGCCGAGCGATACCCCGTGGATCAGACCATCCGTGGGATTCACGGGCGGCCTCGTGACGGACAGCCCCGGAAAGAACTTGCCGGCCGAGCGCGCCCACAGCGCGGCGCGTTGCGCCGCCTCGACCGTCGCCAGGTTGAGAACGGACATTCCGTGCGTCGGGTTCATGGCACCCCCTCGATCCTCATGCCGCGACCGGGTTCACACCCGGCGCAGGACACAGTTCACAGGCTGCGAAATTTATCGCATGCGGCAAAAAAACAACGCCTCGGGCTTCCACCTGAGTCAACTTTCGCCGCTACGACAAACAAGCCTTCAGGTATACGCACCTTATTATCCGCCGCGCCGGCGCTCAAGCGCCGGTTTTCACATTGTTGGGGGAATGCACTAGTGAGTCATGACCATCCGGCCAATCGGCCAACCAGGGTCCGTGCGGCAGTCGCAGCGATCCTAGGCACCTCGGCGTTGACCGGGTTCGGTGTCACTGCACATGCGCAGGACGCGGAGCCCGCACTCGAGGAAATCACGGTTACGGGTTCGCGCATCGTCCGCAAGGACTTCGAGGCGACGAGCCCCATTGTCACCGTGAGCTCGGAGGTGTTCGAGAACACCGGCACCGGAGCCCTCGAAGCGAATCTCAACAAGCTGCCGCAGTTCGTTCCGGCGGTGTCGCAGTTCGTGACGCAGGACGTTCAGAACACCGCGACGAACACGGTGGGTGCCTCCACGGTCAGCCTGCGTGGCCTCGGCCCGAATCGCAACCTCGTGCTGATCGACGGCCGACGCGCCATGCCGGTGAACGCCTCGATGGCGACGGACATCAACTCGATCCCGTCCGCGGCAATCGAGCGTGTCGAGATCACGACCGGCGGCGCCTCGTCTGTGTACGGTGCCGACGCGGTCGGCGGTGTCGTGAACTTCGTGCTGAAGAAGAACTTCGAAGGCTTCCAGTTCGATGCGCAGTACGGCAGCACGGAGCAGTGGGACGGCGATGAGCTGCGCCTCAGCGCGCTCATGGGCACCAACTTCTCCGACGGCCGTGGCAATGTGATGTTCGGCGTGGAGCACTTCAATCGCGATGAAGCGCGTCAGATCGATCGCGACTTCTATCGCGAGCTCGCCGCCAATCCCACGGTGAACGGATCGGAGTTCTGGTGGTCCGCCTCGGCGTATGTGCCGACGTTCGGTAACCTGCCCAATCAGAGCGTGATCGATTCCATCTTCGATCAGGCGGCCCCGGGCGCCATCGGTGCCAACTCGCAGTTCTTCGTCAACACCGACGGCACGATCTACACGGGCGGCGCCTCGGTCGCGGGCCCCGGCGTCGCCGCCGGTGCGTATCGCTACAACGGTCCCCTGGACGGGTGGCGGCGCAAGCGCCTGGCGGACGGCTCGCTCGGCCAGAACGCCACGGAGAATTTGATCTCCATCCCGCTCGAGCGCTGGTCGATGTTCGGCCGCGCGCAGTACGACTTCAACGACAGCGTCTCGGCGTTCGCGGAAGCCACGTTCAACACGAACAGCACGGAATCGGTGCTGCAGTACTCGCCCGCCTCGAACGGTTGGGCGGCGCTGATCCCGTACGGCAATGGCATCTATGCCCCGTCCGTCGATTCGAACGGCAACACGCTGCCGGACTATCAGGCGGGTGGCCGCTACGGCCTGAACTGCCCCGCGACCGGCGGCTGCACCAATTCGCAGGCGTTCCCGGTCCCGGCCGAGCTGGCCGCGCTGCTCGACAGCCGTCCGGACCCGAACGCGCCCTGGCAGCTCAATCGCGTGCTCGATTTCCTGCCCCCGCGCGGCAGCGCCAACGAAAGCACCATGTTCCAGATCACAGCCGGCCTCAACGGCCGCCTGCCCATCCAGGACTGGACGTGGGAAGCCTACGCCTCGCATGGCGAGACGGACGTGCGGAGCGATCTCGTGGGCTTTGCCTCGCTCGAGCGCTATCGCGCCGTCGTCACCTCCCCGAACTTCGGCCGCAACTTCTTCCAGACGGGCAACGGTGCATTCCCCGGCAACAACTTCGCCGGTGCGACCGGACGCTGCTCGACGGGTCTGCCGATCTTCGGAGACTTCCCTGTTTCGGATGACTGCGTGGCGTCGATCACCGCGAACCTGCAGAACAACACGAAGATGGAGCAGGACATCGTCGAAGCGAACGTGCAGGGTCTGCTTGCGGACCTGCCCACGGGTGAGCTGCGCTTCGCCCTGGGTACCACGTATCGCGAGAACTTCTTCCGCTACCGGACCGACGGTCTCACGGGCCAGGAGTCGTTCCTGGACGGCGGCATCGGCCTGTTCCCGGCGGGCAACAGCCAGGGCCGCACGAGCGTGAAGGAAGTGTACGGCGAGTTGCTCGTGCCCGTGGTGCGGGACCTGCCCGGCTTCAAGCGTGTGAATCTCGAGCTCGGTTACCGTTACTCGGATTACAACAGCGTCGGCAGCGTGAACACCTACAAGGGCATGCTGGACTGGGTGATCAGCGACTTCGTGCGTTTCCGCGGCGGTCACCAACTCGCCATTCGCGCCCCGAACATCGGCGAGCTGTATCTCGCGCGCACGCAGGCGGTGGGTTCCACGTCCTTCGGCGACTTCTGCTCGAGGCTCTCGACTGCGCCCTCGGGTGCCAACCCGGCCACGAACATCAACGGCGCGGCGGGCGCGGCGCATGCTGAAGCCATCTGCCGTCAGCTGATGGGGCCGACGGGTGCGGCGGCGTACTACGCTCAGCCGCAGGCGCCGGGCGGATTCAACATCGCGCTGTCGAACACGGTGGGCAACCCGGACCTCGATCCCGAGGAGGCGAAGACCTACACGGCGGGATTCGTGTTCCGTTCGCCGTTCGAGACGCCTGCGCTGTCGAAGCTGACCGCGGCGGTCGACTGGTACTCGATCAAGCTCACGGACGCGATCGCTCCCATTTCGGTCGATACCGTGGTCGATCAATGTCTCAGCATGAGCGCCAACCCGACGGGCGACATCAACACCCCGGCGTGTCAGGCGATCGTGCGTGACCCGAACACGGGCGCGCCCGGCACGATCGACGTGTCGTACTCGAACCAGGGGATCATCAAGACCTCCGGTGTCGACCTGCAGCTCGATTGGCGGACGGCGCTGGCGGATATCGGTCTTGCTGCCATCCCGGGCGACTTCTCGGTGAACTTCCTGTTGAACTGGGTGGACAGCTTCAAGACCCAGGCCAACCCGAACGCTCCCACGTTCGAGTGGGTGGGTTCGCTCGGTCCGAATACGCCGGGTCTGAACACCGGCATCTACGAGTGGAAGACGTTCACCACGTTCAGCTATCTGTCCGGTCCGGTGACGGCGAGCCTGCGCTGGCGGCATCTGCCGTCGGTGGACTCTCAGTCGAGCGTGCTGAGCCCGCTCTCGACCACGCTCGGCGTGGGGTCCTACGACCTGTTCGACCTCTCGGGCACTTGGCAGGTCAACCCGAGCGTGGGCCTGCGGCTCGGCATCGACAACCTGCTGGACAAGGATCCGCCGCTTGCGAACGTGGATCCGGCCCGCGTGCAGTCCGGTGGCACGTATCTGAGCAATCTGTACGACGTGCTCGGCCGCCGTTACTACATGGGCGTGAGAGTCCAGTTCTGACGCGGAACGCGTGACGCTCGATGAGACGGCGGGTGGCAACACCCGCCGTCTTTTTTTATGGTAGGGACCTTTTCCAAACGGGGATGGCAGATGCGAATCAACTGGCGTTCGGTGCTGGCGCTGGGTGCTGTGGGGCTGTTTCAGGGCGTCGCCTCGGGGCAGTCACTCGACGCTTCGGCGGAACTTCTGGCCTGTGCCAACGTGCAGGACAACTTCGCACGCCTCGCGTGCTACGACAGGCTGAATCCGCCGCGCGGTGCGATGGCCGCGCAGGCTGCGGAGGCGCCGAAAGCCGCGTCAGCGCCGGCACCCGCGCCAGCAAAAACACCCGCGGTTGCAGCGGCAGCCGCACCTGCGGCCGTCGCAGCGCCCGCGGTTTCCGCTGCGCGCGCGGAAGCAGAATTCGGCCTTTCGGAGCGCGCGCGGCGTGACCGGAACGAGCCTGCCGGCGTCGACCACATCGTCGCGAAGGTGACGTCCGTATCCGAACGGCCGCGCGGTGAGCTGCTGCTGAAGCTCGACAACGGCCAGACCTGGACGCAGACCGAGCGCCGCCTCGGCACCCTCATCAAGGAAGGTGAGACCGTCACGATCTCCAGGGGCGCGCTCGGCAGCTTCATGCTGACCAGCGAAGCGGGCGTGGCGACGCGTGTGCGACGCCTGAAGTAGCTCTTCGTCCGGAACGGCTGCCGCGTGCGCAAACGACCGCAGAGCCCGGCGCTTCAACCCACCGTGAAGCAGGGCGGTGGCAGCATCGGAAACGAATCGCTCGAACGGATCACCGCTGACGCTGATCACCCCGGCAGCGCGTCCGCTGCCGCCTTGAATTTCCGCGCCGCGGCTCTTCCCGCTCACAGCGAGCGTGGCGCAGCAGCGCCTGTAAGTGAGTCAAAGCGCAATCGGCACGCCGCCGTGCCGAACGTCTGCGCTGCGCGGGCACTTGTATCCGTGCACGCCCGGGGTGTTAGCTATCCGTCCCGGGCCGCGGGCCCGCTGGTCGGGATGCGAACGGATGAAGCGCAGCGAAGAACGGATACTCACCACCCACGTCGGCAGCATTGCCCGCCCGCGTGCACTCCTTGATCTGGCCAGTTCAGTCACCGGCCCACCGAAGGACCCTGCGGAATACGCACGCGTGCTGCGCGCGTCGGTGGCGGAGGTGGTGAAGCAGCAGGTTGCCGCCGGCATCGACATCGTGAATGACGGCGACTTCGGCAAATCCAACTGGGCGAACTATGTTCTCGAGCGCATCAGCGGCTTCGAGCCACGCGCCGAGAGGGCGCCGCTCGTCTGGCTCGGCCGTGATCGCGATCGTTTCCCCGATGTGATCGCGAAGGAGTTCGAGCCGACGCAGCAGGCGTTCGACACGCAGGTCTGCACGAGTGCCATCCGCTACAGCGCGCCGGAAGACGTGCGCCGGGATGTGGGGAACCTCAAAGCTGCGCTGGCCAGCACCCAAGCCACGGAGGCATTCATCACAGCCGTCGCGCCCGCGAGCGCGGTTTTCAACGGTCGCAACGAGTTTTATTCGAGCGAGCGGGAGTACATCTTCGCGCTTGCCGAAGCGCTGCGCGAGGAGTATCTCGAAATCCATCGCGCCGGCTTGCTCGTGCAGGTGGACGATGCGGTGCTCGCGAACATGTACGACCACCTCGTGCAGCAAAGCCCCGTGCACTACCGCAAGTGGGCAGAGCTTCGCGTGGAGGCGCTGAATCACGCGCTCAGGGACATCCCCGAGGACCGCGTGCGCTATCACGTGTGCTTCGGCAGCTGGCATCTGCCCCACATGTCGGATGCCCCGCTCGAGGACATCATCGAGATCATCCTTTCGGTGAAGGCGGGCGCGTATTCGCTGGAGGCCGCAAATCCGCGGCACGAGCACGAATGGCGCGTGTGGCAGAAAGTGAAGCTGCCGCCCGATCGCATTCTGATACCCGGCGTGATCACGCATCACGTGATGACGGTGGAGCATCCCCAGGTGGTGGCCGATCGCATCGTGCGCTTTGCGAAGCTCGTGGGCCGCGAGAACGTCATCGCCGGCACCGATTGCGGTTTTGCGCAGGTGGACGTGCTCCAGCGCGTGCCGCCCGCGGTGATGTGGGCGAAATTCCAAGCGCTCGCCGAAGGCGCCCGCCTTGCCACCGCGGAGTTGTGGGGGCGCTGAGAATCGCACCGGCATCGGCCCGGCCCGTCCTGTAGAGAGCCGTGCACGGCGCAATGGCGTCGGGGCAGGACTCTGTCTTCCGCTGTATTCCGCTGACGGAAAGCCCGCGTCTCGTCGGTCGCCTCTGACGCGCGCCGCTGGCGGCGGCACGCGCGCCGCGCCCTCAAGCGCCGGTGGCGCGCGGGACACAGCCGCCGGCGCAAGGCACCGGAACGGGGCAAGCGTCGCCCACGTCGCCCAGATCCTTGATTCCCCTGACAGATCGTCGAATGTTCACACTGCGAAATGGTGTGCGCAGAGTGGACCTGCTAAATTCTGTCGTACAAACACCAGCAAGCGGCCGCATCGCCGCCCGGTCTCAGAGAAGGCAAAGGCTTCAATGCGTTCATAAGCGTCCAATAACGTCCAATCACTCGAGGGGGAGCTCATGGGGAAGCGTGCGCGTGGATCCGACGGGTTCGGAACCGTTCGACTCGGCGTAATCGCAGCGATGAGCGCGGCCTGCACGGGACTGGTTCCCGGCATCGCGGGCGCGCAGGAAGGAACCGAAACAGATGCAGGAGCATTGCAGGAAGTCACGGTAACGGCCACGTTCCGTGAGGAGCGGTTGCAGGACACGCCGATTGCCATCACGGCGGTGACGGCGGACATGCTCGAGGCCCGCAGTCAGAACAACATTGCCGCGGTGGCGGCACAAGCCCCGAACGTCACACTCTCGCCGCAGGGGCAGGCGAACGGCTCGGGTCTCATCGCCTTCATCCGCGGCGTCGGCCAGATCGATTTCAACTACGCCCTGGAACCCGGCGTGGGTCTGTACATCGACGATGTGTACTACCCGACGATCACGGGCTCGCTGGTCGATCTGCTCGACCTCGAACGGGTGGAGGTGTTGCGCGGCCCGCAGGGCACGCTCGCCGGCCGTAACTCCATCGGCGGCGCCATCAAGATGTTCTCGAAGAAGCCGACCGGCTCGGGCGGCTCCGCCTCGCTGACCTATGGCTCCTACGATCGCATCGATGCCCGCGCCACCGCGGACTTCGCGCTCATCGAGGACAAGTTGTTCACG
The DNA here is from genome assembly GCA_019683695.1 of Steroidobacteraceae bacterium. Classification (GTDB taxonomy): domain Bacteria; phylum Pseudomonadota; class Gammaproteobacteria; order Steroidobacterales; family Steroidobacteraceae; genus JADGHX01. The sequence continues at coordinate 16,152 of JADGHX010000093.1, forward strand.
CGCATCGCGGGTGTATCGAAGAACCGCGACGGATACGTGCACAGGCGGGACTACGGCTGCACGCATCCGGGCTCCGGTGTGCCGGTGTTCACCGTGGGCATGGGGTGCGAGCTCGGCACGCTGGGCGGCCAGGCGTACACGGCCGGGCGTCTCTCGGTGCGCTGGATCGCCTCCGAGAATGTGGAAGTGAACCTGATCGGGGATCTCACGAACGACAAGTCCGAAGCGGGTGCGGACGTGCTGCGTCAGGCAAACGCGCCGGACACGCAGAACCTCTTCATTGATGACGGGGATCCATCGACACCGCCGGTGCCGTACGACTGCCGCTTCGTCCCCTATGGCCCGTTCTCGTGCGACCCGAACCGGCCCAATGACCGCTATCTGAGCTACGCCACGTTCCTGGATGCGACGCCACCCACGAGCCAGCAGCCGTACAAGCCGCTGCTCGTGCCGCCGATCCAGCACCTGAACCAGAGCGGTGTGTCGGCCACCATCGACTGGCGGCTCTCGGACAACTACTCGCTCAAGTCCATCACCGCCTGGCGCCAGTACGACTCCTCGTGGGCGCAGGACGTGGACGGCTCCCCGCTCGCAAGCCAGCAGCTGCTGCAAACGCTCGAGCACAAAATGAAAAGCCAGGAGTTGCGCCTGAACGGCACCGTGCTCGCCGGCAAGCTCGATTTCACGGCGGGCCTGTTCTACGTCGATCAGGACGGCACGCTCGAAGCGCGCGTGGACCTGCCGTACGCCGGCCTCGACTTCATACACGGCCCGGACACCACGCCGTCCACATCGAAGGCCGCATTCCTGCACACGAACTACCATCTCACGGATGCGATGGATGTCTCCGCGGGCGTGCGCTACTCGAAGGACAAGAAGGTCTACACATACTTCCGGCGCAATCCGGATGGCACCATTCCGAGCGCGCCGTGTGCCAACAACCCGCCCGCCAATCCGGCGAACGATCCCAACTGCGCGCTGCTCGGGCTGTTCAACGTGTCCGACCGGTTCGACGGCGATCGGGTGGACTGGCGCGTGTCCATGGACTATCGCTTCAGCGACACGGTGATGACCTACGGCCAGATCGCCACCGGCTTCAAGAGCGGCGGCGTGAACCCGCGTCCGTTCTTCGCGCCGGGCACGATGCTTCCCGTGCTGAACGGCAGCATCAATCCGAACGGTGTGCTGACGGACGTGAATCAGCTGAAGTCGTTCGATCCGGAGACGATCACCACGTATGAGCTCGGCATGAAGACGGATCTCTTCGACCGGCGCATGCGCTTCAACGCGGCGGTGTTCTACAACGACTACGAGGACATCATCCTCACCTCCGCTGCCTGCCCGATCTCGCCCTGCCTGCAGCCGAACAACATCGGTCAGGCGGAGGTGAAGGGCGCCGAATTCGAGATGGAGTTCCGCCCGACGGAGGCCTGGCTCTTCGATGCCTCGGCGAGCTTCCTCGACTTCAAGTACACGGAGACGAATGCCGCGCTCACCGGCGTGACGCTCGACATGATCACGCCGTTCACGCCGGAGACGAAGGCCTCGCTCGGTGCGCAGTACACGTGGTCGCTCGGCGGCATGGGCAGCCTCACGGCGCGCCTGGACGGCTCGTATCAGTCCGAGATCTACACGGAGGCCATCAAC
>JADGHX010000295.1 GCA_019683695.1 Steroidobacteraceae bacterium
CGAACGGCGCGGCCGGTCGCGGGGTTCCTATAATGCACCCCCACGACGTAAGCGACCGGATAGCTCTCGTGCCTGGCCGAAGGCCGATCCGGCGGAAACTCATTGACCGGACCCGGCGCCGGTTTGGCGTCTCTCGCCCATCCTTCGTCATAGTCCGTCGCCATTCTCGGGAAGTAGCGCACGGCCTTCAGCTTCCACACGCCCTCTTCCCGCACGAACTGATTCTCGTACGTGCCGACTTCCCACTGCGCGTACTCGCCGTTCACGCCGAGCATGCGAAGCTCCATCGTTCGCGCAGCAGCGGAGCGCCCATCTGCGGAGACGGTTACGACGGTGCCGAGCTGGATGTGGTCGAACAGCTCCCCGTATCGCAATGGCGAGGGGCCATAAAAGACTTCGAGCGCGCGGCGGATGCGCTCGCGCCCGATGTAGACGCCGCGCGAGGCCAGCTCGAGCGAGCCGTCCTTCGCAAAAAGATCCGCGACGTCGTCCCACATCTTGCGATCGAGGTAGTAGCCGAAACTGTGCTGGAGATTGCGCACTTCGGTTTCGTCGCTCAGACGCTGTACGCGCCGCGCGAGCGCGCCGACTCGCTCGCTGTCCGCACCGGCGGAGCTCTCCCGTGCGAGTGATTCCAGTGCGTTTGCCGGAATGGTGACGCCGACGTGCGATGCTTCGAAGTGATACGGGATCTTCCAGGCCGGCGGCGCCTTGTGACCAAAGTCGTCATACGCGCCGCGGTACTGCTCGAAATATCGCAAACGACTGATCTTCCAGACGCCGTTCTCGAGCGTGTATTCGTTCTCGTAGACACCCCCGCGCCAGGATGCACTGGAACCGAAGCGCCCGAGCATCGCCATCTCATGCCACGTGCCCATGACGGATCGCCCGTCCGCGCTGACGTTGACGATCGGCTGCATGATCAGGTGCACGTGAAGCTGTCCATTCGCGAGACCCGGAGACGCTCGCTCAGCCTGCTGCATGAAATGTCTACGCAGTTGTGAACGCCCCCGGACGATTCCGGTCGGGAACTCTGCAATCGCGTCCTGCGTGAAGAGATCGGCAAGATCGGACCACAGGCCCGATTCCAGATAGTGCGCGTAGGTGTGCTGGATCCGCTTCACTGCACGAACGGCTTCCTGTGCGCGCACGGTGGCTTCCAGTCGGTTGACGCGCTCGTGAAGATCCCGCGCCGACTCGTCCGACGCAAAGGACCGGCCCGCGGAAAGGGCCAACGCCATGAGGGCGACGCCGGCGATCGGCAGTGTGCGGAACATGTGTACGAATCCCGGAGCGTTCGGCATCAGTCGCTTCTCCGCATCAGAGCCCACCGAAGGGCACGAGTGCACATCACAGCCCACCGGAAATCACGAGGTTTGCGCCGTTCACGTACGAAGCCGCCTCTGATGCCAGAAACAGCACGGTATTGGCAACCTCTTCGGGCGTGCCGGCGCGCTGCATCGGCGAGCGTTTTGCGCCGATCTCGAGCTTCCCCGGGCGGTGGATCTCCGTGGCGATCGGGCCCGGCGAGACGGCGTTGACGCGAATGCCCTCGGTTGCGACCTCGCGAGCCAGGCCATTGGTCAGGCTGTCCATGCCGCCCTTCGATGCGGCATACCACACGAACTCGTTCGGCGAGCCGTAGAACGACGCTCGTGAGGAGACGAAGACGATCGAGCCGCCAGCGCCGCCTGATCGCGTGGACATGCGGCGAACCGCTTCGCGGGCACAGAGGATCGCGCCGCGCAGGTTCACCGCCAGCACGCGATCGATGGTCTCCGTCGCCGCCTCCGCAAGCGGCGAGTGCGCGCCGGTGATGCCGCTGTTGTAGACCATCACGGCAAGCCGGCCACAGCTGTCAACGACCGAGAAGGTGCGCAGAATGTCCGCTTCGTCGGCGGTATCCGCGCGCACTGCTTCTGCGTTCCCGCCGGCATCACGAATACGCTGCACGACCGAAGCAGCACGGGCTTCATTGCTCGCGTAAGTCAACACGACATCGAAGCCCTGCCGCGCGGCACCGACCGCGACGGCCTCGCCGATGCCGCGGCTTCCACCCGTCACCAGAAACACTCGCGTACTCATTCTGATCCTTCCACTCAGTCGTACAGCTCGAGGGGGTTCTGCACGAGAATGCGCTCGCGCGTCGCCTCGTCGGGCACCCACTCCGCAAGCAGATCCAGCAGATCGCCATCGTTCGGCATCTGGCGGCCGTTCATCTGCACGTGCGGCCAGTCCGAGCCCCACACGAGGCGCTCGGGCGCGTGGCGCGCGAGCATGCGTGCGAAGGGCGTCAAGCTTGCATACGGAAAATTCTCGTCGCTGCAACGCATGGGGCCGCAGAGCTTCACCCATACCCGACCCGTTTCGAGCAGCCTCAGGATTGCGCGGAAGGCAGGCTGGTCAATGCCGAGCCGCGGATCGAACATGCCGGTGTGATCGATAACGATGCGGTTGGGGAGCGCGAGCAGCTCGTCCACGACATTCACAATCCAGCCCTTCTCCAGACTGTGGTACTGCACGTGCCATCCGTACTCGTGGATGAGACTCGCGACACGCGGGTTGATGCGCGGGAGATGGCTCCATTCGTTTTCCGGCGGCCCGGCGAACATGCGCGCGCCGCGGACACCCAGCCTGTGCAGCCGAGCCGCCTCCTCCGCTGTGAAGTCATCGCGCGCGAGGACCACGCCGCGAAAGTGCTCGCCAAAGCGCGCGAGCACGGATTGAAGGTGCCGATAGCTCGTGCCATAGCCTCCGGCACTGACGACGACGGCGCGCTTCAGTCCGAGCACCTGCTGCATGCGCAGATAGTCTTCGGGCAGCGCATCGTCGGAGAAGTACGGGCTGTGCTCCTCGAACGGAAATTCGCGCGCCGGCCCGAAAAGATGAATGTGACAGTCCCAGGCCCCCGGCGGCGGCGGAAATGCGGGGGCGCGCGGATGCGGGTCGGGCGGCGGGTTGTGCAGGGCGCGGCGTGGGTGCGTGGACATGATCAGCTCGGCTCACTGACAGGGATGGCATCTGCAGCTTCCGCAT
>JADGHX010000094.1 GCA_019683695.1 Steroidobacteraceae bacterium
CACGATGGGTCCGCAAACGAGCTCGGGCGTGGCCCACCCGCCCGCACGCCGCATCAGCGCCTGCACGCGCGCGAGCACTTCCTCGAAGTGGAAGGGCTTGGAGACGTAGTCATCCGCGCCGGCCTGCAGGCCCTCGACCTTGTCCTGCCAGCGATCGCGCGCGGTGAGGACGAGGATCGGGTAACTGCGGTTCTGCTCACGCAGGCGACGGATGAGCTCGAGCCCGGGGATCTTCGGCAGGCCGAGATCGATCACGGCCACGTCGACCGGATACTCGAGGCCGGCGTACAGGCCGTCCTCACCATCCTGCGCGACGTCCACCGTGAACCCGGCGGCGGCGAAACGGGCTTTCAGGTCATCCCGAAGGGCGGCTTCATCTTCAACGACGAGAATGCGCATGGGTCGGTCAGGGTCGGCAATGAGTGTCCGGGCGGGTCAGCGGCCCGCGGGAGGGCGGAAGGTCAGAATATGGCGCCATTCGAAGCATCCACGCGCACCACCTGGGCGTTGCCCTTGTCATCGAGCAGGCGCAGAACGTAGATCCTTCGGTTGCCTTCCTGGCGCACGTCCGAGCGCACCACGCGCGCGTGGTAGCGCCGCTCCACGAGCGCAATCGCCTGGTTCAGGGAAATACCGCGGTCCTCGCGAACGACCTCGCCGCGCTCACCGCGCCCGCCCCGGCCGTGGTTACCATGGCCGCGATCGGCGTGCGCCGCGTCCGCGATCGCGAGCGCGACGAGCGTGAACAGCAGGACGAGGGGGCGAGACCTTGGCATAGCGCGAAGCGAAGCCTATCGCAAATGGACGGGCGCGATCACGCCGGCGTCAAAAAGATGCGGGCGGAATCCCCTTCCGCCCGCGGTCGTCGAGAGGCTGCGCGCGCAGCTGGCTGGCGAGCCGTACGGCGCAGCAGCCATTCAGGCTGCCGGGTGAACATCCACGCGCACGCGGATGCGATCGCCCGGGTCATACGGCAGCTCGGTCGTGTGGCGCCGGCCGGCATATTCATAGGTGACGCGGTAGCCATCGATCCGCTCTTCGTGCGTCTCTTCGTAGCGCACTTCGCAATGTTCCGTGTCGTAGGGGCGCGTCTCCGTGTACACCGGCGTGCCGGCACGGGCCGCGCGCCTGTCGCCCACGTCGTGACCGATCGCCGTGCCGATGAGGGCACCCGCAACCGTCGCCGCGCGACGACCATCGCCCCGGCCGATCTGGTTGCCGATCGCCGCCCCGATGAGGCCGCCGAGGATCATGGAGCCCGCCGAGCCGCGGCCCGGCTCGTGGCCGCCGTACTGAACGGTTTCGTAGTGCGTTTCCGTCCAGCACTCGCGGCGGGGCACGGTGACGCGCACGTGCCGCACGATGGGATCCACATCGACCACACGGGCGTAGTCGTAATCGGCCACGTGGCGATGGTGCGCGGGGCCGTTCCACCTGCCGTGGTCCGCGAACGCAGCCTGCCCGGCGAGCAGCAACCCGGCTGACACCACACCGGTCACTACCTTGGTCAACATATCGCCTCCTCACCTCGCGCCGGACTGGTGCGGGATTGCTCCAGGCTCTCCGGCGTGGGCGGCACGATAGGAAGCGCCCAATGAACGTTGACTGAACCTTCGGGCAAGTCTGTTCAGGCAGGCGATGGCGGTGTGCGCTTCGCCTCGTTCCACAGCGCGTCCCACTGCTCGGCGGAAAGCGCTTCGAGTTTCAGGCCACGTGCCTCGGCGAGCGATTCCATGCGCCGGAAGCGCGCTTCGAACTTCGAGGTCGCGGCGCGCAGCGCTTCTTCCGCATCCACCTCGAGGTGCCTGCCGAGATTCACGAGGGTGAAGAGCGCGTCGCCGATCTCGTCGGCGATGGCCTCGCGGCGCCCGGCGGACACCGCCGCATCGAGCTCCGCAAGCTCCTCGATCAGCTTCTGCCGCACGCCGGCTGCGTCCGGCCAGTCGAAGCCGACGCGGGCGGCACGCCGCCCCAGTTTCGCAGCCCGCATCAGCGCGGGCAGCGCTCGCGGCACCTCACCCAGCACGCCGTGCGAGCGGCCACCCCGGCGTGCGGCAGCTTCCGCGCGCTCGCGGGCCTTCTGCTCTTCCCAGTTCGAGGATTGCGCGGCGCGGTTCGCGAACACCGCGTCCGAGAAGACATGCGGGTGCCGCCGCACCAGCTTGTCGTGAATGGCCGCAGCGACCCCTTCGAAATCGAACCAGCCGCGCTCCTCCGCCATGCGCGCATGAAACACGACCTGGAACAGCAGATCGCCCAGCTCGTCCCGCAGATCGACCGGATCGTTGCGCTCGATGGCATCCGCAACCTCATACGCTTCCTCGATGGTGTACGGCGCGATGGTCGCGAAGGTCTGCTCGCGATCCCAGGGGCAGCCGCGCTGCGGGTCCCGCAAACGCCGCATCACCTCGAGCAGACGCGCGAGCGCGCTCGACTCTTCGCTCATGATGGCTTCTCGTCCAGGCACATTCGATAAAGCGTGAGGATCATGCCCGCCGTGGCACCCCAGATGTTGTGCTGCCCGAACGGGATATCGAGCACTTCCAGCTCCGTGTCGCTTGTGCCGATGCGGCGACGGCGCGTGCGGTGATTGGCGGGGTCGAAGAGATAACTCACCGGCACCTCGAACGTGCTCTGCACTTCCTGTGAATCCAGCAGCAGCTCGAACCCCGGGCGTACGAACGCGACCACCGGCGTGACGCGGAAGCCGCTGATGATGATGTGATCCGGCAGGTATCCCACCACGTTCACGAAACTCGCGTCGAGACCGATCTCCTCGCGCGCCTCGCGCAACGCGGCGCTGCGCGGGCCTTCGTCCCCGGGCTCGAGCCGGCCGCCGGGAAAGCTGATCTGGCCCGCATGGTTGCGGAGCTGCGTGGCGCGCTCGGTGAGCAGCACGGTGAGCTCATCCGGCCGCTGCACGAGCGGCACGAGCACGGCGGCGGGCTTCGGGTTCGGCGGAAAGTGGCGCATCAGCGCCTGACTTTCCGCCAGACCCAGGCCGGGAATGAGCCAGCGGTCCCGATCGTGAACCGGCACGGTGCCCGCCATGCGCTCGCGGATGCGCCGTGCCCAGTCGGAAGGCACCTCGGGGGTGCGCGTCGTGTTCCGTTCCGGTTCTCCCTGGGACATGCCGCCTTCGTGACGCGACCGTCAGCCGCCTGCGCTGGTGCCGCCCTTGATGCCGCCGCGTGTGAGCTCCGCGGGGTCCAGCAGCCGTGCGAGCTCCTCACGGGAGAGGTGCGTGTCCTCGGCCGCCACGTCCAGAATCGGCCGGCCTTCCTTGTAGGCGCGCTTCGCAACCGCCGCGCCCTTGTCGTACCCGATCACCGCGTTGAGCGCGGTCACGAGAATGGGGTTGCGGTCGAGCGCCTCCGTGAGGCGTGCCTCGTTCACCTTGAACCCGGCAATCGCATTGTCCGCAAGCGCGCGATACGCGTTCGCGAGCAGGCGGATGCTCTCCAGCAGGTTGTGCGCGATCACGGGCAGCATCACGTTCAGCTGGAAGTTGCCGGACTGGCCGGCGATCGTGATGGTGGTGTCGTTACCGATCACCTGCGCGGCCACCATGGCGGCTGCCTCGGGGATCACCGGGTTCACCTTTCCGGGCATGATGCTGCTGCCCGGCTGCAGCGCCGGCAGCGCGATCTCGCCCAGTCCTGCGAGCGGGCCGCTGTTCATCCAGCGCAGATCGTTCGCGATCTTCATGAGACTGACCGCGAGCGTCTTCAGCTGTCCGGAGAGCTCGACGGCGGCATCCTGCGAGGAGAGCGATTCGAAGTAGTTCGGGCTGGGCACGAACTCCACGCCGGTGAGCGTGGCCAGCTCCTGGGCGAAGCGCGCGCCGAATTCGGGATGCGCATTGATGCCCGTGCCGACCGCCGTGCCGCCCTGTGCGAGACGATGAAGCCGCGGCTGCACGCTCTGCACGCGAGCGATCCCGTTCTCGATCTGCGTGCGCCAGCCCGAAAGCTCCTGGCCGAAGGTGACCGGCATCGCATCCATGAGGTGCGTGCGCCCGGTCTTCACGATCGAGCCGACTTCCTTTTCCTTCGCACGCACGACCTCGCGCGCGTGCTCGAGCGCCGGGATCAGGTCCTTGCGCACGGCGAGCGCTGCACTCACGTGGATCGTGGTGGGAATGACGTCGTTGCTGCTCTGGCCCATGTTGACGTGATCGTTCGGATGCACGCTCTGACCGAGCCGCTGCGAGGCGAGGCGCGCGATGACCTCGTTCGCGTTCATGTTCGTGCTGGTGCCGGAGCCCGTCTGGAACACGTCGATCGGAAAATGCGCGTCGTGACGGCCGGCGGACACTTCCGCGGCGGCCGCATCGATGGCGGCGGCCACATCGGCCGCGAGCAGACCGAGCTTCGTGTTGGCGCGCGCGGCGGCCTGCTTGACCAGGCCCAGTGCCGAAATGAAGCCACGCGGCATCGTGAGGCCGCTGATGAGGAAGTTCTGCACGGCGCGCTGGGTCTGCGCGCCCCACAGTGCGTCCGACGGCACCGTAAGCTCGCCCATGCTGTCGCGCTCGGTCCGGAAGGAAGTCGTCATGCAAAGAGCTCCGAAGCGGTAAGAACCGGTGACGCGATCCGGTCGGGCGACCGGATGCGTTAAGATCGCGAATCGTAACATTCCCGGACACCTTCAGACCTCATGCCCGCCCCTTCTCTCGACGCCCTGTCTCCCGTCGATGGCCGTTATCGCGCGGCCGCCGAGCCGCTGCGGGGGCTGCTCTCCGAAGCCGGCCTCATTCGCGAGCGCATCCGCGTGGAAGCCCTCTGGATCACGCATCTAGCGGATACCGTTCCGCGCTTCGCAGGCTCGAAGCTTCCCGAAAGCGTGCGCGCGCGGGCAGCCCAGCTTGCGCAGGATCCGCCCGCGCAGGCCGCGGAGACCGTCAAGGGCATCGAGGCCACGATCAATCACGACGTGAAGGCGGTGGAGTACTACGTGCGCAACGAGCTTGCCGCCGCCGGCGCGTCGGAGGCGACGCTCGAGCTGGTGCACTTCGGCTGCACGTCGGAAGACATCAACAATGTGAGCTATGCGCGCATGCTCGCATCCGCGCGCACCGTGCTCGTCAAGCAACTCGACACGGTAACGGAGTCGCTCACCGCCCTCGCCCACCGGTATGCGGAGCTGCCCATGCTCGCGCGCACACACGGGCAGCCTGCGAGCCCCACCACACTGGGCAAGGAAGTGGCGAACTTCGTCGCCCGCATTCGCCGCGCGTCGCAGCGCTGGCAGAGTGTGGCGATCCTCGGCAAGTGGAACGGTGCGGTGGGCAACTTCAACGCGCACGTGGCTGCGGCACCCGATGTGGACTGGCCCGCGGTGAACCGCAGGTTCGTCGAAGCGCTCGGCCTGCAATACAACGCGTACACGACGCAGATCGAGCCGCATGACTGGATCGCCGAGTACTGCGATGGCCTCGCCGCGATCGATACCGTGCTCATCGACCTGTGCCGGGATTTCTGGGGCTACATCTCACTCGGCTACTTCCGCCAGCGGCCGAACAGCAAGGAAGTCGGCTCCTCGACGATGCCGCACAAGGTGAACCCCATCGATTTTGAGAACGCCGAAGGCAATCTCGGCGTGGCCAATGCGCTGCTGCGCCACTTCGCGGACAAGCTGCCCATCTCGCGCTGGCAGCGGGACCTCACGGATTCCACCGTGCTCCGCAACGTCGGTGTGGCACTGGCGCACGCGCTCATCGGATGGCGCGCGCTCGAGCGGGGTCTGGCGAAGATCGAGGCGAGTGCCGCGCGCCTGAATGAAGACGTGGCCGCCGCGTGGGAAGTGCTCGGCGAGGCCGTGCAGACGGTGCTGCGCGCGGCCGGCGTGCCGAATGGCTACGAGCGGCTGAAGGATTTCACGCGCGGCCAGACCATCGACGCGCAGGCCCTGGGCACGTTCATCGAGTCCCTGCCCCTGCCGGACTCTGAAAAATCGCGGCTGAAGGCGCTGCGCCCGCAGGACTACATCGGCCTTGCCGCACAGCTGGCGCGCGACATCTGAGTGCGACGCCCGCCTGAAATCTGTCCCAACCAGGGCAGCGGTCGGCCGTGCGCGGCCTCCGGTGCTCTCCCTGCACCTGTATCGAGGCATGTGGCGGAGGAACGCTCGGTGCGGCAAGCGGACGTCCCACCTGAAATTGCGAACCACGCCACGTTTCGCGTGCCGGGCGGGTCGCGGGGTGCACCAAAACGTGACCGGTTCGGCAAAGCGCCCGGCGGCCTCTTTTTAAGATCGCGGGGCCTGCCATCGGGCAGGTTATGACATCAGGCGTTCACAGTGACTGTACCCGGGGAAACGGATGCGAATAGCGCGCTCGCGCAGCTCGCGAACGCTCGCTATGCGCCAGAATCCACCACACCCGGAACGCCTGCCCCCCGCAACACCGACGCCCTCACCGTGCTCACCTCGCTCGCCGAGGCGCGCGCCGCGGTGAACAAGGCAGCGGGCCTCGCGCAGCGGCTCATCTCGATCTATACGCCGGACCTCGAGCCGGACTTGTACGACCAGAGCGCCTTTCTCGAGGTGATGAAGCATTTCGTGCTGTCGCGCAGCTTCTCGAAGGTGCGCGTGCTGCTGGTGGAGCCGTCGCGAGTCATGCGGGACAGCAATCGCTTCGTGGCCATGGGCCGAAGACTCTCGAGCTGCATCGACATTCGCTACGTGAGCGGTGATGCGCCCCAGCGCGCCTCCGCGTACCTGATCGCGGATGACCGGGCCATCGTCTACCGCATGCGCTCGGATACGTGGGACGGCATTGCCGACTTCAACAACCCCGCCGTGGCCAAGCTCTATCTCACGGAGTTCGACGCGGTGTGGAATGCCAGCGCGCCCGAGCACGGGCTGCGCGTCGCGCGCCGCGGCTGATCGCATGGCTCCCGAAAGCGGTGTCCGCGCCGGTATACTCCCGCGCATGCCGCTGAAGCCCGATGTCACGGTGGCGGCCGTCACGGAAGAGGACGGTCGTTTCCTCGTCGTTGAAGAGCGCATCCAGCAGCGCCTCGTCTTCAATCAGCCCGCGGGGCACGTCGAGCTCGGCGAAACCCTTCTCGAAGCGGTGATTCGCGAGGTGCGGGAGGAAACTGCCTGGCGCTTCGAGCCGGCCGCCATGCTCGGCGCCTATCTCTGGCGCAATCCTGCGAACGGCCGCTCGACATTGCGATTCGCGTTCACCGGGCGCGTTTCGGATCACGATGCGAGTCAGGCGCTGGACACGGGCATCGTCACCACGCACTGGCTCACACGCGAGGCGCTCGTCGAGCGTGAACCGCGCCTGCGCAGCCCGCTTGTCCTGCGTTGCGTCGACGACTACCTGAGCGGCAAGCGCCTGCCCCTCGATAGCGTCGCTTATCTGGACCTGCACACCGCCAGCACCGTCCGCGCGGTCAGTCTCTGACGCGCGACACCCGCGTGCGCGGGCGTTCCCAGCGCTGCGGCGCTTCGACGCGTACAATTCGCAGCCATGTCCCGCGTGATCGTTGGCCTGTCCGGAGGCGTCGATTCCTCCGTCGCCGCGCTGCTCCTCAAGGAGCAGGGCCACGACGTGCACGGGCTCTTCATGAGCAACTGGGACGAGGACGACGACGATGCCTACTGCACGGCGGCCGCGGACTTCCAGGACGCCCGTGCCGTGGCCCGCGAGCTCGGGATTCCGCTTCATCGGGTGAGCTTCGCAGCCGAGTATCGCGCGCGCGTGTTCCAGCACTTCCTGCGCGAGCAGCGCGCCGGCCGCACGCCGAATCCGGACGTGCTGTGCAATCGCGAGATCAAGTTCGGCGTCGCTTTGCGCTATGCCGAGCGGCTCGGGGGCGAATTCTTCGCCACGGGCCACTACGCACGCGTGGTTCACACGCCGCAGGGCCCGGAACTGCTGAAGGCGATGGATCGCGCGAAGGATCAGTCGTACTTCCTGCACGCCGTTCACCGGGAGCAGCTCGCACGCGTGCTCATGCCGGTCGGCAGCATGGAGAAGCAGGCCGTGCGCGAGCGGGCGCGCAGCGCCGGATTGCCGGTGTTCGACAAGCCCGACAGCACGGGGATCTGCTTCATCGGCGAGCGCCCGTTCCGCGACTTCCTGGCTCGCTTCCTGCGTGACGAGCCGGGCCCCATCGAGACGCCGGAAGGCGAGCGCGTCGGTACGCATCGCGGGCTCGCGTTCTACACGCTCGGGCAGCGGGAAGGCCTGCAGATCGGCGGCCGCCGGGGCCGTCAGGAAGCGCCCTGGTACGTCGCGATCAAGGACAGTGCACGCAACACACTGGTGGTGGTTCAGGGGCACGACCACCCGCTCCTCACGAGCGCGGCGCTGACCACCGCGAGCATGCACTGGCTGATCTCGCCGCCGGCGCTGCCCTTCCGTTGCACCGTAAAGGTTCGTTACCGGCAGCCGGACCAGGCTGCGACGGTGCACGCTGCGGCAGACGGCGCCGTGCGCATTGTTTTCGACACGCCTCAGCGCGCGGTCACGCCAGGGCAGTACGCCGTCTTGTATGACGGTGAGCGCTGCATGGGCGGTGCCGTGATCGAAACCGTCGCGGCGCGCGCGCAGGACGAGTCTGGCACCCGGTCTTCGGAGCCCGCGCCAGATCGGAGGCAGGCCAGGGCATGACCGTGCCCGCCGGGGTGTATTCACGCGGGCGGGCGCATTTCTTGGTGAAGCACGTGACGAAAGTGGCCGCACGGCGCAACCGTCGCCGTCTGCGCAGCCGCTATAATTCCGCGCTTCATGGCTGGAGGGCACATGGCGGATAGTTTCAAGGCGCGTTCGACGCTCAAGGTGGGTGACCGGTCTTACGAAATCTGGCGTCTGGACGCCCTGCCCCAGGAAAAGGTCGCGAGGCTTCCGTACTCGCTGAAGATCCTGCTGGAGAACCTGCTCCGGTTCGAGGATGGCGTCAACGTCACGCGCGCCGACATCGAAGCGTTGCTCAACTGGGATCCGCAGGCGGTTCCCTCGCACGAAATCGCATTCACGCCGTCTCGCGTCATCCTGCAGGACTTCACCGGCGTGCCCTGCGTGGTGGATCTGGCTGCCATGCGCGATGCCATCGTGCGGCTCGGCGGCGATCCGGAGCGCGTCAATCCGCTCGCCCCGGCCGAGCTCGTCATCGACCACTCGGTGCAGGTGGATGAATACGGCACGCCCCAGGCGCTGAGCGCCAACAACGCGATCGAGTTCGCTCGCAACGCGGAGCGCTATTCATTCCTGCGCTGGGGCCAGACGGCCTTCCGCAACTTCCAGGTCGTGCCGCCGAACACGGGCATCGTGCACCAGGTGAATCTGGAATACCTCGGCCGTGTCGTGTTCGACGCGGAGGACAATGGCGTGCGCCGCGCCTACCCCGACACGCTCGTCGGCACGGATTCGCACACCACGATGATCAACGGCCTCGGCGTGCTCGGCTGGGGTGTGGGCGGCATCGAAGCCGAAGCCGCCATGCTCGGCCAGCCGGTGACCATGCTGATTCCCCAGGTGATCGGCTTCCGGCTCACTGGCAGCCTGCAGCCCGGGGCCACCGCGACGGATCTGGTGCTCACCGTCACCGAGATGCTTCGCAAGAAGGGCGTGGTGGACAAGTTCGTCGAGTTCTTCGGCGACGGCCTTGCGAACCTGCCGCTCGCCGACCGCGCCACCATCGCCAACATGGCGCCGGAGTACGGCAGCACCTGCGGCATCTTCCCCATCGATGACGAAACGATTCGTTATCTGGAGCTCTCCGGCCGGCCGCGCGAGCGCATCGAGCTCGTGCGCGCGTATGCGAAGGCGCAGGGCCTGTGGCGCGTGCAAGGTGCCCCGCCCGCGCAGTACACCGACGTTCTCGAGCTCGACCTCGGCCAGGTGGAGCCGAGCCTTGCGGGCCCGCGCCGGCCGCAGGATCGCGTGCCCCTGCGCACGGCCAAGGCGGTGTACGAGGTCAATGCGAAGAAGACAGCCGAGGAGCGTGTCGCGCGGAATCCTTCCGCAACCGGCAAGGCGACGGTCACTGTGGGGAGCGACAGCTTCGAGCTGAAGGATGGCGCGGTCCTCATCGCCGCCATCACGAGCTGCACGAACACCTCCAACCCGTCCGTGATGATCGCGGCGGGCCTCCTCGCCCGGAAAGCGAAGGAGCGCGGCCTGAAGGCCCGGCCGTGGGTGAAGACGAGCCTCGCGCCCGGCTCCCGCGTGGTGACGGACTACTACAAGAAGGCCGGCCTGCTCGACGATCTTGCCGCGGTCGGGTTCCATCTCGTCGGCTACGGCTGCACCACGTGCATCGGCAACTCCGGCCCGCTCAAGCCGGAAATTTCCGCCGGCGTGAAGGCGGGCGATCTCATCGCCTGCTCCGTGCTCTCCGGCAACCGCAACTTCGAAGGGCGCGTGCACCCCGAGGTGCGCATGAACTTCCTCGCGTCTCCGCCGCTGGTTGTGGCCTACGCCCTCGCCGGCTCGCTGGACATCGACCTCACGCGCGAGCCGCTCGGCGTGGGGAAGGATGGCAAGCCCGTGATGCTGGCCGACATCTGGCCGAGCGATCAGGAAGTGCAGGAGACGATCCTCAAGTCGATCGATTCGCAGATGTTCCGGCAGAGCTACGCGAGTGTGTTCGCCGGCGATGCGAACTGGGCCGGCATCAAGGTGCCCGCCGGAAAGCGTTACGCGTGGGATCCGAAGTCCACGTACGTGAAGCACCCGCCCTACTTCGAGGGCATGACGATGACGCCGGGCGCGGTGAGCGACATCAAGGGCGCCCGGGTGCTCGCGGTGCTCGGTGATTCCGTCACGACGGATCACATCTCGCCGGCGGGCAACATCTCGAAGACGAGCCCGGCCGCGCGCTATCTCATCGAGCAGGGTGTGGACCCGAAGGATTTCAACTCGTACGGCGCGCGTCGCGGCAATCACGAAGTGATGATGCGCGGCACGTTCGCGAACATCCGCCTGCGCAACCTGATGGTGCCCGGCGTGGAAGGCGGCTTCACGAAGCATCTGCCGAGTGAAGAGCAGATGTCCATCTACGACGCCGCCATGCGCTACAAGCAGGAGGGCACGCCGCTCGTCATTCTCGCCGGGCGCGAGTACGGCACGGGCTCCTCGCGAGACTGGGCCGCCAAGGGCACGATGCTGCTCGGCGTGAAGGCCGTCATCGCGGAAAGCTTCGAGCGCATCCATCGCTCGAACCTCATCGGCATGGGCGTTCTGCCGCTGCAGTTCCTGCCGGGGCAGAACGCGCAGACGCTCGGGCTCACGGGGCGCGAGGTGTTCGACATCACCGGTCTCACGACCGGCGATGCGAAAACCGTCTCGGTCACCGCCACGCCGCCCGACGGCAAGCCCGTGACCTTCAATGCGCGGGTGCGCATCGACACGCCCAAGGAACGCGAGTACTACCGGCACGGCGGCATCCTGCATTACGTGTTACGTCAGCTCGCGGGGCCGGCGCGTGCTGCGTAAATGCAGCTCGCGGTCTTCGATCTCGACGGCACGATCACGCGTCACGACACGCTGATCCAGTACGTGCTCGGTTACCTGAAGACCCGCCCCTGGCGGGTCTTCGGGTTCCTGCTCGCGTTACCCACCGTCGTGAAATTCCTGCTGGGCCTGTCAGGCCGCGGCACGCTGAAGGGTGCAGTCATGCACTGGACGCTCGGCGGCAGCTCGCGCGAGGAGATCGAGGCGTGGACGGCGCGGTTCGTCCCCGCCCTGCTCGCGCGCGGTGTCTTTCAGGACGCCCTGAAGCAGATCGCCGCGCATCGGCGCGCGGGCGACACGCTCGTGCTCATGAGCGCAAGCCCGGACCTCTACGTCCCCGCCATCGCGCGCGAGCTGGGCTTTCACGAAGTGGTGTGCACGGGCGTGCGCTGGAACGGCAACCGCCTGGATGGCCGGCTCACCACGATCAACTGCCGTGGCGCTGAAAAGGCCCGGCGCTTCGAGGCGCTGCGCGCGCGGTATCCAGGTATCCGCTCCGTGGCATATGGAAATGCCGACAGCGATCTCGAGCACCTGCGCCTGGCCGACCGGGGCGTTCTGGTGAACGGGCCCGCCGCCGCGCGCCACGAGGCGGCGCGAATCGGGCTCAGCTGCGAGAGCTGGGCCTGACGCCCACTCACCGGACGCAATCGGCAAGCTGAGCAGCTTGCAACAGCGACCCTGTCGCTGCACGCTCACAGCCCTCGACTGATGGAGGTGATCATGGCCCGAACCCCATCCACGCGGATTCTGCCCTCGGACATCACGCCTCCCGAGGTGTTCTTCAACCGGCGCCAGGCGATCGCGGCCGCAATTGCCGCGGGCGTCGTCGGCCTTGCGCACGAGGAACCGGCCGGCGCAGCGAGCTCCGGCTCCGGGCTCAAGTACACGCGCAATACGCGTTACTCGGTGAACGAGGCTCCGAACAGTTACGAGGACATCACCACCTACAACAATTTCTACGAGTTCGGCACGGACAAGTCCGATCCGGTGCAGAACGCGGGCTCGCTGCGCACGCGTCCGTGGAGCGTGGTGGTCGATGGCGAGGCGGAGGTGACGGGCACGTTCACGCTCGAGGACATCCTCAAGCCCCATCCGCTCGAGGAGCGCATCTACCGTTTCCGTTGCGTGGAAGCCTGGTCGATGATCGTGCCGTGGCTGGGCTTTCCGCTGGGTGATCTGCTGAAGCGCTTCAAGCCGACCTCGAAGGCGAAGTACGTGCAGTTCACCACGCTGTACGACCCGAAGCAGATGCCCGGCCAGCGCTACCCCATCCTCGACTGGCCCTATGTCGAAGGGTTGCGCATGGACGAGGCGATGCATCCCCTCACGCTCATGGTCGTTGGCGTGTACGGCAAGGTGCTGCCGAACCAGAACGGCGCTCCGCTGCGGCTGATCGTGCCGTGGAAGTACGGCTTCAAGAGCATCAAGTCCATCGTGAAGATCAGCTTCGTCGAGCGTCAGCCGCGCAACACGTGGAATGTGGCGACTCCGCACGAGTATGGTTTCTACGCCAACGTGAATCCGGCCGTGGATCACCCGCGCTGGAGCCAGGCGAAGGAGCGGCGCATCGGCAACGGGTTCTTTGCCAAGCGCATCGACACCCTGCCCTTCAACGGCTATGCCGATCAGGTGGCGAGCCTCTACAAGGGCATGGATCTGCGGCGGTACTTCTGAGCTCTCGCGGCGCGTCGCCTTGAACGTCGACAAGCGCTACCGCTACATCTACAAGCCGCTGGTATTCATCGGCTGCCTCACGCCGATTGCGTGGCTGTTCGCTGGCGGCTTCGGGGTGCTGGGTCAGAGCCTCGGGCCCGATCCCATCAAGTTCACGCTGCACACGCTCGGCAAAACCTCGCTGAATCTCCTGATCCTCACGCTGTTGGTGACCCCCGTGCGCCATCTGGCCGGCTGGCCGCACATCGTGCGCATCCGGCGCATGCTCGGGCTGTTCGCGTTCTTCTACGCGCTACTGCACTTCACCGTGTATCTCGTGCTGGATCAGGAGCTGGATTACGCATCCGTTCTGAAGGACATTGCCAAGCGTCCGTACATCACCGTTGGATTCACGGCGCTGGTGATCCTGATTCCGCTTGCCGTCACCTCCACGAATCGCATGATGCGCCGGCTGGGGAGGCGCTGGCAGACGCTGCATCGGCTCGTGTACGTGGCGGCCATCCTCAGCGTGTGGCACTACTACTGGCAGGTGAAGCGCGACGTGCGCGAGCCGCTGGTGTATGCCGCGATTCTTGCCGTGCTGCTGGGCTATCGGTATCTCCGGCGTGCGCGCAGCCGCCGGGCCGTGGCTACATCGAGGTCCGGATCTGCCACAGCTCCGGAAAGAATTTGAGCTCCAGGGCCTTCGCGAGATACGACACGCCGCCCGTTCCACCCGTGCCCGGCTTGTAGCCGATGATGCGCTCCACCGTCTTCATGTGATGGAAGCGCCAGAGCTGGAACTTGTGATCGAGGTCGACGAGCCGCTCGGCGAGCTCGTAGAGATCCCAGTCCTTGTCCGCGTTGTGATAGACGCCGAGCCACGCGCCCGCCACCTGCTTGCTCGCCTTGTAAGGCTCGGTGAAATCCCGGCTGAGGTGGGAATCCGGAATGCCGTATCCGCGACGGCTCAGGAGCCGCAGCACCTCGTCATAGAGCGAGGGCGCCTCGAGCGCGCTCTGCAACGCGGCCTGCGCCTTCGGGTCGCGCTTGTGCACGGCCACCATCTCCGGATGCTTGTTGCCGAGCATGAACTCGAGCATGCGGTACTGGAACGACTGGAAGCCGGACGAGCGGCCGAGCGCATTGCGGAACAGCGAATAGTCGGCCGGCGTCATGGTGGACAACACGTCCCATGTCGCGGTGAGCTGGCTCTGCACGCGTGAGATCCGCGTCAGCATCTTGAACGAGGGATCGAGGTCGTCCTTCTTGACGCAGGCGATCACCCCGGTGAGCTCGTGCAGGAACAATCTCAACCACAGCTCCGACGTCTGATGCACGATGATGAACATCATCTCGTCGTGCTCGCACGTGAGCGGGCTCTGCGCCTGAAGCACCTTGTCGAGCTGCAGGTACTCGCCGTAGGACAGCGACGAACCCAGATCCCAGTGGATGCGCTCGTCGGACAGATCGACGCGCTCGGATTTGTCGTAGCGGCGGGTGCTCATGCGGGCTCTCGGCAGTCGCGGAAGACCCACGATGGTACACGCCGCCAGCCATCGAGCAATTCGCGGTCGAGCCGGCGGCAGTCCGGGCAGTGCTGCGCGACCAGGTCCCAGAACCGGGCGGAGTGATTCATGTGTCGCACGTGCGCGAGCTCGTGGATGAGCAGGTATTGCAGCACCTCGGGGCGCTGGAACAGCAGACAGCAGTTGAGGCTGATCGTGCCCCGGATGGAGCAGCTTCCCCATCGGGTGCGCTGACGCCGCACGGCCAGACGGCGGTATGGAAGGTTCATCTCGCGCGCCGTGCGCTCCAGCAGCGGTGCGAAGACATCGGCCGCGCGCCGGATGAGCCACATCTGCAGGGCCTGCTGAACGGCCCGGGCGTTCGACACGTCGCCACTCAGCCGCAGCAGGCCCGGGGCAACGGGCTCGAGGCGTGCGCGGCCTTTGCCGCCTGCGACATGCACGCGCCAGGCTTCGCCGGCGGCGGAGAGCTCGATGGTTTGCGGCGGAAACGCCTCGGCCGGCATCGCGTTCCGCCGTGCCTCGGCACGCTTCTTTTCGATCCAGGACCGATGCCGCTCGATGAAGCGCTCGATCGTCGTGCGCGAGGTGCGCGCGGGCACGACCACTTCCACACGCCCGCTGTGGAACACGCGCACGGTGAGCCGGCGCGCGCGGCGGCTCTCGCGGATGCCCCAGCCGTCCGTCGCGTCCCGGTCCGACCAGAGCGGAAGCTGCGCTGAGGGTTCGTCAAACATGGTGAAGGTGCATCAGAGCTGTGCGGCGAGTTCAGTGCCTTCGCGAATGGCGCGCTCCGCGTCCAGTTCGGCAGCAAGCAACGCGCCGCCAATTAACCGCACGCGAACCGTCGAAGGCAAGTCCCTCAGCAGCTCGGTGCGGGATTCCTGACCTGCGCAAATGATCACCGTGTCCACGTCGAGAAGCTCCGGACCGTGCGGGCCGCGGATGTGCAGTCCGGAATCGTCGATGCGCTGGTAGGAAATACCACTCCGCATTTCCACACCGCGCGCCTGCAACGCCATGCGATGCGCCCAGCCGGTGGTTCGTCCCAGCGATGCGCCGGGCCGCGACACCTTCCGCTGCAGCAGGTAAATCTTGCGGCGCGTGGTGTTGCCCGGGGTCCGCCTGGCGCTTTCGAGCAGCCCGCCCGGCGCGCGCAGCTGCGTGTCGATGCCCCACTCTGCGCAGAACTCGTGCACGGCCGCCGTCTCATCCGGCGGGCGCGATACGGTGAGGTACGTTGCGACATCGAAGCCGATACCACCCGCACCCACGATCGCCACACGCTCGCCGGCCTGCCGGCGACCGCACAGCACGTCCGGATACCACAGCACTTTCGGATGCTCGATGCCCGGAATCTCCGGAACGCGCGGCCGCACGCCCGCGGCGAGCACCACTTCATCGAAGCCGCCGTCCAGGATCGCCTCGGCCGTGGCTCGTGTGCGCAGGCGCACATCCACACCGAGCTTTTCGAGCCGCGTGGCGAAGTAGCGCAGCGTCTCGCGAAATTCATCCTTCCCGGGCACTTCGCGGGCATAGCGGAACTGGCCGCCGATCTCCTGCTCCTCCTCGAAAACCGTAACCGCATGGCCGCGCTCCGCAGCGGTGATCGCGCACGCGAGCCCGGCCGGGCCGGCTCCGACGATGCCGATGCGCTTGCGAGCAGGCGCCGTGTGCACGATGAGCTCGGTCTCACGTGCCGCGCGGGGATTCACCAGGCAGGTGGCGCGCTTGCCGGAAAAGATGCGATCGAGGCACGCCTGATTGCAGGCGATGCAGGTGTTGATCTCGTCCTCGCGCCCGCTTGCGGCCTTGCTCGCAAACTCGGCATCCGCGAGTAACGGGCGCGCCATTGAAACGAGATCGGCCGTGCCCTCGCGCAGCAGGCGCTCGGCGACGGCAGGGTCGTTGATGCGGTTCGTGGCGATGACGGGCAGGCGCGTGGCGGACTTGATCCGCGCCGTCACCCACGAGAAGCCCGCGCGCGGAACCATTCCGGCGATGGTGGGAACTCGCGCTTCGTGCCACCCGATGCCTGTATCGAAGAGCGTGACGCCCGCGTGCTCGAGCTGCCGGAGAAGGCCTGCGGTCTCCTCGAAAACGTTACCACCGCTCACGAGGTCCAGCCCCGAGATGCGATAGACGATGATGAAGTCTGGCCCGACGGTTTCCCGCACGCGCCGGACGATCTCCACTGGAAAACGGTTGCGGTTCTCCTGCGAACCGCCCCACTCGTCCTCGCGCCGGTTCGTGCGTGGCGAGACGAACTGGTTCAGGAGATAGCCTTCCGAGCCCATGATCTCCACGCCGTCGTACCCCGCTTCACGCGCAAGAGCGGCACATCGTGCGAAGTCGGCGATGTGACGCTCGATTCCGCGCCGACTGAGCTCGCGCGGTGTGAAATGGTTGATGGGCGCCTTCAAGGCGGACGGTGCGACGATCAGGGGGTGATACCCGTAGCGCCCGGCGTGCAGGATCTGCATGCAGATGTGCGCGCCTTCCGCATGCACCGCTTCGGTGACCCGCCGATGGCGCGCCACCTCCCGGCGTGAGCTGAGCTTGCCGGCGAACGGGCCGATCCACCCCGCCGCGTTCGGTGCGATGCCGCCGGTGATGATGAGCCCCACGCCGCCGCGCGCGCGCTCGGCGAAGTACGCCGCGAGCTTCGGAAAATCCCGGGCGCGATCTTCCAGGCCCGTGTGCATGGAGCCCATGACGATGCGATTCCGGAGCCGCACGACGCCGAGATCGAGCGGTGCGAACAGGTGGGGGTACTTCACGGCGGCCCTATCTTACAGTCCGGGAGCTTCTCCCGATCTGCTAGCATCGCGCGACTTGTGTTCGCACCGTCGCCTGCCAGCCTGATGACCGAACCGCTTCTCGAAGTTCGCAACCTGGTGAAGCAGTATCCCGCCGTGAGGGCCGTGGACGGCCTGTCACTCGCGGTTCCCGAAGGCATCTGCTTCGGGCTGCTGGGGCCCAATGG
>JADGHX010000095.1 GCA_019683695.1 Steroidobacteraceae bacterium
GTCGGCAGCGGCTGATGTTTATAAGTGAAATACACAACTGCAGGGCCGGTGAGAGTTGTGCTCTCACCGGCCTTTTTAATTTGTAGTTTCCAGCTCATCCCCTCGCCAGGCATGCCGGGATTCCTGCTGTCGCCAGATCCGCGCATGGTGCGGCCACCACAAGGTCACGGGTATTGCGTCTGCCGTAGCGGAATGGCGCTCGCGCTTCGTCCTCAGCTACAGTAGATCGCGTTCGCGCAACAGCACCGAGGAAGGACGAGCAGAGGGAAGTTGCGAGAGGCGCATCCCACTGCGCGTCGCGCACGGCGCCAAAAGGCACACACGATTACAAGCTGATCGCGCGCAGGGGACTCCGGATCCGGAAATGGACAAGTTCGACCGGATTTACCAGCTTCACAACATTCTTGATGGTCGGCGCGTGCCGGTTCCGGTGGAAGAACTGGCGCAGCAGCTCGGGTGCTCCGTATCGAACGTGTACCGTCTCGTGAAGACGCTGCGCGATCACCTGGGTGCGCCCGTCGAGTTCGACAGGGAGCTGAAGGGCTACCGATACGTCCGCATGCCGGAGGGGCGTCAGTATCAGCTTCCCGGGTTGTGGTTCTCCGGTACCGAGCTTCAGTCCCTGGTGGTTCTGCAGAAGCTGCTGAGTAGCCTCGGCCCGGGATTGCTCGAAAGCCACCTCGCTCCGCTCACAAAACGCATCGACGAGCTGATTCAGCACAAGCGGTTGCGCCTCGGCGAGGTCGCGTCGCGCATCCGATTTCTAACGCTCGCCGCGCGCCCGCTCGGGCCCTGTTTTCACGTGGTGGCAAGCGCCACGCTCCAGCGGCACAAACTGCATTTGCGCTATCACGCCCGCAGCCGGGACGAGCTTTCCGAGCGCACCGTGTCGCCTCAACGGTTGGCGCATTATCGAGATAACTGGTATCTGGACGCGTGGGACGAGCTGAGGAATGCGCTGCGCAGTTTCTCGATCGATCGCATTCGCGCAGCGACGGAGCTCGAGGAGCCGGCGCACGAAGTACCCGCGAGTGTGCTTGATGAGCACTTCGCGAGTTCTTACGGAATCTTTTCTGGCAAGGCGAACAAGATCGCCGTGCTGCGGTTCTCGCCCGAACGCGCTCGCTGGATAGCGGACGAGCGCTGGCATCCCGATCAGTCCGGACAGTTCCTCACGGACGGGCGTTACGAGCTGCGCTTCCCGTACCGCGATTCGCGGGAGCTTGTGATGGATATCCTGCGGCACGGTGCGGACGTGGAAGTGCTTGCCCCGGACACGCTGCGCGCCGACGTAAAACGCGCCCTGGAGGCTGCACTCGCTCGCTATCTGACATAACAGCGTCCTTCGTTACAGAAGGAATCAGGGGGCAACGGCGGAGCGGGCGATCGTCGAAAAACCAACCACTCCTACTTGCGAGTTCTGCGAGTCACGCAGTGCAGACTCGCTGCGCATGGGGCGCAAAAGCCCACACGAGTGGTGAACGCGTATGTATCAGCTCATGACGATGCTGGCGGCCTCGTCAGCAGCATTTCTCATCGCGTGGCTTGTGCAGTCCGCGCGTATGCGGCTCAAGCTGTCGATGGTGGAAGTCCGGGCTACTGAGGCGCTCGCGGCGGAAAATGAACGGCGCGCGGCTGCCGAGGCCAGCGCCGCGCGTGTGCCTGCGCTGGAGCAGGCACTTGCCGAACGGGATCTTGCACTGTTCGAACTGAAAGCCGCATTCGCTGCGCTGGAGGCACGCTCGGAGGCCGAGCGCCGGTCTCTGGAAGAGAGGAGCGCAGCCATCGAAGACGCGCGCAAGACGCTGGCAGACACATTCAAGGCCCTGTCTGCAGATGCGCTGAAGAGCAACAACCAGGCATTCCTCGAGCTCGCCCGCGCAGCACTCGGCAGCTTCCAGGAGCACGCGAAGGGCGAACTCGAGGCCCGCCAGAAGGCGGTGGATCAGCTCGTCGATCCACTACGCGAATCGCTCAGGAACGTCGATGCAAAGCTCGGCGAAATCGAACGGGCGCGCGCCACCGCGTACGCGGAGTTGAGCACGCAGCTGCGCAGTCTCGTTGAAACGCACCTGCCGATGCTTCACAGCGAAACAGCGAACCTGGTCAAGGCGCTGCGCCAGCCCACCGTGCGCGGGCGCTGGGGTGAGATGCAGCTGCGGCGCGTTGTCGAGATGGCCGGAATGCTGGAGCACTGCGACTTCATCGAGCAGGAGACCCGTGCCACAGATGATGGTCGTGTCCGCCCGGACCTGATCGTGCGGTTGCCCGGCGGCAAGCAGATCGTGGTCGATTCCAAGGCTCCGGTCGAAGCGTACCTGCGGGCCGCCGAAGCGCAGGACGAGGCCACACAGCGCCAGCACCTCATGGATCACGCACGCCAGGTGCGCGCACACATGAGCGCCCTCGGGCGCAAAGCCTATTTCGAGGAGTTCGATCCCACCCCGGACTTCGTGGTGCTGTTCCTCCCCGGAGAAATGTTCTTCAGCGCCGCACTTCAGCAGGACCCGACACTCATCGAGTTCGGTGTGAGCGAGCGCGTGATTCCTGCCACGCCGACCACGCTCATCGCGCTACTTCGCGCGGTGGCGTACGGCTGGAAGCAGGAGGCGCTCGCGAAGAACGCTCAGGAGGTGGCCGATCTCGGAAAAGAACTGTTCGCGCGCATCGCGAAGCTGGGCGAGCACTGGATTCAGCTGGGCGATCGGCTCGGAAAAGCAGTGGAGGCGTACAACAGCGCCACCGGTACGCTGGAATCACGTGTGCTCGTTTCCGCTCGGCGCTTCCGCGATCTCAAGGCGGCGCCGGAAGATGCGGCAATCGAACCGGCTACGCCGATCGAGAGGATGCCGCGGCAGGTGCAAGCGGTGGAGTTGCTGGCGGCGAATGACGGCGAGAAGGACGAGGTCGGCCGTGTTGTTCGGTAATGCCGCAGGGAAGATTGCCCTGAGAGCGCCTCGCGGTGGGCTGACGTCATTTCCGGGGCGGAAAGCCCCGGTCTCTCCGGCATCTGTGGGTTCATTGGTGGTTTCAAGGAATTAAAGGAGTTGCGTACGTGAACTTGCGAGAAATTGTCCAGGCGGCCTCTGCCATTCGTCTCCGTCAAAGGCTTCAACCCGAGGGTGGCGCCGGAGACAAGATCTTTCCGCCGACCTTTGGCGGCGGGGTGTACTGCTGGGAATACCGCCAGTTGGAGGGTAAGAGCACTCCGTGTGTGTTGCTCGATTCCGTCGCGTCACAGGCTAATCGCTTCGAGGAAGCGCTCGCGAATCTCGTGGCAAATCAGGCGCTCGAGCTGCCTCGACTGGTCGTGCAGTTCGGCGGCGATCTCGCCGATCTCGGGGCCATTACGACGCTTGCCGCACCCCATCGGGTTTTCGACGCCATCCTGCGCGACAGCGCACTCGATGGGCAGCCGTTTTTCAAGTCGAAACTCTACAAAGAGCTCACGGCGTGCAACATTCGAAACGCAACGGCGCTGTTTGCACACGCACCTACCGCACTCCTGTTCGGGTGCTGGGATTCCACCGGAGCCGCAGGCGGGCTTGGCAACAAGTTCGCGCGTGCCATCAGCAGCGAAATCGTGGGAATCAATGCAGAGTGGGGCAGCACGCAGGGCGGTGTACGGCAGGATCCACTCGGCATCAGCTCTGATGTCGAAATCGCTATCGATCCGGATGGTGATTGGTCGCTCGTCGGAAAAGCCAACTCGACAAAGAAGGAGCGGGCAAAGGGCACTCGTCCCTCGGAAATCAACCACGGAAACGTCCTTGTGAAGGTGGACACGGGCGTGCGGGAGCGCGTTGCGTCGGATGGGTCCATCCACGCTCAGCGATTGCCACTCAAGGGAGGAGTCACGGTCGACTACGCGCTTCAGACGACCGTTCTGTCACTCTCGGCTTTGCGCCGCCTGCGATTTCCGATCGAAGGTCGGGTGTCGGACACGACGGATCAGCTCTCGAGAGAGGTGCTTGCCGCCTTGGGGCTTGTCGCGATCACTGCGGCCCGGGAGCAGGGCTATTGGTTGCGCTCGCGGTGCGGTCTTGTAGCCGAAGGCATGCAGGACTTTGAAGTGGTGATGCCCGATGGGAGTATCACGCCACTGAAGATGGACTGCGCAGCGGCCATCAGCGCTTATCGGAGTGCGGTGAGTGCGGCAAAGGAGGCAAATCTGCCGTGGCACCCGGACCCGATCCAGCTCGCCCCTCAGCAGAAACTCGTGGACTTGATCACCAAGAGTCGCGAGATCCAGTCGCTCGCGCGGTGAGCTGCCATGCTTGCCATTGAAATCGAGTTTCTCATGGGTCGCTCGATCGCGACGGATATCACCCGCCGAGACAGGGCGGAGTGGCCGCCGCATCCGCAGCGCCTGTTCTCCGCATTGGTCGCTACGCATTCCGAGCTTGACATGGGCGCGGAGGGCAAGGCCGCGCTGAAGTGGTTGGAGAGCCTTCCACCTCCCGAGATTCGGGTCGATGAAGAGCCGGCCTTCAGATTGCCTGTCAGTCACTGGGTCCCTGTGAATGACGAAGCGATGAAGTTCGAGAAAGGCAAAATGGACTTCCGCCATCTGCTGGATCGGCGCGATCGCCGCGAGCGCTTTTTCCCCGCAACAGTGCCGAGAGATCCTGTCGTGACGTTTCAGTGGCGCGATGCCGCCGGGCTCGAACAGCACCGCGATGCGCTGGGCCGGATGGTGAAGGAGCTCAGCTACCTCGGCCACAGCGCATCGCCGATTCGCGGGTGCTTGCGCGATACGCCAACCGAGCCGACTTTAGTGCCGTGTGGCGACGATGAGGCGGAGTATTCGCTGCGCGTGCCCGGTCCGGGGCGGCTCAACCGCCTGATGCAGGTGCACGAGTTGCGCTTGGAGGAGGAGGGAGTACAGCCTCCACTAGGGCGCATACAGCCGTACGCGACGCGGTCGGATGTTCCCGAAACCGTGTTTTCGCGCGAGGCCCTTGTTCTCGCCTTCGAGTCGGGCCCGAAACTGTCCTTGGACTCGACGCTTCCGCTGATGCAGCACCTGCGAGATGCCGTCCTGTCGCGGATCGGAAACGCCGCGCCCGAGGTGCTCACCGGTCATGACCGCGAAGGTAACGCAAGCTCGGCGAATCACCTTGCGTACGTGCCAATGGCATTTGTCGGTTCAACGCATGCGGACGGGTCTCTCAAAGGAGCAGCCCTGGTCCCGCCGCGCGAAATCGATGCTTCTGCGCGCCGAAGACTCCGCGCTGCGCTGTTGGGCTCATGGTCGCTCCACCTGGGGCCGCTCGGTTCGATAGGTGTTCGCTTGGTAGAGCCCGGCGAGTCGACATTGGTTTCGCTGCGTTTCGACACGTATGCGAAGGCAAGCGACACGTGGGCCAGCGTGACTCCGGTGTTTCTGGATCGGCACCCCAAGAAAGGCAAGCTCACGCCAGAGCAGATCATCGCGGATAGCTGCATCAGAATTGGTCTGCCGCGCCCTGCGGAGGTGCGCCTCGGACCCGTTTCGGCTCTTTCCGGCGCTCCGCACGTGATGGCGTTTCACGGGCGTTCCAAGCAGACGGACGGCCGCATTCGACAGCACGCCTTGATCCGGTTCGAGCGGAAGGTCTCGGGCCCGATTCTGGTGGGCGCGGGCCGCTTCATCGGCCTGGGTCTGTTCCTTCCGATTCGCAAGGCTCACCTGCCATGAGTTCGCTTGATTTCGCTGCGTTCTTTACGGGCGTGCACGAAGTTCCGCCACTTCCATGGCAGCAGAGACTTGCTGCCCTTCTCACCGATAACCATGAGTGGCCGGACATCATCGAGCTTCCCACCGCGAGCGGAAAGACCGCATGTCTGGACATCGCGTTGTTCCATCTCGCGTGGTGCGCACAGATTGGCGAGCCATGGAGGGCGGCTCGACGAATAGTGCTCGTCGTGGATCGACGAATCATCGTCGATGCGGCAGCACGGCGTGCGGAGCGCATCCAAAAGGCCCTTGAGGCACCCACTTCGGATGCGGTGCGGAAGGTCGCGGACAGTTTGCGCAGATTGGGAGGTGAAGCTCCGTTACGCTGCCAGAAGCTGCGTGGTGGGATGGCAAGGGAGCCGGTCTCGCTCGATCCCGCTCAGCCGATGATCATCACGTCCACGATTGACCAGATCGGGTCGCGGCTGTTGTTCCGGGGTTATGGAGTGAGCCCCTATTCGACACCGGTGCACGCAGGGCTGCTTGGTCACGACACGCTCATCCTGCTGGATGAGGCACACCTCGGTGAGTCCTTCGCCAACACCGTTCGCGCCCTCATTCGTGAACAGGCTCGTGCGGAGCGGCCGTTGGCCTCTCCAAGGCCGCTGCGAATCGTCCCCATGAGTGCGACGACTCGCCAAAGGGGCAGGCATTTCCGCCTCGATGCAACCGATCTTGCTCATCACGTCATCGCGAGTCGCCGGACGGCACCGAAGCGGGTTCGCCTGGTCAGTGCCAGCACCAAATTTGCGGAGCGGCTGAAGCAGCTCCGGAGCGAAACGCTTTCGGTATTCGACCAGCTCAAGTCCCATGCACCGGCCGTTGCCGTAATCGTCAATCGCGTAAAGACGGCCCGCGCACTCTTCGAGTTGCTGAGCCGCGACTCGAGGCAGCTCGATTGCCAGCTGGAGCTCATGATTGGCCGCAGCCGGCCGCTCGACCGGGACAAGGTGGCCGATCGTGTCATCGAACGAGCAGGCGTCGTGCGGGGGGGTCGATCCGCGGAGCGCGGACTGATCGTTGTGGCGACCCAAACGATCGAGGTGGGTGCGGATCTCGATTTTCAGGGTATGGTGACGGAGTGCGCGTCACTTGATGCTCTCTTGCAGCGTTTCGGTCGCCTTGATCGCCTCGGAGAATTCCGCAGATCGTGCGGCGTTGTGGTCGGCAGCGATGACGCGGACGATGATCCTGTGTACGGTTCTGCGCTTCAGGCCACGTGGGAGTGGCTGAACGGGCTGGCGGATCGAGAGGGTGATCTTCGCTCTCTGAACTTCTCCATCGAAGCCATGGAAGCTGCGTTGGAAAACGCGGATGTCGAGAAGCTCACCTGTACGCCTGGCCCGCAGCTGGAACTGGCTCCGGCATTCGTGGACCTGCTGTGTCAAACCGCTCCGCGACCTGCGTGCGAGCCGGACGTTGCGGCACTCTTGCACGGTTTCGACAGTGCACCACCCGATGTGCAAGTCGTGTGGCGCATGGATGTTCCGACGCTCGTGTCCGGCGAAAACCTCGTCCTGAACACAGAAAACGCGGAGCTCACATCCGAGTTACTCGATCTCAATCCGCCCGGGAGCCTCGAAGCCTTGAGTCTTCCGGTGCACGCCGTCCGTGCTTGGCTGGATGGAGTTGGCAGCGAGTCTTCACTCGCAGATATCGAGGGCTGCGACGACGAAGACGGTTTGGAGGAAGATGGGGAACAAGCGTCCCCGCGCATGGTGTGGAGACGTACCGAGGAAGGATGGCAGCCGGCATTTGGCCGCCAGATCAGGCCGGGAGACACCATTGTCGTGCCATCGGTATATGGTGGGTGCGATGAGTTCGGGTTTTCGCCGGCCTCGCGCGAACCCGTAAGTGATCTGAGTGCCGCCGCGAGAGCGCAGCTGGACCGTTCACCCTTGCTGATTGCGGCCAAAGCAACGATTGAGAACGTCAGCGGACTGGACGCGGAGAGCGCAGCGAGCTTGTGGGGCATTCTCCGCACGGCTTACCAGGACGGTTCGCGTCCCGGTGAGCTGCTCGAACTGCTCATCCATCAGGTCGGACCTGCCTTGACCGAAAAACATCCGTGGCTCGGCCGGAACCCTGATGTCGACGTTATCGCGGAAAACTCGCGAGCCGGGGAGCGCGGGGCATTGTATGCGCTCGTCGTGGTCGGTAGTGACGTACGCAAGGGAGACATATCGGATGAGGACCTCTCATCCAGCCGAACGGTCCCGATATCGTTGAATGATCACAACCAGGGCGTAGGGGAGCGTGCTCGTGTGATTGCGGAAGCCGTTGGACTGGCGCCGGCGCTTGTGAAAACGCTCGAGTGCGCGGGAAGACTGCACGATCTGGGCAAGGCGGATCCGAGGTTCCAAAACATGCTTCGTGCCGGCGACAACACGGTGATGGAGGGACAGCTCCTCGCAAAGGGTGCGCGCCGAGTGAGGGGAATGCGCTTCGAGCTCGGCGAGCGGCACGAAGCCTACTCCGTTGCCTTTCTGAAGGCGCATCCCGATCTGCTTGCAACGGCGCCGGATAGAGAGCTCGCCATTTACCTCATCGGAACTCATCACGGCCGTGGTCGTGCACTGATGCCGGATCGCCCAGACGACGGAACCGTTTTCAACGTGGACATCGATGGTGTGTCACGGTCGTTCGAAGGCGTACCGGGGCTGGGCGCGTTGGGGTCCGACTGGCCCGCACTGTTCTGGCGACTAAACCGTAGATACGGTGCGTGGGGGCTCGCGTACCTCGAGGCTGTGCTGCGTCTGGCCGATCAACTCCGTTCTCATGAAGAGCTGGCAAAGGAGTCGCGTCAGTGAGTCACCGAATCACATTGACCGGTCTGGTCGGGTCGCATCCGTTGGGAGCTCTTGCCAGCTTCGGTCTGCTCAGAAGGCTGAGCGAATCGGACAGTTCGGCGCAGCTGGAATTCACCATGGAAGACGACTGGGTGGCGGTTGCGCATACGAGTGAGATCCGCGACGTAAGCGGCGTCGTAGAACACCTCTGTGAATGGGTCACATCAGGGGAGATTGAGCGCGCCCTCAACTGGACTGATGGGGACGTTCGTGTTCAACCCTCGGTCTTCCAGGAGGCTATTCGCGCCGCTGTCGCGGGAAACGATCGTGATCTGGCTGATTGTCTTACCGCCCTTGCTGCAGACGGAGCAGTCGATCTCCAGAAGCAGTTGGTCAAGCCGTCGGCCTTCTACATGGTGTCGGGTCAGCAATCGTTTCTGAGTGGCTTGCGAGAGATCGTTGCGCAGGTGAGGGCGAACCCGCGCGCCGCCTTCGAGGAGGCGCTCATTGGGCCTTGGCGTTACCGCATGCAGGCACACAGCCTTGGTTGGGATCCACGAACGGAGCGATTGCACGCGTTGCGACATCGCGCTCCCACTGCTGAGAAACCCGTCTGCATAGGTGGTGCCGTGTTGCTCGCATTCTGGGCCTTGCCCTTGTTTCCTTCGGTGGCGAATGGAGGGCGAGTTTCGACCACGGGCTTCACTCGCGTAGGACGAGATCAGTATTTCAACTGGCCCATTTGGTCTGTGCCAATTTCCCTGGGTGAGCTGAGGAGTCTGCTTCACACAGGGCCGTCGAGCTGGATGTCGGCAGATGGACGCCGGCCGCGCCGTGGAATCGCCGCCGTGTATCGTTCGAGGCGTGCGGAATTTGGGCAGGGCTATGCGATTCTGCGAACGCCAGAGGTCGTGTCCGGGACAGTCTTGCAAGGCTCCTGAGTTCTTATCGTGATCCATAACCGCGTGCCGGCGCGGTAGAGACGCATCAGTGGCCCGCGATCGCGACAGGATCTTTTAGCTCGCCGTCCCGGATCGAGCGCTGCAATGCTGACGTAGGGTCAAGGAGCGCTCGCGAGGCGGCCGTTCTTTAAAAATCAGATATTTCGTATGCAAGATCCGGCAGCAAGGCGGGAGGCTGTGTGTGATGTTGCTTATGCGGAAGGGAGCGCTCGCGCAGGCGTGCGTAAGATGGTGCTGTAGAAGAACATTTGACGCCCGCTGTGATCCGCAGCAGAACGCTGCGGCCTCATTGAAGCCGTCATCGTCGATGATCTGCCCGCCCGGCCCGCCGCCGGTGTGATCCGCAGCAGAACGCTGCGGCCTCATTGAAGCCCATGCGATACCGTCGCGGGTCATGCGCAAAGACGACGTAATGTGATCCGCAGCAGAACGCTGCGGCCTCATTGAAGCAGTTGTTACTAGTAGGTGTCGCCTCGCGCGGCCAGCAATGTGATCCGCAGCAGAACGCTGCGGCCTCATTGAAGCCGCGGTAGTACGCGCGCAGACGCCAGCCGCGTGTATCGGTGATCCGCAGCAGAACGCTGCGGCCTCATTGAAGCCGGTGTCGCGTGCCGCCCATGCGACGGCGCCGACCGGGTGATCCGCAGCAGAACGCTGCGGCCTCATTGAAGCACGGTCGAGGGCGAGGAGTACTACTGCGGCATGACGTGATCCGCAGCAGAACGCTGCGGCCTCATTGAAGCATCGACAACCACATGAAGGCGCTCACCTTCACGGGCGAGTGATCCGCAGCAGAACGCTGCGGCCTCATTGAAGCGTCACGGCCCAGGTGCCGTCGAGCAGGATCGGCGCGTAGGTGATCCGCAGCAGAACGCTGCGGCCTCATTGAAGCACGGTCGAGGGCGAGGAGTACTACTGCGGCATGACGTGATCCGCAGCAGAACGCTGCGGCCTCATTGAAGCATCGACAACCACATGAAGGCGCTCACCTTCACGGGCGAGTGATCCGCAGCAGAACGCTGCGGCCTCATTGAAGCGTCACGGCCCAGGTGCCGTCGAGCAGGATCGGCGCGTAGGTGATCCGCAGCAGAACGCTGCGGCCTCATTGAAGCAGCGTCTGCGGGATGCCCGCTTGCACCACCGTACCGGCGTGATCCGCAGCAGAACGCTGCGGCCTCATTGAAGCGGGGCGCCAACGTGACCACAGTTTGGGCAGATAACTGTGATCCGCAGCAGAACGCTGCGGCCTCATTGAAGCACCGGTATTCAGAGATCTTCCCGCTGCTCGTCGGCGATGGTGATCCGCAGCAGAACGCTGCGGCCTCATTGAAGCTGCGCTTGAGGCGCGAGGGCGCACTGATCGCGGCGGCCAGTGATCCGCAGCAGAACGCTGCGGCCTCATTGAAGCGACGTGCGCAATCGCCTGCAGATCACTGCAACCTCCGTGATCCGCAGCAGAACGCTGCGGCCTCATTGAAGCTGCAGGTTGGTCCTCATTCAGTGAGGGGCCGCGTCGGTGATCCGCAGCAGAACGCTGCGGCCTCATTGAAGCCAGTTGAGGAAGATGTTCCCTTGCACGATGAGTCCCGTGATCCGCAGCAGAACGCTGCGGCCTCATTGAAGCCTCGCCTAGCGTGATGCGCTCCATGTCTGACAGCAGAGTGATCCGCAGCAGAACGCTGCGGCCTCATTGAAGCCCGAAGCTGTACAAAGTCGATCGACATGAGCCGGACGGTGATCCGCAGCAGAACGCTGCGGCAACCGGGAACTCACGGTGACCGCCTCGAAGACTCCGCGCCCCTTCGGGACCGCGTCTCCCGTACGGCTTCCGAGCAGGAAAGCCCGGACCAGACAAACCCTCGTACAGTACTTCCGGGGATGTCTGCTCGGAGCTTTGTGGAGCGCCGCCGCCGTATACCAAACGTCACGGGCCAAGCGTGACTACCGGCACCACGCCTTGTTCAGACGAGCTGCGTCAGCAGCTCCAACGCCGGCGCCACGCGAATCCCCTCCCGCGAGACGAAGTCCTTCTTCCCCGTCGCGGAGATCTGCCACGCTTCCGCCTTGGGGTAGCGCGCCTTCAGATACTTCAGGCCGGGCGCAATGTCGCTATCGTTCCATTTGGCTTCGATGAGCCACAGCGGCTTGCGATTTTCCAGTACCACGAAATCGACCTCGCGACCGTCCACGTCCCGAAAGTAGCGCACCTCGATCTCGAGACCTTTGGTGTCGATCTGGAACTGCACCCACTTCAGAAGGTGGGATGCGATCATGTTTTCGAACCGCGCGCCGTCATCGGGCACCACGTTCCAGTCGAAGTGATAGTGCTTCAGGGCTTTCTTGATGGCCCGAAGCTTTGGAGGTCCGAACGGCGCCAGGCGGAAGATGGCGTAGATGCGCTCGAGGATCTCGAGCCAGCGCGCAAGCGTCTTGTGACTCACCTGCAGATCCTCGGTGAGCGAGTTGATGGACAAGGGTGAGCCGACGAGTTCCGGCAGCCGCAGCATCAGCAGTTCCATCTGCCCCATGTCGTGCACGGTTTCCAGGTCGTTGAGCTCTTCCTGCAACAGGAACTCACGGTGCTCGCGCGACCAACGACGTGCCTCGTCGAGGGAGCCAGAAAAGTAGGGCTCGGGGA
The DNA here is from genome assembly GCA_019683695.1 of Steroidobacteraceae bacterium. Taxonomy (GTDB): domain Bacteria; phylum Pseudomonadota; class Gammaproteobacteria; order Steroidobacterales; family Steroidobacteraceae; genus JADGHX01. Next base: position 12,109 of record JADGHX010000095.1, read on the forward strand.
ACCCGCCCAACCTGATTAGCGTATTCAGGTCGTCCGCCGTTCTTAGTCCAAGTTCAGCCGCGGATAGCGGATGCAGGCGCAGATAGTGGTACCGGCCCTGCAGCGAATCGCCACCGTACCGGTAGTAGTCGAGCCGTGCGCTGCCGGTGACGAGGATCTTGTACTGGTCCTTCTTGACGTCGTACAGCCCTTTCAGATAGTTCCGCCATTTGCGGTACTTGTGTAGCTCGTCCAGCACCAGCAGGGGCTGCCGCGGGAACTGCATCTGCAGAATCTTCTGCCGATGCTCGCCGAAGTCCCAGTTGAAGTAGGCACTCTCGTTGCGCAGCAGGCTCTTTGCCAGGGTCGTCTTGCCGACCTGGCGGGGCCCGCCCAGAAACACCATCTTTCGCTGCAGGTCGGCAACGATCTGCTTTTTGAGATACCGGTCCATGCAGGCAGTGTACGAGTTTTTTGGATAAGGGTCCAAAAAAGTAGCGACTTTTTTGGATCAGAGTCCAAAAAACTCGGGTTGCCGTTTTGGCCGCAGCGCCTCGGTCTCGCCTTCGTCCAAGCCGAAGCACTTGTCGCCCCTCATCCATGCAGGGCGGCAACAGCGCGTGTGGCCTCGCGCCAGTTTACGAGCGCGTGACATCGTGCTCATCCACCCAGCCCGAACTGCGACGCGCGCCACATCTACTACATCGCCGCGATTCGTACCCTGCCGCCCTTGCGTGTCACCAGGAGCCTCATGTGACCGAGACGCAAAAGGATCTGCCGCTACCCTGCCCGCCGCTGCCAGGCGATCTGCCCTTGCTGCCGGCGCGCATGATCAATGAGTATCAGTATTGCCCGCGCCTGGCGTATCTCGAATGGGTACAAGGCGAATGGTCCGAGAACTCGGATACGGTCGAAGGTCGGTACGCGCACCGACGCGTCGACCGTCCCTCCGGAGACCTGCCGCGGGCGCGTAACAATCTTTCACCGACAGGCGTCGATAAGGCCGTCGCACGAACCGCGTCGCCCAACGGCGGCGCACATGTGTCTGCAGAAGTCGAGGTCGACAGCGATATCGCCGTATGCGAACGCGAGGCGCACACCAGCCAGACATCATCGGCTGATGAGGTCAACGAGGATGAATCTGCGCGCATTCACGCGCGCTCGATCACGCTCTCCGCGCCACGTCTCGGCTTGATCGCTCGCCTGGACCTCGTGGAAGGCGAGGGCGAGCGCGTCATTCCGGTGGACTACAAGCGCGGTAAGCGTCCCCACATCCCGCGAGGCGCCTACGATCCGGAGCGCGTCCAGCTCTGCGTTCAGGCTTTGATTCTCGAGGAGAACGGTTACACCTGCGACGAAGGCATCCTGTATTTCGCCGAGAGCCGCGAGCGCGTCCGTGTGGTGTTCGATGAGGACTTGCGCGCGCTCACTCGCAACGCCATCGATGGGCTGCGCATGATGGCTTCCGGTGGGCAGATTCCACCGCCGCTCGTGGACAGCCCGAAGTGTGCACGCTGCTCACTCGTGGGCATTTGTTTGCCGGACGAGACGAACTACCTGCGACTGGCCGAAACGCCTCCGCGCCCACTTGCCGTGCCGCGCGATGAGGCGCTGCCGCTTTACGTGCAGGCGCGCGGTGCCAAGGTCACGAAGAAAGGCGAAACGTTGGAAGTGTTCGTCGAGGATGAACGTGTCCAGTCCGTCCGCCTGATCGATGTCTCGCAGGTGGTGTTGATGGGGCAGGTGTACGTCACGTCCGCAACGCTGCACGAGCTGATGGCACGCGAGATCCCGACGTCCTGGTATTCCTTCGGCGGCTGGTTTCTCGGGCACATCACCGGCACCGGGCACAAGAACGTCGAGATTCGTACGGCGCAGTATCGCGCAAGCTTCGATCCGCAGTGCTGCCTGCGCATTGCGAAAGGGCTGGTCATCGCGAAGATCCAGAACCAGAAAACCCTGCTCCGGCGAAACTGGAAAGAGGGCGATTTGCCCGACGACCTGCTGGATGGCTTTCAGCACGACGTACGGCGCGCCCAGCGCGCGGGAGACCTTGCGGAACTGCTCGGCGCCGAGGGCAATGCGGCCGCACGGTATTTTGGCGTGTTCGCATCGATGCTTCGGCGTGGCAATGACGGTGAGTCGTTCGCGTTCAATTTCGAGACCCGCAATCGGCGGCCGCCGACGGATCCTGTGAACGCACTTCTGTCGTACGCGTATTCGCTCCTCGTGCGCGCCTGGTCGGTGGCACTGACGGCGGTGGGATTCGATTGCTACCGAGGTTTCTATCACCAGCCGCGCTACGGGCGACCCGCTCTCTCACTGGACATGATGGAACCGTTTCGTCCGCTCATTGCGGATTCCTGCGTCATTCAGGCGATCAACAACGGCGAAGTGCGGCCATCGGACTTCATCAGCGCCGCCGGCAGCGTCGCGCTCACGGATGCAGGGAGAAAACGATTCATTGGCACCTTCGAGCGCCGGCTCAGCCATGAAATCACGCATCCCGTCTTCGGTTATCGGTTGAGTTACCGCCGGCTTCTCGAGCTGCAGGCACGCCTGCTTGCGCGGCACCTGCTCGGCGAGTTGCCGGAGTATCCCAACTTCACAACGCGGTAGATTCATGCGGCACGAACACCTTTATCTTGTGGCGTACGACATCGCCGACCCGAAGCGCTGGCGACGGGTATTCCGCCTCATGGAAGGGTTCGGTGACTGGTTGCAGCTTTCCATATTCCAGTGCCGCCTTTCGACTCAGCGGCACGCGGAACTCATTGCGCTCCTCGACGGCATCATCCACCATGACGACGATCACGTGATCCTGGTGGATGTCGGCCCGGCGGATCAGGTCGATCCCCGCGTTGTCAGCCTCGGGAAGGCGTACGCGCTCGTCGAACGCGAACCCGTGATCGTCTGATCCCGCGCGGCCGTGTTTCGCCGCGTGCACGCGAGCGCTGCGGTGCTGCCGGGCAGCGGGGGAGCGCTCGCAAAGACATAGCTCTTTAAAAAATCGGATGTTTTTGATGCCGGCACCGCGACAGCCCAACGCGCGGATGTGCCACAGCAGGCGTGCGAAGCGGAGCGCTCGCAGGGATGCGGGTAAGATGGCACGCCTTGGCGAAATTTGGTGCCGGCTGTGATCCGCGGCGAAATGCCGCGGCCTCATTGAAGCCAGCGAGACGCTGCTCGGCCTTTGTTGCCGGCAGCGGGTGATCCGCGGCGAAATGCCGCGGCCTCATTGAAGCCCGTCCCCGTACCCGTTCCCGTACCCGTACCCGTTCCGTGAGTGATCCGCGGCGAAATGCCGCGGCCTCATTGAAGCGACGCGAGCGGTGTTGTGGTGAATGCGCCGCGCGACGTGATCCGCGGCGAAATGCCGCGGCCTCATTGAAGCGTCGTGATCGTGTCGAGCGGGCGACGCAGACCGGGGTCGTGATCCGCGGCGAAATGCCGCGGCCTCATTGAAGCATGAGGTGCGCGGCGACCATGGAGTGATGGTCAACCGTGATCCGCGGCGAAATGCCGCGGCCTCATTGAAGCGTTTTATTGCGAGGGGAGGTTGGCAGGGTGTAGTGGTGATCCGCGGCGAAATGCCGCGGCCTCATTGAAGCCTGTGCACGTCGCGTTGTGCGAGTTGCTGTAGTTCCGCCAGGTGATCCGCGGCGAAATGCCGCGGCCTCATTGAAGCATCCGGCTATTGCGTATTTCAGTCAGCCGCTGCAGCTGGGTGATCCGCGGCGAAATGCCGCGGCCTCATTGAAGCCGTTGGGTGGGGTGGAATGTTCCGGGGCAGTTGTTTATGTGATCCGCGGCGAAATGCCGCGGCCTCATTGAAGCGGCCCACGGCCAGTGATTAGCCATTCCGTGTTGACGTGATCCGCGGCGAAATGCCGCGGCCTCATTGAAGCATCAGCGTGAACACCATGCGCACGCGCACCGGCTGATGTGATCCGCGGCGAAATGCCGCGGCCTCATTGAAGCAGCTACTCGGCGCGTCAGGGTTCGCACGGACGATCACGTGATCCGCGGCGAAATGCCGCGGCCTCATTGAAGCTGGGTGTCTGAGGTCGCAGCGTCTTACTTGGGAGCGCGGTGGTGATCCGCGGCGAAATGCCGCGGCCTCATTGAAGCGGCACGTACTCGTCAATGCACGCCGGATTGGCGGCGTGATCCGCGGCGAAATGCCGCGGCCTCATTGAAGCTCGCCTGGCGCTGCACGATGGCGCAATCAGGGGTCCCCGGTGATCCGCGGCGAAATGCCGCGGCCTCATTGAAGCACCGCGAGCAAGCCGATTCTCGCGAAAGCGAAGGCAGTGATCCGCGGCGAAATGCCGCGGCCTCATTGAAGCAGACTTGACATAGTCGCACCTGCTTGCCCATCGGATGTGATCCGCGGCGAAATGCCGCGGCCTCATTGAAGCGTCCTGCGACAGAACGCCGCAGACGTTCTCCCATACCACCGTGATCCGCGGCGAAATGCCGCGGCCTCATTGAAGCTTGGCGTGTGGACTCACTGGCCACTTCCGCGCTTATGTGATCCGCGGCGAAATGCCGCGGCCTCATTGAAGCGCCTTTGTGGATTCGCTCCTGACCGTCGAGACGACGAGTGATCCGCGGCGAAATGCCGCGGCCTCATTGAAGCCTCACCGTCCGCGTCCTCCATTTCCCTTCGTGCTCACGGTGATCCGCGGCGAAATGCCGCGGCCTCATTGAAGCCTCAGCGCCGGCAAGGAACTTATCGACCGAATCCGCTGTGATCCGCGGCGAAATGCCGCGGCCTCATTGAAGCGAACATCAGCAATCAGCGCTCGCTGAGCGCAATGCCCGTGATCCGCGGCGAAATGCCGCGGCCTCATTGAAGCGTGCTGACGCATCCCCACATGACCGCGCTCGGCGCGTGATCCGCGGCGAAATGCCGCGGCCTCATTGAAGCGGAACCGCGACAACGGCAAGATGTACGTGCGCGGCTGTGATCCGCGGCGAAATGCCGCGGCCTCATTGAAGCTGCAGCGCTGGACGATTGACGCAGCACTGCTCGATGCGATGTGATCCGCGGCGAAATGCCGCGGCCTCATTGAAGCCGGGCACGGCTCCAACTGTGCCGGCGGAATCGCCGTGATCCGCGGCGAAATGCCGCGGCCTCATTGAAGCAGAGACGCATTGAACTTCGCAACTTCCGCCGCGAAGTGTGATCCGCGGCGAAATGCCGCGGCCTCATTGAAGCGAGCTGCTGCAGGATTCGTCGATTGACGTGGAGGCGGTGATCCGCGGCGAAATGCCGCGGCCTCATTGAAGCAGTGCGCGAGCCAGCTCTTGCACGGCCGCCCCGGCCGTGGTGATCCGCGGCGAAATGCCGCGGCCTCATTGAAGCGCGGGCTGAGCGATGCGATGCTGCACTTGGCCAACGCGGTGATCCGCGGCGAAATGCCGCGGCCTCATTGAAGCGAAGGTATCGATATGCGTACAGTTCTGCAGTGTGGGTCGTGATCCGCGGCGAAATGCCGCGGC
>JADGHX010000002.1 GCA_019683695.1 Steroidobacteraceae bacterium
GAGAATGTTGTTATGAGCAGTCATGGGGGTCTTTGTACTTCTGCAAGCAGCAATCACATGCGCGAGGCATTCGCCAGCATGCGAGTGAGGAAACGGGTGAGCGAGGCGATTTCCTCGGGCGTGAAGTCGCGCAGGTGCACCTGCAGCTCCTCCAGCACGATCGGCATGATCTTCTGAGCCACATTGCGCCCCTTCTCAGTGAGGTGAAGGTGCACGACGCGGCGGTCTTCCTCGCTGCGCTGACGCTTGACGAGATCCTTCTCCTCCAGCCGGTCCAGCATGCGGGTCATGGCACCGCAGTTCACCTGGCTCTCGCGCGCGAGCGCGGCCACGGTATCCGCGCGCTCCAGCGAGAGCAGCAGCAAGGGCTCCCACTGCATGGCCGTGAGGCCGAGCGGTTGCATGCGCTGGTCTACCCCCCGCACGAGGGAGGAGAACACGAGCTTGATCAGGCGCCCGACGGCGCGATACGGATCTTCCGGGGGGCTCGAGGCCGCGCCCGAGGCCAGGACGGCAGACATGGGAAACCCTGCGTGAGCTGGGGCGCGGGATAATGTTTATCCAAGCAATATTTGTCAAGGCAAATAATTTCGCGCGTTCGCCTCCGTGCGAGCACTTCTGGCGTAGGCCTCAGGCGGCGAGTCGCGCTGGCGAGACGCTTCGCGACTCTTACCCGGCGTTCATGAACCGCGCGTGTCATCGCGCTGGCTGGCGGACGTCCCTTGCACGGGCGCATCAGTGCACCGGCGCGCAGCTGGATCTTCGCGTCGCGGGTCCGGGCGCCATCGAGCTCCCGTTGCGGCCGCGCGAGGCCACGGCTTCATGACCCGGGGCGCCCAAGAGTGCCGCCGCAGCGCGCAGCCGCATGCACCTTCGCTGGCGCCAGTACCTCGGAGTCAGCCACAGCACCACGCCTTCGCGCGGGCATCCGCCGCTATCCAGGTTCCGTACCGGCTGCGTGACCTACGGCTCACCCGGGGCGTCGAGAGTTGTCACCGGAGGCCGCACGCACCTTCGCTGGCGTCAGTGCGCCGGAGTCAGCTGCAGCACCACGCCTTCGCGGCGGGGATCGGCGCCGCCATCGAGGTGCCCGTCGGGACTGCGCAGCAGGCCGTGCAGCCCCGAGGATTCTCCCCTGCCCGGCTTGAGGTCGATTCCGCGCGCACGCAGGCCCTCGATCACGGCGGGAGAAAACTTGCTGGCCTCCCCGCTGAAGTCCGCACCGCGCGCGATCAGGTTCGGAAGGTTGATGGCGTCCTGCATGCTCATGTGCCAGGCGAGCACGCCGACGAGCGTCTTAGCGACGTACGCGAGAATCGCGTTGCCGCCGGGTGACCCGACGGCCGCCACGAAGCGGCCACTCTCATCGAGCACAATCACCGGTGTCATGGAGGATCGTGGCCGTTTTCCACCCGCCACCGCGTTGGCTGCGGGGCCGTACTGGTCCATCGGCCGGAAAGAGAAATCGGTGAGCTGGTTGTTCAGCACAAAGCCCTGCACGACCCGCCCGGAGCCGAAGAAGGACTCGACCGTGGTCGTCATGCTCACGACGTCGCCCGTGGAATCCATGACGACGAAATGAGAAGTGCCGGGCACCTCGGCCGTGGCATCCTGCGCGCGAGCGAAGCCCGCGAAGGCGCCCGCCTTCGGCACGGGGCCGGCGTGGTCGCCGATGAGCTGTGCGCGGGTGCGCACGTACGCCGGATCCAGCAGGTGACTGACGGGCACTTTCACGAATGCCGGATCGCCGACGTAGCGATCCCGATCCGCATACATGAGACGGCTGGCCTCTGCGAACAGGAACCACGCCTGCGGATCGTTCGGGCCCCGTTCGGCGATATCTGTGTGGTCCAGTATCGCCAGCATCTGCAACAGCGCCACACCACTTGAAGGCGGCGGCGGCACGCAGACGCGATAAGCGCGGAACTTGCCGCAAATCGGGTCTTGCCACAGCGGCTTGTAGGCTGCGAGATCCTGCAGCGTCATGGTTCCCGGCAGCGGCGGAGCGTGCGTCCGGTCCACGATCGCTTGCGCGATCTCGCCCTCATACAGCACGCGCGCACCCTCCTTCGCCATGCGCTCGAGCACGTGCGCATAAGCCGGGTTGCGGAATGTGTCGCCCGCCTGCAGCGGCGTGCCGTCCTCGCGCGAGAACAACGCGACGAGATCCGGCGTTTCCGCCGGCTGGAAGCCGAGCTTCACGAACTGCGCCATGCGCGGGCTCACGGTGAACCCCTCGGTGGCAGCACGAATGGCCGGCGTGAACAGCTCACTCCACGGCAGTTTTCCGAATCGGCGGTGGGCCGCTTCGAGCATCTTCATCGCACCCGGCACGCCAGTGGACCGCCCGCTGCGCACAGCCTGGCGGAAGGGCAGCGGCTTGCCAGACGAGTCGAGAAACATGTCGGGCGTTGCGCCGGCAGGAGCGGTCTCTCGTCCGTTGAGCACGCTAACCTCACCCGTCTCGGCGTCGTAGTGCACGAGGAACGCACCACCCCCCAAACCCGAACTCTGCGGCTCCACGAGTCCGAGCATGGCTTGCACGGCAACCGCCGCGTCCACCGCGCTACCGCCTTTGCGGAGAATCTCGAGTCCCGCTCTCGCGGCAACAGGGTTCGCGGCCACTACCGTAGCGACAGCCGTGGGTGTCGCAGAGCTCTGCGAGCGCGTGCTGACGGCCGGCGCACTTTCCGCGCTGGACGATGCGGGCTGCACCGTGTGCGTGCAGGAGACGAACGCAATTGCGGCCAGCGTGAGGAGCCCGCGGCGAGCCCATTGCCCTGCTCGCCGCACCTTTGGAAAGCGAAACATCTCTACGAACATGCTCTGCATCGCCACCGGGCGGCAGCCACTGCGAGGCCGCGCTCCTCAATGGCCGGTTTGGGAGCCACAGAAAGACGCGAGTGTATACGTGGCCGGCGACCCATTTCCTGCCGCGAAGGAGGTAGGCCGGCCGATGCCCGCGCGATCGGGCTGACCGTCTTGCGCACAAACGAAGAGGCCGGCGTGGAAACCACGCCGGCCTGCTGTTCCTGTTTCACCGATCGATGCGCCGGGTCTGACGGTGGCGCTGTTGTCGACCGAAGTGGCGGAAATCGCCCTGCGAGCGATTTCCGCCGTGACGTCAGTGCGCCGGCACCACTTCCTTGACGCTGCGCCGTCCGTTGCGACGGGCCCGCTTCTCTTCAGGGGCCTCCGCCGTGATCGGCTCCGGCTGGTGCGTGAGTGCCATCTGCAGCACCTCATCGATCCAGCGCACCGGCTTGATCTCGAGATTGCCCTTGATGTTCTCGGGGATCTCGACCAGGTCCTTCTGATTCTCCTCCGGGATCAGCACCGTCTTGATCCCCCCGCGGTGTGCCGCGAGGAGCTTCTCCTTGAGGCCGCCGATGGGCAGCACTTCCCCGCGCAATGTGATCTCGCCGGTCATGGCGACATCGGACCGCACCGGAATCTTCGTGAGCGCCGACACCAATGCCGTGCACATGCCGATACCTGCGCTCGGACCGTCCTTCGGCGTGGCGCCTTCCGGAATGTGCAGGTGGACGTCGTGCTTCTGGTAGAACTCCGGCTCCAGACCCAGCACCGTCGCGCGGCTGCGAACCACCGTCATGGCGGCCTGGATGGACTCCTGCATCACCTCGCCGAGCTGGCCCGTGTGCTGCAGCTTGCCCTTGCCCGGCACGACCGCCGCTTCGATCGAGAGCAATTCGCCACCGACTTCCGTCCAGGCAAGGCCGGTCACCTGCCCGACACGGTTCTCGTCCTCCGCCTTGCCGTAGCGGAAGCGTCTCACGCCGAGGTACTTGTCCAGGTTCTTCGGCGTGATGGTGACGGACTTCTGGTCCTTGCCCTGCAGCAGCATCTGCTTCACGGCCTTGCGGCAGATCTTGGCGATCTCGCGCTCGAGGCTGCGCACGCCGGCCTCGCGCGTGTAGTACCGCACGATGTCGAGCAGCGCGGCGTCGGAGACCTTGAGCTCGTCCTCCTTCAGCCCGTTGTTCTTCATCTGCTTCGGCAGCAGATAGCGACGCGCGATGTTCATCTTCTCGTCTTCGGTGTAACCGGGCAGACGGATGACTTCCATGCGGTCCAGCAACGGGGCCGGGATGTTGAGGCTGTTCGCCGTGCACACGAACATCACCTCGGACAGGTCGAGATCGACCTCGAGGTAATGGTCGTTGAACGTGGTGTTCTGCTCCGGATCGAGCACCTCGAGCAGCGCCGCGGAGGGGTCGCCGCGGAAGTCCATGGACATCTTGTCCACTTCGTCCAGCAGGAACAGCGGGTTGTGTACCCCGGCCTTCGACATGTTCTGCACGATCTTGCCGGGCATGGAGCCGATGTACGTGCGGCGGTGACCGCGGATCTCGGCTTCATCCCGCACGCCGCCGAGCGACATGCGCACGAACTTGCGGTTCGTGGCGCGCGCGATGCTCTGACCCAGTGAGGTCTTGCCCACGCCGGGCGGCCCCACGAGGCAGAGGATCGGCCCCTTGAGCTTGTCCACGCGCTGCTGGACGGCGAGGTACTCGACGATGCGCTCCTTCACTTTCTCGAGGCCGAAGTGGTCCTCGTCCAGCACCTTCTCGGCGCGGGCGATGTCCTTGATGATCTTCGTGCGCTTCTTCCACGGCACCTTCACGAGCCAGTCGATGTAGTTGCGCACGACGGTGGCCTCGGCCGACATCGGCGACATCATCTTGAGCTTGTTCAGCTCGCTCGTGGCCTTCTCACGGGCTTCCTTCGGCATGCCCGCCTTCTGGATCTTCTGCTCGAGCTCGGTGATCTCGTTGCCGCCCTCGTCCATCTCGCCGAGCTCTTTCTGAATGGCCTTCATCTGCTCATTCAGGTAGTACTCGCGCTGAGACTTCTCCATCTGGGCCTTCACGCGGCCGCGGATGCGCTTCTCGATCTGCAGCACATCCATCTCGCCTTCGATCGCGACGAGGATGTGCTCGAGGCGCTTCTTGATGTCGAGGATCTCGAGCACCTTCTGCTTCTCGGGAAGCTTGAGCGACATGTGGGCGGCAACGGTGTCCGCCAGACGCCCGGCGTGCTCGATGCCCGCGAGTGCCGTGAGCACTTCCGGCGGGACCTTCTTGTTGAGCTTCACGTACTGCTCGAACTGCGAGATCACCGAGCGGCCGAGGACATCCATCTCGCGCTCGTCGTACGCCTCGACGTCGGGCATCAGCACGACGTCCGCGGAATAGTGCTCGCCGGCATGCAAGCGCTCGATGCGGGCGCGGTCCACGCCCTCCACCAGCACCTTGACGGTGCCGTCCGGCAGCTTCAGCAGTTGAAGGATGGTGGCGATCGTTCCGATGCGATAGAGATCGTCCGCCTTCGGATCGTCAACGTCGGCCTGCTTCTGGGCAACGAGCATGATGCGCTTGTCCGCACGCATCGCGACGTCGAGTGCCTGAATGGATTTTTCCCGCCCGACGAAAAGCGGAATCACCATGTGCGGATAAACGACCACATCGCGCAGCGGGAGCACCGGGACGCTCTCGATGCCGGGGGTAGTCGTGGACACACTGGTGGAGGTGGGGTCGGACACGCTTAAGCCCTCGCTATTGTGTGTGGAGTTCGGCTTCGGGTGCGAACCAAAGCCGACTGCGCGTGCAGGGTAGTGTAGACGGAAATAAGGATTCCGCACCCGCGTTTCAACGACGCGGGTCGCGGATCCCAGTGGCGGTCAGAGCACGTCAGTGGTGATTGGTTCCGGAGACACGGCGCGGAGGCTGCGCCTCGTCTTCGGATTTGTAGACGATGTACGGCTTCGTCGAGCCTTCGATCACCGTCTCATCGACCACGACCTTGGCCACGTTGCGCATGGAAGGCAGCTCGTACATGGTCTCGAGCAGCACGTTCTCCAGGATCGTGCGCAGGCCCCGGGCACCGGTGCGGCGCTGCATGGCGCGCGTGGCCACGGCGCGCAGCGCATCCTCGCGGAACTCGAGCTCCGCGCCTTCCATGTCGAAGAGCCGGCGATACTGCTTCGTCAGCGCGTTCTTCGGCTCGGTGAGAATGGAGATGAGCGCGTTCTCGTCGAGCTCGTCGAGCGTTGCGACCACCGGCAGGCGGCCAACGAACTCGGGAATGAGGCCGTACTTGATGAGGTCTTCCGGCTCCACGTCGTGGAACAGGTCGCTCCCGTGCTGCCGCGTGTCCGTCGAGCGCACCTCGGAGGTGAAGCCGATGCCGCTCTTCTGCGTGCGATTGAGGATGATCTTCTCGAGCCCCGCAAACGCGCCGCCGCAGATGAACAGGATGTTCGCCGTATCCACCTGCAGGAACTCCTGCTGAGGATGCTTCCTGCCGCCCTGCGGCGGAACCGAGGCGATCGTGCCCTCGATGAGCTTCAGCAGAGCCTGCTGCACGCCCTCGCCCGACACGTCGCGCGTGATCGACGGGTTGTCGGACTTGCGCGAGATCTTGTCGATCTCATCGATGTAGACGATGCCGGTCTGAGCCTTTTCAACGTCGTAGTCGCACTTCTGCAGAAGCTTCTGGATGATGTTTTCCACATCCTCACCCACGTAGCCCGCCTCGGTGAGCGTCGTGGCATCCGCGATGGTGAAGGGGACATTCAGAAGCCGTGCGAGCGTCTCCGCGAGCAATGTCTTGCCGCAACCGGTGGGACCAATGAGCAGGATATTGCTCTTGGCGATCTCGACGTCGTCCTTCGCGCGCGCGCCGGAGCCGCTGCGCGTCTGAAGGCGCTTGTAATGGTTGTACACCGCCACCGAGAGCACCTTCTTGGCGCGCTCCTGGCCGATGACATACTCATCGAGCACCTTCTTGATCTCGTGAGGCTTCGGGAGCTTGTCCCGCGCGCGCTCGGCGCGATCCTCCAGCTCCTCACGAATGATGTCGTTGCACAGTTCGACGCATTCGTCGCAGACGAATACGGAAGGCCCTGCGATGAGCTTGCGAACCTCGTGCTGACTCTTTCCGCAGAAGGAGCAGTAGAGAAGTTTGCCGTCATCGTGCCGGCCGCGGGAGTCTTCGCTCATCGATCGCCCTCGTGAAGCACCTTCTCTAGAAGCAAGATCGGTGCCTTGGCTTGTGCGCCAGTTTTATAGCACGCTGCGGGCGAGCGAAGCAAAGCGCTCGCCCGAGCGTAAGCCCTTGTGCGGCGTGGACTTGTACGTATCCGCGTCACTATTTCGCCGGAACCGTGGCGGCGATCTCACCGCGGTTTTCCAAAATTTTGTCGATCAGGCCGTAGTTCACCGCGTCCGCCGACGACATGAAATTGTCGCGGTCGGTGTCCTTCTTGATCTGCTCGACACTCTGACCCGTATGCTTGGCCAGGATCTTGTTGAGCCGGTCGCGGGTATACAGCATCTCCCGCGCGTGGATCTCCATGTCCGCGGCCTGCCCCTGGAAACCGCCCAGCGGCTGGTGAATCATCATCCGGGCGTGCGGCAGCGCATAGCGCTTGCCGGGCGCGCCCCCGGCCAGGAGCACGGCGCCCATGCTGGCCGCCTGGCCGATGCAGATGGTGCTGACGTCGGGCTTCACGAACTGCATGGTGTCGTAGATCGCCAGCCCGGCGGTAACGATCCCGCCCGGCGAGTTGATATAGAGCGAGATGTCCTTGTCGGGGTTCTCCGACTCGAGGAAAAGCATCTGCGCCACGACGATGTTGGCCATGTAGTCATCCACCGGCCCCACGACGAAGATGACGCGCTCTTTCAGCAGGCGCGAATAGATGTCGTACGCACGCTCGCCACGGGCCGTCTGCTCGACGACGATCGGGACCAGGTTCAGTGCTCGCTCGTTCATGTAAGACCCTCTTGGAATGCCGCCGGGCCGTCACGCTCCGGCACTGCCCGCAGTCGCTGCGTTGGCGCCGAAGCCTGTCAGCTCGGTGAAGCTGACCGGACGATCCGTCACTTTCGCGCGCTCGACGACCCAGTCCACGACCTGGTCCTCGAGCACCGCAGATTCGATCTGACGCATGGCGTCGGCGTTTTGCAAGTAGGCGCGTCGCACCTCGTCCGGGTTCGGGTAGGCGGCGGTCAGGTCGGCCAGCCGGGCCTGCACCCGCTCCCGATCCACCTTGATGTTCTCCGCCCGGACGATCTCGCTCAGCAGCAGCCCGAGCGCCACGCGCCGACGGGCGGGCTCCTCGAAGGTCTGCGGCGGCGGGAGCTGCTTCGGGTCGGTGATGTTCGCGCGGCGAGCCATGTCGAGCTGAAGCTGCTGCACCTGTTCCTGCACGAGCGCGCGCGGCACCTCGAACTTGTTGTCGCGGTAGAGCGCGTCGAACACCTGGGTGCGCAGCCGATTGCGGATCAGGTCCTGCATCTCGCGCGTCATGCTCTGACGCACCTCGGCCCGCAGGGCCTCGACCCCGCCCTCGGTGACGCCGAACGCCTTGCAGAACGCCTCATCGACCTCGGGCAGCCTCTGCTCCTCGACCTTCTTCACATCCAGCCGGAACTCGGCCGTCTTGCCCGCCAGCTCTTTGTTGGGATGCTCCGCGGGGAAGGCAACCTGGACCGTGCGGGTCTCACCGGCGGCCGCGCCCTTCACGCCCTGCTCCAGCTCGGTCATCACCCGGTTGGAGCCGATGATGAAGGAGATGTCCTTGCCTTCGCCATCCTTCACGGGCTTGCCATCGACCGTGGTGCTGTAGTCCACGGTCACCCGGTCGGTGTCCTGCGCCGCGCGCTCCACGACCACGAAGTCGGGGCGCTGGCGTCGCATGCTCTCGATCATGGCGTCCACGTCGGCCTCGGTGACCTCGCACGTCGGACGCTCGATGGCGATGGAGTCCACCGGCTGCACGTGGATCTCGGGCATGACTTCGAACGTGGCGGCGTACTTGAGATCCGACCCCGGGCTGATGGCGATCGGCTCGATGCGGGGGCCCGCCGCGGGATTCAGCTTTTCCTGGCTGACGGCTTCGGCAAAGGTGCTGCGGATCAGGTCCCCGACCACTTCCCCGTGTACCTGCTCGCCATACTGGCGCTGGATGACGGAAAACGGGGCCTTGCCCGGGCGAAAGCCCTTCAGGCGCGCGGTCCGCGAGATCTTCTTCAGCCGCTGCTCGACTTCGGTGCTCACGCGCTGCGCCGGGACGGCCACTTCGAGACGCCGCTCGAGACCCGAAGTGGCGGTCAGAGATACCTGCATCGTTCAAATCCTCGACTCGAATGCCCGCCCCTGCGGACGGGATAACAGTGTTGTGGATGGCTCTGGTGCGAAAGGCGAGACTCGAACTCGCATGGGTTGCCCCGCCGGCTCCTAAGGCCGGTGCGTCTACCAATTCCGCCACTTTCGCACGCCGCGCGTGCACCGTCGCGCGCCGCCCCGCGTGGCGGTCCAGCCGTGCGACGGGGCGCGAGATTATAGCTGAAGGGGGTACGCAAGAACCTGCCGGCGCGAACGCACCATGCGCAATGCAGGCGAGAGCGGCTGGTGTGTCATGCGTGGCGGCTGCCGGCCGCTAGGAGCGCGGCCGCCGCGTACGAATACCGCGCCGTTGACCGGCGCGTTTCCCTGCGGCCGTGCCGGGCTCCGCGCCAAAGCGGCGTGAAAGGGACTCGAGCTTTTCGATCTGCTCGTGCAGCGGATCCCGAACAGAGGTTCTGAGGAGGCTCGCGACATCCGCATCGATGTCGGCGTTCTGCTCCAGAAGGGCGCTGACGGCCACCGCCAGGGCGGACTGCACACGGTGCAGATGGGCGATGACCTCCGACAGCGCGGCCCGGACCGCCCGACTGGACTTCTCGCTGGACATGCACACCTCTTCCCTGGCCGTTCGCGAACGCAGCCGCTCCGTGCGGCGAGAGGACCTTACGTCATGTCCGTACGAGTATCAACATTTTCGTGACGGCCGACTGGCAATTTCGTGGGGCGAGCGGTACATTCATCCGCATGGCCCCGGATTCAAAGCACCGCCACCCCGATGATCCAGACGGATTTGCGCGGCGTCTCCGTCAGGTCGTGGATTCGTACGGAAGTACGAGCTCTCTCGCGCGCGTCATCGATCGATCCGAGGGCGCGCTGCGCAAATGGCTGCGCGGAGAGTCGGAGCCTGGCGTTTCGGACCTGCGGGCCATCTGTTTCGCCACGGGCACGAGCGTGGAATGGCTTGTCATGGGCAAGGGTGAGCCGCGCGCCGGTCTCGTGGTGCGTGAGCCCCATACTCCGTACGGCGCAGACGAGCCTCTGCCTCCGCTCAACTACAAGCTGATGGACGACGTGGTCCTGGCCATCCGCCTCGAGCCGAAGATCGCCGGCATCCCTGTCACGCCAGAGAAGTGCTCGTCGATCCTGACCACGGTGTACAACATGTCCCGCGCCACGCGGCAGGTGGACCGCGAAGGCGCCGAGCGCGTGATCGGGCTCACGAGCTGAAGTCGTCGGCCGCGTCGCGCGCGCGTGGCGTGTACTCTTCGCGGCTCGCCGGAAACAGGAGCCCTCCCGTGCGAGCACATCGCCCGGCCGCGATCACGACTGTGATCGCCGTCATCCTCCCCTTCACCGCCCTCTCTGCCGAATCTGCCGAACGGGACGCCATTGCGAAGTGCCGCACCGAGCGCAACGGACCCGATCGCCTGGCCTGCTACGACCAGCTGTTTGGCGCGCCAGAGCAGGAACAGCTCCTGCAGGAACCGCCAGCCCGGCTGCCCGAGGCGGCCTCGGCCGCCGACGAGCTGTCGCTGCTCGATCAGCGCTGGGAGTTGAGCCCGGAGCGCAAGACGGGGACCTTTCACCTCGCGCCTCACAAGCCGGTCTACTTCCTCGCGGCCTGGCATGCCAGCGACACGAACGACAGGCCCTCGAGCCCGAGTGAAGGGCACACGGTCCCGCGTCCGCTCGATCTCACCCATACCGAAACGAAGTTCCAGATCAGCTTCAAGAGCAAGATGGTGGAGAACCTGTTCGGGGACTTGTCGGACCTCTGGTTCGGCTACACCCAAACCTCGCGCTGGCAGCTCTTCAATGCCTCGGAATCGAGGCCGTTCCGCGAAACGGACTACGAGCCCGAGCTGATCCTCGCGTTTCGCACGCAGTACGAGTTGTTCGGCTGGACGGGGCGCCTCGCAGGCCTCAGTCTCACGCATCAATCGAATGGCCGGCCCGATCCGCTCTCGCGCAGCTGGAATCGCGTGATCGCGTCTGCGGGATTCGACCGGCCGGGCTGGACCCTCACGTTCCGGTACTGGGCGCGGTTGCACGAAAACCTCTCCAGCGACGACAACCCGGACATCCTCGACTACATGGGCCGGGGCGACGTGCTGATCACGCGCAACTGGGGCAAGCACGAAATCTCCGCGATGCTGCGCCATACGCTGCGCGACGGTGACCGCTCGCGGGGTGCGCTCGAGCTCGACTGGGCCTTTCCCATTCATGGAAACCTGAAGGGATACGCCCAGTTCTTCAGCGGCTATGGCGAGAGCCTCATCGATTACAACCACCGCGCCAACTATTTCGGCGTCGGGATATCGCTCATCGAATGGTATTCACGCACAGAGGAGCGGCCATAGCGGCCTCATCACTCGCGCGACTCCAGGCTGGCGAAGATCCGCTTTGCCGATTGCACGCGAGCGATGTACGCGCTCACGCTGTGGTCCCCGCATCGCTGCCCGGGCGTCAGCCGAAACCCTCGCCGCACGTACGCATTGCCTGCCCCTGCGCCGCAGAGGTGAATCACAGCCGCGAGGTTCTGCTTCTGCTCGAGGGTTGCCGACGTTGCACCGTGGCGACGCACCAGCTGCGAGACGTGGTGATCCAGATAGGCTGAGGTGAGCTCCACCGCGTGGCTCGGAACGACCCGGAAGTAGAGGCTGTTGAACCAGCAGGAGTCCCAGTCGTTCCAGGGCCCGTCCTCCACGACCTCGTGATCGTGGATGCAGAACCGGCGCGCCTCGGCGAACGTGCCGTCTGTGATCTGATACATGCCGACCGCGCTCGAGGCCGGCCGGTACACCTCGAACGGCTGCGCCTTCCACGACCAGCGCCAGTACGTGCGCACGATCGGGTTACCCGAGCCTTCCACCTGCGCCAGCGCCGCCAGGAACTCTGGCGTCATCACGCGCGTGGAGTGCCGCCGGAAGATGGGGCCGTAAGCGTCCCAGGTTTCCGTTGCGGTCTTGTAGAGCGTTCCGCTCACGGGGAAGAACAACTCCGTGGGCTTGCGTGCCACCTGATAGATGCCGTTCACGACGAACCAGAGCGTGAAGAGGCCGAGCGTCCCCACGAAGAACTGCACCAGAAGGGGCGCGCTTCGGAACGCGCGCCACCATCGCCTGCGCGTGCGCGCGCTCGGCAGGAACTTCGTCATGCGCCAGCGCGCGCGGCGCTTGCCGCCGCCGCTCGAGCGGCCGCTGCGTTTGCCTCCCCTGCGGGCCATCGGTTCAGTGTCCGCTCACTCCGGCATTGAAAAGCCAGCGGGCGGCAACGCATGCGCACCCCTTGAGCGATCCGCGCGAACGCGCGCTTGTGGCGCAAGCGCCCGTATTGAAACGCTCTCCCAACGCACAGGTGCAAATGCCGCGATCAGGACGAGCGAACATGAAACTTGATGAGAGCGCTGCGGAAGTGGACAACGCGCGAAGTGAAATGCGTCGTCGAGTGCCTGTCAACGGATGGTCAGCGCACCGGGCATGGCCCGCCGGCGCTGAACCGTACCGATCACTCTGCAGGAGCGGAAGAACGTCTTCGCGCGTGGCGGCCAGACGAGCACGGCGGCCACGCAGGTCAGGCGAAACATTGCCGCATGCGATGTGTTCCGCGAGCTATTCCAGCCCCGCGGCTCTTGCGAGCCAGCGAGCCGCCTGCGCGGGGCTCTCCTTGCCCTCCTCGCGATCGACTCTTTGATTTGCGGCGCGCATCAGTTCCACGCGAATCGCTCCGATGAGCGGCTCCAAGGCGCGCCGAAGCGTCTCATCTGTCGCACGCCCCGGAGAGAGCAGCACCACCGCGTCGTACGGCAGGATGGCCTGACGCGGGTCCTCCAGTAGCACGAGGTCATAGGTCGCGATCCGACCGTCGCTGGAGAAAGCCGAGATCACATCCACGTCGCTCACCGCCACGGCGCGATACATGAACGTGGATTGGAACTGGCGCTGCTCGCGAAACTCAAGCCCGTAGGTCGCCTTCAGCGCGCGCCACTCCGGCCGGTCGAAGAATTCGAAGTCCCCGCCGATCCGCAGGTTCGGCGCGTGCGCGGCGAGATCCGCGATCGTGCGGATCCCCAGGCTCTCGGCCCGGTCGCGCCGCATGGCAAGCGCATACGCGTTCTCGAAACCCAAGGTGCCGAGCACGGTGACGCCATCGCGATCCCGCAGTTGCACGGTCATCTCCTTCAGCAACTCGGCGCGCGGGGGATTGTCGGTGCGATTGAGCACATTCGCCCAGAGTGTGCCGGAGTAATCGACATACGCGTCGAGCTCGTTGTTCGCAAGCGCGCGATAGGCGACCACCGAGCCCAGGCCGGTGCGCCGGGCAACCGCTGCACCCTGCGCGCGAATGCGATCCGCCATGAGCGCCGAAAGGATGTATTGCTCCGTGAAATTCTTTGCACCGACGACATACTCCGGCTTCCCGTCTCGCGCCATCGGCACGAGCGCAGCGGCAATGCCCGCGGCGAGCAGCGCCACACCGGCAAACGCAACGCGCGGCCGGCGCTTGGCGACGCCGATTTCGATCAGGGCCAGGATCTGGTCCGTTGCGAGCGCGAGCAGCACAGCCACGATGCATCCGAAGAGAACGGACACCCAGTTCTCCACCTGCAGGCCGGCAAAGATGTAATTGCCGAGACTCGTCTGCCCCACAGGTGTGGAGAGTGTGGCTGTGCCGATCACCCACACGGCAGATGTGCGCACGCCCGCCATCAGCACCGGCGCGGCGAGCGGGAGTTCCACGCGCAGGAGCTTCTGCCGCTCCGTCATGCCCACGCCGCGTGCCGCCTCGATCACGGCGGGATCCAGATTGAGCAGCGCCGTCGTTCCATTTCGCACGATCGGCAGAATGGAGTAGAGCGTGAGCGCAAGCAGTGATGGAAGGAACCCCAGCGCGGAGAAGCCGTGACCGAACACGCGCTCGGCGAGCGACGCAAGACCCAGAAGGATGGGATAGAAGAGCGCCAGCAGCGCGAGGCTCGGTACAGTCTGGATGACACTCGCGAACGCGAGCACGGGCCAGCGCACTCGGGCGCTCCGGCTTGCGAGCACCACGAGCGGCAGGGCAATCGCGAGCCCCAGCGCGAGAGCACTCGCACTCAGCAGGACATGCTGACCCAGGTAGTTCGGCAGCACCTGCAAGGCGGCCGAAATGCGCTCATCCACGCGGCGCTTGCTCCTCCATGAGCGCACGAACACGCCGAGCCTGCCGCAGCGGCATGTCCATCATGTTTTGAATCGCCGGATCGTCGTGCTCGCGGAGCAACTCGCGCGGCTCGCCATCTGCGACGACTTCGCCCTGTCGCATGACGACGATCCGATCCGAAAGCAGCACGGCTTCAAGCACATCGTGCGTCACCATCACGGTGGTGAGCCCCATCACGTCGTGGAGCTTCCGATATTCCGTGCCGAGCGTGTCGCGCATCACCGGATCGAGCGCACCAAAAGGCTCGTCCATCAGCATGACAGCGGGCCTTGCCGCGAGCGCGCGCGCAACGCCCACGCGCTGCTGCTGCCCGCCGGACAGCTCGGCGGGATTGCGCTCGAGGAATGCGCCGGGCAGACCGATGAGGTCCGCAAGCTCGTGCACACGAGAGTCAACCTGCGATTCCGGCCAACCGAGGAGCCGCGGCGTGATGCCGATGTTTTCCGCGACCGTGAGGTGCGGAAAGAGCCCGATGCCCTGGAAGACATAGCCGATCTGCCGGCGCAGCTCGTGAGGCGGCACATCCTGCACGGCGCGGCCGCCGACCCGCACCGCACCCGCATCCGGATCGACCAGCCGATTGATCATCTTCATCAGCGTGGTCTTGCCCGAACCGGAATCGCCAATCAGCGCGACGAACGTTCCGCGGTCGACGGTGAGCGTCACGTCGCTCACCGCGAACGAGCGGCTGCCGTCGTACGACTTCGAAACATGCTCGAGAGCGATCATCCCCTGCCCTTCGGCACGATGCATTGGATGCACTCCACAACGCAGGCGCAGGCGCGGCGGCACACACGCGTGCCCGCACCGCGCGCCCTCAGGGCTCGAGAGCGATGCGGACGCCGCGCTCGGTTTCGACCTGCACGTAGCGTGCTCCGACCGGGCGGTTTCTGCCACTCGTCACCTTCACGATCTCTCCGAGCGGCGCGGCGCGCACGTCTGCAAGCGGGCGCGACACGAACAGCTCGGCATGGAATCGCCCTTCGGATTCCAGCCCTGCGGTATCGATGCCGTTCTCCGCGAGCGCGGCGAGCGTGCCCTGGAATTCTTCCACGTCCCGGAAGCGACGTTGCACGAAGGTAGCCCCTGCGAGCCGCTCGGTGACGAGCCCGTAGGCCTCGAACGCTTCCGACAGCGGCTCGTACGGAAACATGCGCAGCACGAAGGAGATCACCCACGGAAGCTGATCGAGCGAATCGAGCACACGCTTGAACGTTGCCTCCGTCACGTATCCGATGCAGCCCGTGGAAAGAATGATGTTGGCCTTGCGCACCACCTCAGCATCGCGCGCCGACAACGGGCCGCGCTCGAGATTTGCGCTGATGCCGGCATCGAGCAGCCCCACGTTGCACGCGTAGCGAATTGCAGGCTCCGACACATCGAGACCGATGAAACGTGCCTGCCCGATTTCCGGCCAGCTTGCGTAGAAATCGCGATCGAGCCGGGAGAGTTCCTGCGGGCTGAGCGCGGCCATCTCGCGATTCGCATAGCGACTGCGCAGCGTGTTGAAACTGAGCGGGAACCGATGCAGCGCCGCGTTGATGCCATACGAGCATCCGACATCGAGTACCAAAGGCCGCTCTGTGCTCGCACGCGCCTTGGCGGCAACGAGCTGACGCACGATGGGCTCGGCAATGTCCGGAATCATGTAGTCGAGCGCACCGAGCACGGAGAAGTACCCTCGCGGGTCCTCCTGCACATAGATCTCGTCGAAGTTCGCTTTCGACAGGTTGATGCGCGAAAAACTGTCGTTCACGTGGGTGACCCTCCGGGACCTTGTTCTTCGAGGCTCAGGGGCGGATGAACCGCCCGGCGATGTGAGCACGCGGCGGACGCGCGAAGCGCGAGCCAGGCAAGGCCGGAACTATAACACGCGCGATCGCGGTCTTCGGACCTTGACATGAAATGTCCGACATATTGTGACCAATGTATCCGGCATGCGGCATGCGCAGGCCGCGAGAGCGTCCGTGGCGCCCTGGAACGCGCTCGGGCCAGCGCGCAGGCGGCGCCACTGCGCCTCGTGCGCGGCTTCTCAGCGAATGCAGGGCTCGCTCGTCGGGAGCATTCCGATGCGAGAGCGTGTTTCCGACGAGATGGCGTAGGTGGCGTGGCGTTGAGCGGGACGCAGACGGAACATCACGCGGCGAGACTGCGCGGGGCGTCGTCCTGTGCCGCGAGGGCTGTTAGCATTGGCCCGATGAGAACAGCGGGGATCGGTGTCGCTGGGGGAATCCGAACGACGCGCGCGCGCTCACTCGCCCGTGAGCGTCTCGCCGGCCGCGTCGGTCGCGGCATCGCGCATCACGGCTGTGAGCACGCCGAGAGACTTGTGCAGCCGGGCGAGCTCCTCCGTGTCCAGATGTCTCAGGGCATCCACGAGCAGGCCCGTGTAAGGCCCGGGCGCGCGCAACAGTTTCCGCTTGCCTTCCGTGGTCACGTGAAGCCGCACCACACGCTGGTCCGCCGCATCGCGCACGCGCCGGATGAGCTTCTCCTCGGTGAGCGCGTTCACGAGGTTGCTCGCCGTCGTCTGATGGAGCGCCATGCGCTCGGCCAGGTCGTTCACACTCATGCCCTGCGAGCGCGCGATCTCGGAGAGCGCCCAGAGCTGGGAACCCGAGATCGCTGCCGCGCGCCGCACATCGGCATCGTGGCGCCGCGCGGTGCCGAACAGCAGCCGGAAGGCCTGCAACGTCTGCAGTTCCAGCGCGGCGCGGCTCGCCTGCGCGGAGGCGCGCCCCGAGGCGCTTCCGGAAATCTTGCGCTTGGCGCCATTGCGCCGCCGGGAGGTAGGACGAGTCGGTTGGGTGGACATTTGCAGGCATCCTACACATATGCGCCGCGTTGCGGGAGTGCGCCTTCCACTTCCCGTCAGGCTGCGGCTGGGGCCATCTCGTGCCGGATGGCTCAGCGCCTCTCATGAGCCCGGAAGACTTGCCCCGGGGCGTGCGCGAGCTGCTTCGCGACCACGTCACGAGTTTCGAGCGTCTGGAAGTTCTGCTCCTCTTCCATCGCCAGCCCCTTCAGGACTGGAGCATCGACTCGGTCTCGCAGCAGGCCCGACTCTCGCCGGAGCTCGCGGCCGCGAGCCTGGAGGGGCTTGCGGCGAGCCAGCTGATCCGGCAGGTGGCGTCCTCGCCTGAGCGGGTGTACCGGTTCGCTCCAGCCAGCGCCGCTCTGGCCCAGGCCGTCGACGCGCTCTCCGTCGCATACGAGGAACGCCGCGCGGCCGTGATGAGCTTCATGAGCACCACCGCGATCGAGCGCCTGCGGTCGCAGACCATGCGGGCGTTCGCCGACTCGTTCGTGTTCGGAAAGAAGAACCGCAATGGCTGAATTCGTCTACGCCCTGTGCGCGATCACCTCGATCGTCTGTGCGGTGTTGCTGCTGCGGGGCTATCGGGCGAACCGAACCCGCCTCCTTTTCTGGAGCAGCCTGTGCTTTCTCGCGCTGGCGCTGAACAACGCCATGCTGCTGCTGGACCTGTATGTGATTCCGAGCGTCGATCTCTTCGTCCCACGCACCGCGATCGCCCTGGCCGGCATTGCGGCACTCCTGTACGGCCTCATCTGGGACACGCACTGAGGAACAACGCGATGCGCCAGTTTCTGTGGGGAGCCCTGTCGATGGCGTGTCTGACCGTGAGCGTCTTCTTTCTCCGGTATTGGAAGACGACCGGCGATCGCCTCTTTGTGTACTTCTCCACAGCGTTCGCCATCCTGACCCTGAACTGGGTCGGGCTCGCCATCGTCGAGCCCAGCGTGGAAACCCGTCACATCCTTTACGTGCTGCGCCTTGCGGCCTTCGTGCTGATCATCATCGGCGTGCTCGACAAGAACCGGCGCGGGCGGGTCTCGTAGTCTCAGCGCGGTCTTCTTTCGAGCGCCTTCAGCACCGTGCGCGCGGATTGCGTGCGCGGGTGATCCTTGCCGAGAGCGGCGATCTTCTTGCGCTCTGCGGTCACGAGCACGTCGTACGCCTCGTCATAACGCTCGAGATTCGTGAGCACGGTGCCGAGATAACGCTCGGCGATTTAGCGGTTCGTCGATGGTCCGCGCCGAAGTGGCGCGCATTCAAGCCTCGCTCACGCCCATCAGGTTGGCGCGGCAACAGGTCGGCGGGAGTTCTGCTGGTCCCCGCGCCAGCTGTGCGCGCGCCTGCGAGCTTCCTTATCAAAGTATCGACTCGATTCGGCAGAGCATCAGACCGGAAGTCTCGGCGGCAGCATACGCGGCGCCCTCATCGCGCACGAATGTTGCGACCCTTCCGCACGTGTTCGTCGGCGGCGAGCTCGTGGGCGGCTGCACGGACGTGATCGACGCGCTGCGCAGCCCCCGCTGCCCAGGCTCGGCATACCCGGCATCCCATCCGTTCTCATTCTCGATTTCGATCCACGTACCTTTCTGCCGAGCTGGCTTCATCCCCGTTGAGTGCGAACCGGAGGATTCACCATGTACAGCTACGTCATTCTTCGCAGAGATGCCTGGCAAACGCCCGAGGAGCTGCAGGCTGCCGCCGCCCGTTCGAGCGAGGTCGGTGAGGAAATGCCGGATGAGGTTCGCTGGATTCGCTCGTATGTCGTGCGTGAGCCTTCCGGCTCACTGGCCACGGTGTGCATTTACCAGGCTGCGAGTGAGGACGCGGCTCGCGAGCATGCGCAGCGCGCGGGTTTGCGGGCGGACGAAGTGCTCCCGGTGGTCGATACGGTCATCATCCGGCCGGACCCGGCACGCGGCACCGCCTGATCGGCATCACGGCGCGTAGCCCCACGAGCCATGCATTCCCCGGGTGTGGCTCGGTGTGGGCCTGTCACATCCGAGCCATTGCCTGGGTGACACCTGATGCTGCGCCGAGGCCGCAGGTCCGGACTGCGGCCACGCAAAGGAACCTGGGCCATGCGCGCCGAATTCGCGATTCACAGCGGGTACGGGGCAGCGGCTCATGGCGGACCTGTCGCGAGCACGCGAACGCATGGTGGAGGTCCAGCTCGCACACCGCGGCGTGCGGGACCCGCTCGTGCTAGAAGCAATGGGCAGCGTGCCGCGAGAGGCTTTCGTTGAGCCGGGCTTCGAGGAATTCGCTTACGAAGACAGCCCCTTGCCCATTGGTGAAGGGCAGACGATCTCGCAGCCCTATGTCGTTGCGCTGATGATCGAGGCCGCCGAGGTGAAGCCCGGCGAGCGCGTGCTCGAAGTGGGCGCCGGCTCGGGCTACGCCGCTGCGGTGCTCGCGCAGATCGCGGATCGCGTGTACGGCATCGAGCGTCATCCCTCGCTTGTGCAGGCCGCGCAGAGACGCCTCTCGGATCTCAAGTACACGAACGTAGAGTTGCGCTCGGGTGACGGCACGCTCGGCTGGCCGGAAGCGGCCCCGTTCGATGCGATTCTCGTGTCGGCTGGCGGGCCACAGGTTCCGAAGGCGCTGAAGGAGCAGCTTGCCGTGGGCGGTCGGCTCATCATGCCCGTGGGTGCGGCGGGCATGCAGAGCCTGCAGAAGATCACGCGCAAGGCGAGTGGCGAGTTCGAGGAACAGTCTCTGGGCGCGGTCGCGTTCGTCCCGCTCGTGGGTGAGCATGGCTGGACGGAAGACGGGCCGCGCTCCGCAACGGGTCACCTTCCGGGCCAATCGCGTTCGAGGTCACTCCCGGCGCTCATCGCGAAAGTGGCCGAGCCGCTGGCCGACTGCGACGACGAGGACTTCGGGCGCGCTTTCGACGATTTCGCGAATCGGCGCATCGTGCTGTTGGGGGAAGCCACTCATGGCACGTCGGAGTTCTACCGCGCGCGCTTCGCCATCACGCGACGTCTGATCGAAGCGCACGGCTTCACGATCGTGGCGGTCGAAGCGGACTGGCCCGATGCCGCCGCGATTGATCGCTACGTGCGACATCGGGACCCGCGAGCGCACCCGGGCCGCGCGTTTCAGCGCTTCCCGACCTGGATGTGGCGGAACACGGACGTTCACGACTTCGTCGAATGGCTGCGCGCCCACAATGAACACCTCCCGCCCGAGAAGCGCGCGGGGTTCTACGGCCTGGACCTCTACAACATGAGCGGCTCGATCGCCGCCGTCCTCGAGTATCTGGAGAAGGTCGACCCCGACGCGGCGGCCATCGCGCGAGAGCGGTACGGCTGCCTCACGCCTTGGCAAAAGGAGCCTTCCACGTACGGCCGTGCTGTGCTCACGGACAGTTACCGCAGATGTGAAGACGCCGTGATCGAGCAGTGCCGCGAGCTGCTTCGGAAGGAGCTCGACTATGCGCAGAACGATGGCGCGAGCTTCCTCGATGCCGCGCAGAATGCGCGACTCATCGCCTCGGCAGAGCGCTACTACCGCATCATGTACTACGGTGGCGCCGAGTCCTGGAACCTGCGCGACACACACATGTTCGACACGCTCATGCATCTTGTCGAAGCGCAGGGATCAGGCGCGAAGGCACTTGTCTGGGCGCACAACTCGCACATCGGCGATGCCCGGCATACGGAGATGGGTCAGGTGCGAGATGAGCTGAACATCGGCCAGCTCTGCCGCGAACGCTTCAAGGCTCAGGCGGCACTCATCGGTTTCGGCACGCACACGGGCACCGTGGCTGCGGCGACGGACTGGGACGAGGACATGCAGATCATGCGCGTGCGACCCTCACACCGGAACAGTTACGAGCGCTTGTGTCATGACACGGCTGTGCCGCGCTTCCTGCTCCGCCCCGATCGGGATGCCGTGGTGCGTCGGCGCCTGACAGACCCGCGACTCGAGCGCTTCATCGGTGTGATCTACCGCCCCGAGACGGAACTGATGAGCCACTACTCGGAAGCGTCGCTCGCCCGCCAGTTCGATGCATACGTGTGGTTCGATGAAACCACCGCCGTGACGCCGCTCGGCCCGCAGCACGCGCGGCCCGGCGTGCCGGATACGTATCCGTTCGCGGTGTGAGCGTGCATCGACTGCTATTCGTCAATCACCCCCGCAACCGCCACCACAACCGCCGCCGCAGCCACCATCCGCACCGTCGAAGCCTGCGTCATCACCCCACATCCCCGTCGAGCCACCACCGCATCCGAAGCTCGCGAAGTCGCCTCCGCAGTGGAGCGGACGCTCCGGGTCCGTCCCGTACTTCCTGCGATGCACGGGATTCGTGCAGTCGGGTGCATAGACGAATCCGTTTTCGATCTTCAGCTTGCCGTCGAGCGCAAAGAGCAGAGGCAGTCGCGTGGGCTTGCGCGGATTGATGTTCTCCTCCCGGCAGGCATACCACCAGCAGCGTCGCAGACCCGCGTTACTCCGCGCCGACGAGCTCAGCGCAGTCGCCGGAATGTGATGCAAGAAGCGCCCGAATGCCTTGCGGCAGAACGAGTCGTATTCGCGCGTATGCAGGATGAACTCGTGCCACAGGTCATCCACGACCTGCGACGGCATCGATACATATTTGCAACCGCTGTTCAGGTACGCGAGAAAGAACTGGCGCAGCCCGCGGCTGACGAGCTCACAGTCCTTCTGCGAGAGCTTCGGATGCTTCTCACGCAGTTTCTCAAAAAGCCCGTAAGGCAGCGTGCAACTGCGAATGAACTCCGCACGTCGCGGCCGACGCGACAAGACATGCACGTACACCACGCTTACGCCGAGAGCAACGGCGACACAGAACAGGACCAGATCCAGGTGCATCCCCGCCTTCCTTTCGCAGCCCCCCGACCGCAATGCGCATCGCGGGCAATGCGCATTTGCGTCGCGCAGAATGCCCTGCCCGACGCAAGCAATCACGCTACGCGGTCACAGACCGGTCTGGATAACTGGTCAACGGGGCGGACTGAGGTGCCCGCGCTGCGGCGGAGGGTTTCGAAGCTCGTGTGCTCCGCCCCTGCCGGCGGGTTGCAGATTGATACAGGCAAAGGCTCTTTATCGGGACCAGGTCAAATTTGGAACTGGATGGGCGATCCGAGAGAGGCGTTAAACCACGAAGCTGCGACCGACGGGCGTGCGCCCTCGCCGCAGTAAGTGCGCGGCGCGAGCGGAGTCTCACCCAAAAATCTCGCGGAGCACGTCCGGCCGGCGCGCCGCGATCGCAAGGAGCGAACGGGCAGCGCCAGAAGGCTGCCTGCGACCCTGCTCCCATTCCTGGACCGTACGTGGAGAGACACCCAGCAGATCGGCAAACCGCTGCTGCGACAGACCGGAGCGGGCACGGGCTTCAGCGATCGCTGAAATGGAAACGCGGTGGACGCGCCCCGCTTTGCCGGCCTTCATCTCGCGCACCGAGGCGAGCAGCTCTGCGCCAAGATCCCGCTTCGCATCGCGCGCCCGCAGCGCGCGTTCAGTCATCTTTGCCATCGATCGTCCTCCGCACCTTGTCCAAGGTCTTCCCGTCGATATCGTCGCGAACTCCTTTCGCGTAGATGAGCAACAAGTAGATCACGCCATCGGCGAGCCGGTTGTAGTAGATGACCCGCACGCCGCCGCGCTTACCCATGCCCGGCCGGCTCCAGCGAACCTTGCGGCACCCGCCCGACCCCTTGATCACGTCACCCGCTTCAGGGTTCGCGACCAACCATGTGACGAATTCACCGCGCTCGCCCTCGTCCCAGTAGTCCGGCCATAGCCGAGTAAAGGTCGGAGTTTCAATCACGGTGACCATCGGGGAACTGTACGGCAGAGACGTACATACGTCAATGCCGTATACATGGCGTACGCGGGTTCTTCACGGCCTCAGGCCATGCCGAGTCCGTGCCGCTGCATTGGCCCGGGAAGCGGTCTGCGGGCCGTCTCGCCAGTTCGTATCATCCGATGGATGTCCGACCGTGCCGATCGGCTGAAAGATGCGATAGCACGCGCAGCGCGATTCCATGGACGCGATTCCATGGAGAAGTCCCGCCGCTGACTTTGTTCGTTATCGCCGAAACTGGAAGCTGGTGGGCCGTGTAGGGATCGAACCTACGACCAAGAGATTAAGAGTCTCCTGCTCTACCAGCTGAGCTAACGGCCCATCCTTGAAATTGTGGGGTGAGCGATGGGACTCGAACCCACGACAACCGGGATCACAACCCGGGGCTCTACCAACTGAGCTACGCCCACCATCGTCTCAAACCCGGGTGCTGCAATCCGCCACCGGCGGACTCACGCACGCGACCCCTGCATCCGACGCACCTGCCGCGGCCACGCACCTGGCGTGCCCGGCAGGACTCGAACCTGCGACCCTCGGCTTAGAAGGCCGATGCTCTATCCGGCTGAGCTACGGGCACGCGGAACGTACAGGCTCGAATGCTCGTCCCGCCGGACCCTCCGCACGGGGGCCGCGATCATACGGAAGTGGGCGGAGAAGCGTCAATTTGGGCGCAACCTCGGACGGGCAGCTTCGGCATGAATGACCAAAAAGCAACGACACCCCGCGCTCGCGTGAACTGGTCGGGGCAGCAGGATTCGAACCTGCGACCCTCTGCTCCCAAAGCAGATGCGCTACCAGACTGCGCCATGCCCCGAACCGCGCTTCAAACGCCGCTCCCGGGCTTGGCAGACCCGCTGAACGGGGGCCGGATGATACGAGAGCGGGCGTGGAAGCGCCAATGCGCGCACCGCCCGTGTGTCCCACGGGCTACTTGCGACGCCAGGTCGCCTTCCCGCCGGGCTTGTCCTCCACGATGATGCCGGCGGCCGCGAGCTGATCGCGCAGCCGATCCGACTCGGCCCAGTTCTTTGCCGCACGCGCGGCCGCGCGGGCATCCACCAGGCGCTGCACCTCCTCGTTGCTGAGCGCAGGGCCGGCCTCTTCCACACCCGATGGCCCGATCTGGGCAAACCTGCGGAACCACTCTTCCGGATCGAGCTGCGCGAGCCCCAGCACGCCTGCGAGGTCGCGCAGCTCCGCGCCAAGCTGGGCCGCGCGCCGGCTCTTGCCCGCATCGCGCGCCGTGTTGATCTCGCGGGTCAGCGTTTGCAGCACCGCGAGCGCCTCGGGCGTATTGAAGTCATCGTCCATCACCTCGATGAACTTCGTCGTGTGCTCGCCGCGGGACGGCGGCGCCACGTCGGTGGGCAGATCGCGAAGCGCCGTGTAGATGCGGTTGAGCCCGACATCCGCCTGCTCGAGCTGCTCCGGCGCGTAGTTGATGGGCCCGCGATACTGGCTCGCCAGCACGAAGTAGCGCAGCACCTCCGGATGGCGCAGCTTCGGCAGCACGTCGCGCACGGTGAAGAAGTTGCCGAGCGACTTGGACATCTTCTCGTCGTTCACGTTGACGAAGCCGTTGTGCATCCACACGTTCACGAACTTCGCGCCCGTGGCGCCGCAGGTCTGCGCGATCTCGTTCTCGTGATGCGGGAACTTGAGGTCGATGCCGCCGCCGTGAATGTCGAACGTGTCGCCGAGGACCGCGGTGGACATCGCGGAGCACTCGATGTGCCACCCCGGCCGTCCCTTGCCCCACGGGGAATCCCAGGCGGGCTCGCCGGGTTTCGCCGCCTTCCAGAGCACGAAATCCAGCGGATCGCGCTTCGCCTCGTCCACCTCGACGCGTGCGCCCGCGCGCAGGTCCGCGAGGCGCTTGCCGGAGAGCTTGCCGTACCCCTCGAAGCTCGCCACGGAGTACATGACGTCGCCGTTGCTCGCCACGTATGCGTGCCCGCGAGCGACGAGCTGCTCGATCATGGAGATGATGTGCCCCACGTGCTGCGTGGCCCGTGGCTCGACATCCGGCTTCTGCAGGCCGAGCGCCGCGCAGTCTTCGTCCATCGCCTTGATGAACCGCTCGGTGAGCTGTTCGATGCTCTCGCCGTTCTCCGCGGCGCGGCGGATGATCTTGTCATCGATGTCCGTGATGTTGCGCACGTACGTGACGTTGAATCCGCGCCGCCGCAGATACCGCTGCACCACGTCGAACACGGTGAGCATGCGCGCGTGGCCGATGTGGATGTAGTCGTACACGGTGATGCCGCACACATACATCCCGATGTGCCCGGGACGGATCGGCTGGAGAGGCTCTTTTTCGCCCGTGAGCGAGTTGTAGATTCGGATCATGTCCTTGCCGGTCTGTGCTGTGTGTGAATCAACGGCGTGCCCGCATCATGCGGCAAATCGCGCCAGGCGCTCGCGCGCCTTGCCCGGCGGCATGGCTTTCAGCAGCGGCGCCAGCTCCGGCCCGTGCGGCCGGCCCGTGAGTGCAAGGCGCAGCGGCTTGTAGAGCGCCGCGCCGGTCTTGCCTGTGGCGGCACGTACCGCGCCGACGATGGCCTGCAGATCGTTGCCGTTTGCGGCAGCCGCGCTCGCCGCCGCTGAGAAATAGCCCGGGCCTGCGCTGCGCACCACCTGCTCGTCCTGCTCAGCGAGCGGCGGCAGGTCTCCGAACACGATCTGCGCCCACGCAGACGCGTCTTCCGGCAGCAGAACGTTCGGCCGCACGGCTTCCACGAACGCGCGCGCAGCCTGCTCCTCCACGCCAGGCGGTATCGCCGGCGCGAGCCATGCGCATGCGGCATCGAGCGAAATGCGGTTCACCCATTCCTTCTGCCAGACGTTGAGCTGCTGTTCCTCGAAGCGCGCCGGTGCACGGCCGAGGTGCGCAGGATTGAACGCGCGCGCCATCTCCTCCATCGACAGAAAGCCGTGTTCCGGCGTGGAGTGCCCGAGACGGAACAGATGATTCGCCAGAGCCTCCGCGGCGTATCCCCGCTCGCGGTAATAGCGCAGGCTCGGGTCGCCATGACGCTTCGAGAGCGGCGCGCCATCTGGCCCCACGAGCAGCGACACGTGGCCATAGCGGGGCGCGGGCAAACCCAGCGCCTCCAGAATCATGAGCTGCCGCGGCGTGTTCGTGAGGTGATCCTCTCCGCGCAGCACGTGCGTCACACCCATGCTGGCATCGTCGACAGCGTTCGAGAAGAAAAACGCCGCGGATCCATCGGCGCGCCGGATCACGAAATCGCCGATGTCGTCGCTCTGGAAGTGCTGCGCGCCGTGCACGAAATCCTCGAACTCGATGCGCCGCCCGCTCGGCACGCGGAATCGCGTGGTCGGCGTGATGCCTGCAGCGCGCTTGCGAGCCTGCTGCTCTGGCGTGAGATCGCGGCACGTGCCGGCATAGCGCGGCGGCTTGCCACTCGCGAGCTGGGTGCGCCGGGAGACCTCGAGCTCGACAGGCGTGCAGAAGCAGGGATACGTCAGCCCCTGGCGCGCCAGCTCGTCGAAATACCTCTCGTACACGCTCGTGCGCTGGGACTGCCGATACGGGCCGCGCTCGTCTTCCCGATCCGGCCCCGCGTCCCACTCGATGCCGAGCCAGCGGAGGTCCGCCATCTGCTGTGCGACGTGCGCTTCCTGGCTGCGCTCGGCGTCCGTGTCCTCGATGCGGAGAACGAAGCGGCCGTTCAGGTGGCGGGCGAGCAGAACGTTGAACAGCGCCGTGCGGGCGTTCCCCAGATGCAGCTCGCCCGTGGGGCTCGGCGCAAACCGGGTCGTGGGCACGGGCGCCGCGGCCACCTCTGCCGCGCGCGGCCGCGCTTCGGGCTGCCCCGCACGTTCGAAACTGCCTGCATTCGATGCACTCATGTGATCAACACTGCGGAAAGCGCTCCCGCCCGAGAATCCGCTACGCGACCTGGTCCGCCGGGGCGCACCCCCGGGGGCCCGCAATGGTACGGGAACGCAGGCAGCCCAGAAACGGCTTCGTCCGAAGCACCGCGCGCGCTTCGCCGCCCCGGCAAGGCTCACTTGCTAGAATCCGCCGCTTCGTCGAGAAGCGGAAAAGCCGGAGAGTCAATGAATTCCAGCATTGCAGGCGGTCAGCGGATGCGGGTTCCGGGCCCGCGCACGGCGGGATGGGCAGCACGGGCGGCGGGTGCGCTCGCCTGGGTGCTGGTCGCCGGGCTTGCCCCGGGGGCCGCGCTCGCACAGTCGGTGCGCGTGACGACGAACATGGGCTCCTTCGTCATCGAGCTCGACGCGGAGCGTGCGCCGCTCACCGTGGCCAACTTCCTGCGTTACGTCAACGAGGGCTTCTACACGAACACACTGTTTCATCGCGTGGTGGGCAACTTCGTGATTCAGGGCGGTGGCCATTCGGCAACGGACTACAAGCTCAAGCCCACTCACGAAAACGTGGTGAACGAGTCGGGCAACGGGCTGCAGAACAAGCGCGGCACGGTGGGCATGGCCCGCTCCAATGCGCCCCACAGCGGCAACGCCCAGTTCTACATCAACATCGCGGACAATCCGGAGCTCGATCCGTTGCCCACGCGGTGGGGCTACGCCGTGTTCGGGCGTGTGACAGAAGGCATGGAGGTCATCGACAAGATCGGGGTCGTCGCGACTGGCGCGGTGGGCCCGTTCAAGAGCGAAGCGCCGCTCGAGCCGATCGTGATCCAGAAGATCGAAGTGCTGAAAGGCAACAGCACATCGTCGGCAGCTCCCGGCGCCGCGCCCACGCCGCCTCCGCCGCCGCCCGCTGCGGAAGGCGCGACGTCCTCGGGTGAAAGCGCGGCACCAGCAGGCGAGAGCCCAACGCCTCCGCCCACCGGCGAGAGCGCTCCGACGCCTCCGCCCGCGGGTGAGAGCGCCCCGCCACCGCGATAATCACGGCAGCGCGCGTCAGGATGGACCGAACACCGGAAAGGGCTTCGTGGCGGCTTCGCGGCACATGACTCGGCTGTTCGTTTCGGATCTGCACCTGGACGCGAGCGCACCCGATGCCACACGGCAGTTCGAGGAGTTCCTGCGCTCGCATGCCGCGCACGCCGACGCGCTGTACATCCTCGGCGATCTGTTCGAAGTGTGGGTCGGCGATGACGACCCGGACGCTGAGAAGGCCCGTGTCGTGCGTGCCCTGCATGAGCTCACGTCCAGCGGTGTCGCCTGCTTCGTCATTCACGGAAACCGGGATTTCCTGCTGGGCCGTCAATTCTGCGATCGCAGCGGCTGCCGGCTGCTGCAGGACCCTGTCGTCATCGAGTTGAACGGTGAGCGTGTTCTCGTCACGCACGGGGACGCGCTGTGCACAGACGATCACTCGTATCAGGAGCTGCGCAGCAGCGTGCGCACGGTAGATTGGCAGCGGCGCTTCCTCTCGCTGCCGTTCGAGATACGGGATCGCTTCGCAAACAAGGCACGGGCCGGCAGTAAAGCGCACACCACTCGCACGGCCCCTGAGATTCAGGACGTGAATCCGCAAGCGGTGGCCACCGCCTTTCGCGTCACACGCGTGCGACGGATGATCCACGGGCACACGCACCGCCCCGGCATTCACGATCTGGAGATCGACGGCGAGCCTGCACAACGCATCGTGCTCGGCGCGTGGTATGAAGAAGGCAGCTATCTGGCCTATGAGAACGGCCGCTACGAGCTGAGGACGCTGCCCCGCTGAGCGCGCAGTGGGCGTCGTCGCGGGGCCGTGATGGCTAAGCGGGCGTGCCGGAGTGGAACCTGAACGCCGGGTCGGGCTCTGTTGCGAGCTGCGCTTCGCGCTCGGCGAGCACCTGCAGGCGGCTGTCGATCTCTGCCGCGTCCGCCGGCGCACCGCTCGTGCGAGCGAGATCCAGATACAGCTCGAAGTGGCGCGCCTCCGACCTCGCGAGCTGCGAATAGAACTCCGCGAGTGCTGCCGGAAGCTTCGGCACCAGAAGCCGGAAGCGCTCGCACGAGCGCGCCTCGATGAGCGCTCCGGTGAGCAGCAGATCGAGCTTCCTGCCGGGATCCGCCGTGCGCGCCACGGCACGCAGCCCCGCGCCGTAGCGGCCCGGCTTCTGCCGCAGGTACGGCACTTCAAGCGTCTCCATCATCCGCTGCACCTGCTCGAAGTGACGCAACTCTTCGCGTGCGAGCCGCGACAGCGCGCCGGTCAGTCGGCGATCCTCGGGGTACGCGAACATCAATGCGAGCGCGGTGGACGCGGCCTTCTTCTCGCAATTCGCATGGTCCGCAAGCAGCTCTCGCCAATGCTCGGCGGCGTAATCCACCCAGGCCACCGGCGTCGGCGCAAGCAGAATGTTTTCAGGCGTGCGAGTCACTGTTCCTCCAGCGGGGCCACCATCATCCCGCAACGTCCGCGGACTTCAGCTCGCGTGCGGCTTCATCAATAGCCGCTGCCGCCGCGGCGGCATTCGGCATGCGATCCGCCGGGCTCTTTGCGAGCAGCGCATCGAGAAGCGGCTGCAAGCGCGCCAGCGGCTCCGGCAGCTTCGGCACGGGCTCATGGCGGTGCTTGTAGATGATGGCCATCGGGTTCTCTGCGGTGTACGGCTTCTGGCGCGCGAGCATCTCGTAGAGCATCACGCCGAGACTGTAAAGATCGCTCCGGGCATCGATCGGCTCGCCGTGCCCCTGCTCGGGGCTCATGTAATGCGGCGTGCCGAAGATCTGGCCGTGATCCGTCACGTGCATCGCAAGCGCCGCATCCTTGGCGAGACCGAAGTCGATCAGCGCGAGTGAGCCGTCGTCGCGAAGCATGATGTTGCCGGGCTTCAGGTCCCGGTGAAGCACGCCGGCGTCGTGGATTCCTTCGAGCGCGCGCGCCACCGCCAGCGCAATACGCAACGCTTCCGCTGGCGCAAGCGGCTCGCGCATGCGGCGCCGAAGATCCCCGTTGCGGAAGTATTCCATCACGAGATACGCGTGCTGGTCGCTCACGCCCAGGTCGTACAGCCTCACCACACCCGGATGACGGATGCGCTGAACGATCTCGTACTCCTGAAGAAAACGGCGAAACGAGTGGTCAAGCTCATTGTCGGTCTGCTGATCGCGCGCCACCTTCAGCACCACGAGGGCGCCGGCCTGTTCGCTCTCGGCGAGATACAGCTCCGAGACGGGCCCGGCGGCCAGCCGCCGGATGCGCCGGTAGCCGCGGATGAACGCCTCGCCGAAACGCTGTGCCTCCTGCGCTTCCGCGGACATGCGCCAGTCCGCGCGCGCCTGCATCTGTTTGCCGGAAGCGCTCGCGAGCGCGGCAAGCAGCTTGTCGTGTTCCACCTTCGAGCGCCCGATGGCGGCGTGTGCGCCGAGCCGCAGCGCTTGCCGCGCTTCATCGTCCTCGCTCGTGTTGCTGAGGAAGATCACGGGCGCAAAGCGTGGGCGCGCAACGAAGTCCTTCAGCCACTCGAGGCCGCTGCCGCCGGGCCACGTGTGTGACAGCAGCACGGCATCGAACCCCTGCGCGATGAATTCCGGCGGCGGAAGAGGATGCAGCACGGGACTGGACACGACGAGCTCCGCGTCGGGCCAGCGGCACGTGAGGTGGTGCCGGATGAGCGCGCAGTAGCGCGCATCGTCTTCGAACATCAGCAGCCGCATGCCGCGATGGGTTCCCGTATCCGGGCCGGGCGTGCGAAGCATCCGCTCACACGTCGGTGCTCCTGCGCCGGCCGCAAAAGTCATTTTTATCGCGGCCGGGACGTCATGTAGGTCCGGAGAAGGCCGCAGGACAGTCGCGGAATGTACCAGAACAGGCCGGACGCGCGGTCCGCGTTACACGGGATGCGCCACCGCGCTCAACGCGGCCGGCGGCGCCAAAGCTCGGCGGCCGCTGCCTTCGTCAGCTTCAGTCCGATGATGAGATCGCCCACGTTCGTGCCGGTGGGGCCGGTGTGGATCAGGTCCCCCGCTGCGGCCAGTGCCGCACCGGAATTCGCGGACTGCAGGCATTGCTGCACGTCCAGTTCGGCGAGCGCGATGCGCGAGCACGTGTCTCCATCGACGAGCGCGCCGGCGTCTTGCGTCACGCCGTCTGTCCCATCCGTCGCGCCAACGAGCAGCAAGAGGTTGTCGTGTCCGGCCATGACACGCGCGGCCGCGAGCGCCAGATGTTGGTTGCGCCCGCCGCGACCCGGGTTCTCCGGAAGCGTGACGACGGACTCGCCTCCCCAGATGCGTACCTGGTGCACGTTCATGTGCAGCTCGTGCGCGAAGCGCACGGCAAGCCGCTCCGCCGGGCCGTCGAACGTCTCGGGATGCCGGAAGGCGTTCAGACCCAGGCGCTGCGCCTCGGCCAGCGCCACGTCCGCCGCCTGATCGATGGAGGCGACGATCTGCCGCTCGATCAGATCGTTCGGCGCACCGCTCGGGCCCATGAGGCCCGAACCGATGACGGCGGGATCATGCCCCGGCACGTCCGAAATGAAGAGCGCACGCGCCCGCCGCCCGGCGATCTGCGCGGCGAGACGCCCGCCCTTGATGCGTGAGAGCTGCGCGCGTTGCGCGTTCAGCTCACCAATTGCAAGGCCACTCGCCAGCCCGCGTGCATTGAGCTCCATGAGCTGCTCGAGCGTGGCACCGGGCATCAGCGCCTCGGCAAGACTCGATGCGCCACCGGAGATCAGAAACAGCGGCTCCACATCTTCCGGCAGCTGACTCACCCATTCGAGCAGACGCGCACCGGCCGCAAGCGAGCGCTCATCGGGCATCGGGTGCGCGCTCTCGATCACCTCGATACCCGGAACGGCGAGCACCTCCGGGGAGACATGCCCATCTTTCGTGATGAGGAGCGCCCGTTCCAGCCGAGCGCCGAGCGCATCGTGCGCGCCGAGCATCATCGCGCTGGCGGCCTTGCCCACGGCGGCGGCCCACACGCGTTTCGGCTCGGCAACCGAGCCAGTGGGCGCCTTCAGCGCGTCACGCACGCAGACGCGGCCGTCGACGCTGGCCAGCGCCGTACGAAAGAGATGCAGGAGGATGCTCCGGCGCGGGTCTCCGTGCGCGGACAGGTCTTCTGAAGACGAACCGAACAAGATGAATCGAGCTCTGCGGAGGTACTGTCCCTTACGACTGGCCGACGACTTTCAGCCGTCCCTCACGGCGGCGGCTCCTCGCTTCATCCGACCGCTCGAGCTGCAGGCGCTCGAGATACTCCGGCGTGACGTCGCCCGTGACGTACTCGCCCGA
Organism: Steroidobacteraceae bacterium; assembly: GCA_019683695.1. GTDB lineage: Bacteria > Pseudomonadota > Gammaproteobacteria > Steroidobacterales > Steroidobacteraceae > JADGHX01. The sequence continues at coordinate 32,205 of JADGHX010000002.1, forward strand.
GAAGCAGGAGGTGTCGAACTCCGTCACCTGCGCATCGTCGTGGCGGCAGGCGGCGACCATGTCTTCGAGGTCCTGGTACACGAGCCAATCCGCGCCGATGAACTCGCACACCTCCTCGACCGTGCGCCCGGCGGCCACGAGCTCGCTCGCCGCCGGCATGTCGATGCCGTACACGTTCGGGAAGCGCACCGGCGGGGCAGCCGACGCGAAGTACACCTTCTTCGCGCCCGCCTCGCGCGCAAGGTCGATGATCTGCGCGGAGGTGGTGCCACGGACGATGGAGTCGTCCACGAGCAGCACGTTCTTGCCGCGGAACTCGAGGTCGATCGCGTTCAGCTTGCGACGCACGGACTTCTCGCGCATCTGCTGGCCCGGCATGATGAACGTGCGGCCGATGTAGCGATTCTTGATGAACCCTTCGCGGTACTTGAGGCCGAGGCGCTGCGCAAGCTGCAGGGCGCTCGTGCGGCTCGTATCCGGAATGGGGATCACCACGTCGATATCGTGGTTCGGCCGCTCACGCAGAATCTTCTCCGCGAGCTTGTCGCCCATGCGCATGCGCGCGCGATACACGGAGATGTTGTCGATGATGGAATCCGGCCGCGCGAAGTACACATACTCGAAGATGCAGGGGGTATGGCGCACGCTGGCCACCAGCTGCTGCGAATGCAACCGGCCCTGCTCATCGATGAACACCGCTTCGCCGGGCCCGATGTCCCGCACGAACTTGAACGACAGCGCCGTGAGCGCGACGCTCTCGGAGGCGAGCATCCACTCCGGACCCTTGCTCGTGTCCCGCCGCCCGAGACACAGCGGGCGAATGCCATTCGGATCACGGAAGCCGAGCACGCCATGGCCGATGACCATGGCCACCACCGCGTACCCGCCGCGGCAGCGGCGATACACGGCCGTCAGTGCCGCGAACACGTCTGCCGGCGTGACACGAGGCGTGCCCACGCGCTGCAGCTCCGAGGCAAACACATTCAACAGCACTTCGGAATCGGAGCTGGTGTTGAGATGGCGGCGATCCTCGCGTTCCAGCACTTCCGCAAGCTCACGCGCATTCGTGAGATTGCCGTTGTGGGCGAGCACGATGCCGTACGGCGCATTCACGTAGAAGGGCTGGGCTTCGGAGATGCCGTCGCACCCGGCGGTGGGGTATCGCACGTGCCCGATACCGACGTTGCCCAGCAGCTCGAGCATGTGATGCTGCTGGAACACATCGCGCACGAGGCCGCTGCCCTTGCGCGTGCACAGCTCCCCGCCATTGGAGGTGGCGATACCGGCGGCGTCCTGGCCGCGATGCTGAAGCACCGTGAGCGCATCGTAGAGGCGCTGATTCACGGGCGCGTTGCCGACGATTCCGACGATGCCGCACATACTCTAATCCCCTGCCCCAGCGTTCACGATGTACCGGAAGCCGCGACCACTTCGGGGAAGTGATCGCCCACGATCAGACGCAACCCGTTCGCAATGCCCTCGCCGAACGGAATGAGCCGCGAGCGTTGCCACCACGTCTCGCTGTCGAGGCGCAGGATCTGCCCGAGAATGACGAACACGCCGAGCAGCAGCACACCGCGCGCCATCCCGAACACGAATCCCAGAAAACGATCCGTGCCGTTGAACAGGGACAGGCGCACGAAATGGCTCAACACGGCGGCGACCGCCATGCCGACGAGCAGGACGATGAAGAAGATGATGGAGCGAGCCGCCCACGTGCTCGCCGGGGGCTCCGCGATGAGCCCGCCCAGATACGGCTCGACCGTATCGGCAAAGTGCCAGGCGAGAAAGAGCGCCAGCACGAGAGTGATCACTGCAATCGCCTCGCGGAGAAATCCGCGAACGGCGCCGATGATGGACGAGATGACGACGGCGGCGATGACCAGATAATCGGCAAGATTCATCGGGAACAGGCCGAAACAGCGCGGCGTTTCGCGCGGCGCGGATTGTACAAGAGCCGCCTTCGCCCTGCGCGCAACCTGCACGCGATCTGATCCCTTTACGGCTCGTGTCAGGATGCGAACGGCTGACACTGTAAAGTGCCGGCGACGTGGCCATGCCGTGAGCGTACGCGAACCGCGCCGTGGAGAGGGCATGAACGCTCAAGAAAGCTCCCCTGCGTGCGCCAGGCACCGCACGGACGTGTATCGCATCGTGCGCAGCCGACAGCCGCGACCTCCCGCCCGCAGGTGACTCAGGGATAAGACATGACCGAGCCCCCGGCATGGCCCGCTGCGCGCAACTTCGTGCGAAGCGCGTTGGCCGCCTCGCGACTGCGCTCGGGCCCGACCCGCACGCGCCAGTAGTGCTTGCCGCCCTTGCCCGGGGACTCATTGACGAACGTTGCAAAGCCTTTGCCTCTGAGCTCACGCGCCAGCCGCTCCGCGTTCTCCCGGCTGGAGAAGCTGCCCACCTGAACCACCCAGCCCGTGCCGGGCTCGGCTGCCGCGGACGCCGTGCGCGACTCGGAGCGCGCTGCCGGTGCCGCGTTCTTCGGGACCGCAGCTCGTGCCGTTCCGGATTCCGGGGCTTTGGCCTCTGCACGTGAGCCGCCGGAGGTGGCCGATGCTGCATCCCCTGCCCCGCGCGCCTCACTCGTGGCACTCGCCACCGTGGTCCCGGCGCTGACGGAGGCCACCGCGTCGGTCCGGCCCTGCGGGCGTGAGGCGTGCTCCGCCTTCGCAACCGCGCGCGTTTCCGCGCCGGGGGCACTCGCCTCGCTCGCCACATCCGCCTGCGGCGTGCTCGAGGGCTTGAGACCTTCTGGTCCTTCCGGATCCGGCGCAGTACCGCCGGAGTTGGCCCCTTCGGGTGCCGCAACCGGCACGGAAGGCTCCGTGATGGCAGCGGTTGCCGGCGTACGCGCCGCACCGTCTTCCGCCAGATCGATCACGTACGACCGCAAGTCGCTGCTGCCGGCACTGTCGGCGGGAGGCACCGGAGCGGAACGGCCGGGCCCCGTGAGCAGTTCCGGAACGAGCAGCACCAGCGCGGCGACCAGAATGATCGCGCCCGTGAGCCGTTCCTTCACGCGGGGCTCCGTGATGGGGGCTGAGAGTCGTGAATCAAGCGCACGGTGAAGCTTTGCGGGCTGTGAAGCGCACTCACGCGCGGCCGGTTCAGTATATCCGAAGCCATTCCAGCGCCGACCCCACCATGTGGAAGCCGCCGCACGCCACGACACGATCGCCCGGTACGGCGCGCGCACGCGCCGCCTCGAAGCCTGCCTGCGCGGAGCTCGCCAACTCGACACTCGCGTTCCCGAGCGCGAGACGCCGCGCCAGCTCCTCCGCGGAGATGCCACGTGGCTCGGCGTTCGAGCAGAGAATCCAGTGATCGATCAGGGGGTGCAGCACGCGGCCGATCGCCGGGATGTCCTTGTCGCCCAGAATGCCAACAACCGCGAGGGTTCTGCCCGAGCACGGCCGCGCGGCCAGATGGGCCGCAAACACCTTGGCGGCGGGCTCGTTGTGGCACACGTCCAGAATCCATTCGACAGGGCCGGGCACCACATGAAAGCGGCCCGGAAGTCTCACGTCGCGTAGCGCGGCGCTCACGGCCTGCGCGGTGATCGGCCGGCCAGTGCCGAGGCTTTCCACGGCCGCAATCGCCGTTGCGGCGTTCCGATACTGAATGGCGCCCGCGAGCGCCGACGGCGGCAACCCTTCGAGCGTGACTTCAAGCCCGCGATAGTCCCACCCTTGCGGGTGCACCGCCCAGGAGAATGCCTCTTCCGCAACGACCTTTCGGGCGCCAATTTCGGCAATCGCATCGAGCACGGAGTCCGGCATTTCACGCGTGCCGAGCACGGCCGGGCGGCCCGCGCGGAAGATGCCGGCCTTCTCGCGCCCGATGCCCTCGAGCGTGTCGCCCAGCCAGTCGCGGTGATCGAGCCCGATGGAGGTAACCACGGCCACATCCGCATCGATCATATTCACCGCATCCAGCCGCCCGCCGAGCCCCACTTCGAGCACCGCCACATCGACGCGGCGATCCGCGAAGATGAGCAAGGCCGCCAGGGCACTGAACTCGAAGTACGTGAGCGTGGTATCACCGCGTGCCGCTTCGATGCGGTCGAACGCGTGGACGAGATCCTCATCCGACACCTGCGCGCCGTTCACGCAGATGCGCTCGTTGTACCGAACGAGATGTGGCGACGTGAACACGCCGGTGGAGAAGCCCATCGCTCGCAGCAGTGCGTCCGAATGCGCAACAACCGAACCCTTGCCGTTCGTGCCACCCACGGTGATGACGGGGCAGCGCGCCTTGTCCACACCGAGCGCGCGCGCCACCTTCGTGATGCGCGCGAGACCCAGGTCGATGCTTTGCGGATGCACCGATTGCTGCAACTCGAGCCATTCGTCGAGTGTGCGATGCGTGCGATTGCTCATGGAAATATCGGGAGCGGCGGTCACGTCCCTGGCGCGAATCGCATGCGGCGATTCGTTTCACCCAAAGCTCGTTTCCGCCGGGGCAGGTTGCGCCCCTGCCCGGCGTGGCTAACGGACGTGTGCGGCCCGGTCATGCCGCCGAGGGCTTGCTCGGCGCGGCGGCGGGCGGCGCGGGCGGCAGCTTCATGAGAATGCGCAACATGGCCGTGAGGCGATCGCGCATCTCGCGCCGATCCACGATCATGTCCAGCGCGCCGTGCTCCAGCAGGAACTCACTGCGCTGGAAGCCTTCCGGCAACGTCTCGCGCACGGTCTGCTGAATGACTCTCGGGCCGGCAAAGCCGATGAGCGCACGCGGCTCGGCGATGTTCAGGTCCCCGAGCATGGCGAGGCTCGCCGAGACACCACCCGTGGTCGGGTCTGTCATCACGGAGATGAACGGCACGTGGGCCTGGGCCAGACGCGCGAGCGCCGCGCTGGTCTTGGCCATCTGCATGAGCGAGAACAACGCCTCCTGCATGCGCGCGCCACCCGTGGCCGAGAAGCAGATCAGCGGTTGCCGATGCTCGATGCAGTAATCCACCGCGCGCTTGAAGCGCTCGCCGACCACTGAGCCCATCGACCCGCCCAGAAAGCGGAACTCGAACGCGCACGCCACCAGGTCGAGCCCGTTCACCTTGCCGGCCAGCACGACCAGCGCGTCTTTCTCGCCCGTGGCCTTCTGCGCCTGGGCAAGACGGTCCTTGTACCGCTTGCTGTCGCGGAACTTGAGCGGATCTTCCGGCGTGATGTTCGCACCGATCTCGACGCCGGTGCCCTTGTCCAGGAAGCTCTCCAGCCGCTCGCGCGCGCCGATGCGCATGTGATGGCTGCACTTGGGGCACACATAGAGATTGCGTTCCAGCTCCGCGCGGTACAGCACGGCATCGCAAGCCGGACACTTGATCCACAAGCCTTCGGGGACCGAGCGCGTGCGGCGCTCCGTCTTGATGCGCGAAGGCATGATTTTCTCGAACCAGGACATCCTCAGACCCGTGCACCGAACGGAGGCGCGATCATAGCGGAGCGGGCCGTCTGCGGCAGCCCGAACGCATCGGGGTACTGGACGCTCCACAGGTACAGCCCCTCGGGCGGGGCGGTGACCCCGGCGCGCGTCCGGTCGCGTGACTCGAGCACCTCGCGCGCCCACTCGGGCCGCTCGTCGCCGCGACCGATGGCCAGCAGCGTGCCCACGAAGTTTCGCACCATGTGGTGGAGAAACGCATTCGCGGTCACTTCGACCATGATCCAGTCGCCGTCCCGCTCCACCTCGAGCCGAGCCACCCGGCGCACCGTGGAATGCGCCTGACACTCGGAGGAGCGGAAGGCACTGAAGTCGTGCTCGCCCACCAGCCACGCCGCACCTTCACGCATGCGCTCGTGATCCAGGCTGCGCCGGATATGTGCCGCACGCTTCTCGGTCAGCGCGGAGCGCACCATGCGATTGAAGATGTAGTACCGGTACGTGCGCCATTCAGCCGAATAGCGCGCGTGGAAGTGAGCAGGCACCGGCACGATCCAGCTGACGCTGATGTCGCGCGGAAGATTCGTGTTCGCGCCGAGCAGCCACCCACGAAGCGGCCTGACGGCATCGGTATCGAAGTGTGCAACCTGCTCGCGCGCATGCACTCCGGCATCCGTGCGGCCCGCGCACACGAGCGTGATCGGGGCGCTGGCAATGCGGCCAAACGCCTCTTCCGCGAGCTGCTGGATGCTGGGTGCATGAGACTGGGACTGCCAGCCGGCATAGGCAGTCCCGTCGTACTCGATGCCAATGGCGAAGCGTGTCAGATCGGCGTTTACCCGGGCAGGGATTCGAGCAGGCGCTGCGCTTCCTGCTTCTGCGCCACGGAGCCTTCCTGCATCACTTCTTCAAGAATGTTTCGCGCGCCTTCCGGATCGCCCATGTCCATGTACGCGCGGGCGAGGTCGAGCTTCGTGCCCACTTCGCTCATCGTGACGGGCTCGAGATCCGGCAGCGCCAGATCGTCCGCCGACAGCTGCTGCGTGCTGGTGAACGCCGCGTCCGGAACGGTTGCAGTGCCCACGTCGAGATCGACGGCGGCGCCCGACCCGTTGGTCATTCTCGCGGCGCCCTCGGCCTCGTTGAAGTTGAAGTCGAGATCGCTGCCGACTTCGAGACGCGAGGTTTCCGCACCATCCGCCGCGGCAGCACCCGCGCCGCTGCCGTTCAGGCCGACGCGTGTCGGCGGCATCGTCGGGTCGAGGTCATCCGACGAGAGATTCCAGGACCCGGTCGCGGAGATGGCGGTGGCGTCGATGTCCTTGAAGCCGGCGCGGCGCTCGGCCTCGTCCATGATGCGGCGTGAGCGTTCATCGAGACCCGCCACGAGGGTGGGCGACTCCTGTGTCGCCGCGAGGCTCGGCTGATCCATGGTGTCGAGCGCGGACAGATCGAGGCCCAGATCGTCGATGGCCAGCTCGGCGGTCGGCTCCGGCGCGCCGCTGTGCTTCAGGGCCGTCTCGAGCTTCTGCCGCACCGTGGGGTTGTTCCCGCCGTAGAGCGCGGGCTGCTCCACCGTGGGCGCTTCGATATCGGCGCCGAACACGGCGACGGTGGGCGAGTTGTCGCTCGGGAGCTTCTGCGTCATCTCACGCGTGGTGCCCGTGCCGCCGTCGGGCAGGAACGCGTCCTCGTGCAGCGCGAGGTTGTGATCCGTGGCGGTCTGGGAGTCGCGGTCCGGCTCCTTCTCGCCGAGCGCGGAGCCGATGTCGAGGTCGATGGCGCCCGCATCCGCGGCACCACCTTCGGCCGCCAGATCGAAATCCACGCGGCTCTGACCGCCTTCGAGATCCAGATCGACACCGCCCAGCGAGCCGCCGCCGCTGCCCGCGAACAGCGGGTCCTCGGGCGCGAGCTGCTTGCCCATGATGACGATCTTTTCCCACTCACCGGACTGCGCTTCGTCGCGCGTCTCGGCGAGCCCACGCGCGGTCTGCAGGAACTGCTCCTTGTTGCCCCACACGAAGAAGACTTCGAGGAGCTTCAGTTTCAGATCCCGCCGGTGCGGCTCGCGCGAGATGGCGATGCGCACCAGATCCGCGGCCTGATCGTACAGACCGTAGGCCATGTGGAAATCGGCCTCGGCCAGCGGATCGCCCTGATCCAGATTGATCGCGGCTTCGCTGCTGATGGTTTCGTCCGCGGGCACATGGCGCGCAGCCGGCACCGCCGCTTCGCCCGCGAAGCGCGGACGCTCGTGAGTGCCGGTTTCCTCAACCACGAACGCTTCATCGCGATCCGGCGCACGCAGCGGCTGCGTGTCGCCCGAAGGTTCGTGCGCAAACGCGTCCGCGCTGCCCGCCTGCAGGCGGCTCAGGGAATTATCGAACTCATTGCGCTGGCGCGCGCGGTACGCGCGCAGACCCAGCAGCGCGAGCAACGCCACGATGACCGCCAGTGCGGCCCACCAGTAGCTCGCGAGCGTATCGAACAGAGAACCTTCTTCTTCCTCCGCCGGCGGCGTAGAGGCCGGACGCTGCGCGGGAGCGGGCGCCGGCTCGGCCTGCGCCGCCTGCTCTTCGGCGGCGGCTGCCCCTTCTGCGGCTGCTGCGGGCTGCTCTTCTTCCGCGATGGCGGCAGCAGGCTGTTCGGACTGTTCCGAAGGCGGCGTCGCCTCCGGAGCATCGGACGGAATCTCGGTTTCGAGAGGTGCTGCGGGTGTGGCTTCTGCTGCCGGAGCAGCGGGTGCCTGTGCACCAGACTGCGCGGCGAGGCGCGCCTGCAGCTGAGCGACTTCTGCGTTACGCAGCTCCAGCAGTCGCCGGGATTCGGCGAGCTGCGCTTCGAGCTCGCGCACGCGACTCTGCAGTTGCTCGGTTTGCGCGCTGGCCGTTGCCGTGCTCGCGCCGCCTCCGCCCTGATCCGTGGGCGTGACGAGACGCAGGCGCCCGGGCTCTTCTGCGGAGCGCGCGTTGGCCGCCGTGCTGCCGCGCCACGCGGCGTACTGGCGACGGATCTCCGCCGACGCTTCGGCGGGGGAGATCGCGGCCACGACCGAATTGTCCGGGATGCGCAGCACCGCACCCGAACGCAGGATGTTCATGTTCCCGTCGAATGCGGCGGGGTTGTTCTGATAGATGGCGAGCATCCACGCACGCGTCTGCGCGGAATCCCCGCCCGCAATCGCGCTGGCGATCTCGGAGAGCGTGTCGCCCGGACGCACCGTGCGCGAAGAGCCCGCCGCGGATGCCGAGGGCTCTGCACGGGCGGGCGATTCAGAAGGCGTTGCAGCCGGTGCCGGCGTTTCGCGCTGCTGCTGCGGCGGCGTGCGAGCGATCTGGCCAGCACGGGTGCCCTCGCCGACCGACGGTGCGGCGACAGGTGCGGCGGCCTGCTGCTGCGCCGGCGCGTACACCGGCGGGTCGAGCAGCATGGTGTACTCGCGCACGAGCCGACCTCGCGCCCAGTTCACTTCGACGAGCAGCGTGAGGAAGGGCTCCGTGATCGTTTCGGCGGTGCGCAGGCGAATGACTTCCGTGCCATCCGGCTTGCGGACAGGCGTCAGGGTGACCGTGCCGAGTTGCGCGGGCCAGTCGAGCCCGTAGCGCGCGAAGGTCTCGCGGGAAGCGATCTGCGCCTTGAGGGTCTGCATCTCCTCCGGCGTGGCACCGATCAGCTCGATCTCCGCATCGAGGGGGGCATTGAGCGAGGAGAGAAGACGCACCTCTCCCAGGCCGAGCGCGAAGGCGGCCGGCGGAAATACGACGAGCGAGGCCAGCGCCCACTTGACCGATTTGGCGACCATCAGCACACCCCGTGGGGCAAGAGACTCTTAGAAAGTCTTTTAAAAACAAATGCGTGGATCGCATTTCGCGAGGCCACGCAAATTTGGGCGGCAATATAACTTAAATATGCTCGCGCACCAAAGCTTCCGCGATCTGCACGCTGTTCGTGGCGGCACCCTTGCGAATGTTGTCCGCGACCACCCATAGATTAAGTCCATGCCTGGTGGAAATATCTTCACGGATTCTTCCGACATAAACTGTGTCGCGGTTCGCTGCCTCGGTAGCCGCGGTCGGATACCCGCCCGGCCGGCGCTCATCGATCACTTCCACACCCGGTGCCTTGCGCAGCAGCGCGCGCGCCTCGGCGGCGGTGATCTTGCGCCGCGTCTCCAGGTGAATCGCCTCGGAGTGCCCGAAGAACACGGGCACCCGAACTGTGGTCGGGTTCACACGAATGCTGTCGTCCTCCATGATCTTGTGCGTTTCCCAGACCATCTTCATTTCTTCCCGGGTGTAGCCGTTGTCCTGGAAGGCGTCGATCTGCGGCAGGCAGTTGAACGCGATCTGCTTGGGCATCACCCGCGGCTTCACCTGGCCGTGCCCGCTCAGCAGCGCCGCACTCTGGCTGGCGAGCTCCTCCACCGCCTGCCGCCCGGCGCCTGATACGGACTGATACGTCGCCACGTTGATGCGCTCGATACCCACCGCGTCGTGAATGGGCTTGAGCGCCACCAGCATCTGGATCGTGGAGCAGTTCGGATTGGCGATGATGTTCCGCGCCTTGTACTGCGCGATCGCATGCGGGTTCACTTCAGGCACCACGAGCGGAACATCATTCTCGTAGCGGAACTGGGACGTGTTGTCGATCACGATGCAGCCCGCGGCCGCGGCGCGCGGCGCGTGCTCCCGTGACACCTCACTGCCCGCGGAAAAGAGTGCGATCTGCACCTTGCTGAAATCGAAGGTCGCAAGATCGCCCACGGGGAGCGTCTTGCTACGAAAGGTAACGGACTTTCCGAGCGAGCGGTGGCTTGCGAGCGGATACAGCTCGGACACCGGGAAGTTGCGCTCCTCGAGCACATTGACCATGGCCTCGCCGACGAGCCCGGTCGCTCCGACGACGGCGACTGCGAAAGTTTCGGACATCGGGTGGTCCTTGCGCGAAAGAAGAATCCGGGTTCAACGGGTGATCACGGGCGTGGACGAGACCACGTCCGCGTTCTGCGCACGATGGCGCAGATAGTGATCCATGAGCACGATGGCGAGCATCGCTTCGGCAATGGGTGTGGCACGGAGGCCCACGCACGGGTCGTGCCGTCCGGTGGTGACGACCTGCACGGGGTCGCCCTGGAGATTGATGGTGTCGCCGGGCACCTGAATGCTGGACGTGGGCTTCAGCGACACGTGCACGACGATGTCCTGGCCTGAGGAAATGCCACCGAGAATGCCCCCGGCGTTGTTGCGCCTGAAGCCCTGAGGAGTGAGCTCGTCGCGGTGCTCGCTGCCCTTCTGCTCCACGGCGTGCGTGCCCGCGCCGATCTCGACGGCCTTCACGGCATTGATGCCCATCATGGCGTGCGCAATGTCCGCATCCAGGCGGTCGAAGACGGGCTCGCCCAGCCCCGGCGGCACGCCGGTGGCAATCACCGTGACGCGCGCACCGATCGAATCCCCCTCTTCGCGGATCTTCCAGATGAGCGCCTCGAGCTCCGCCACGCGCGCAGGGTCCGGACAGAAGAAGGGATTCTCGTAGGCGAAGGCAGGCTGCACCGGATCGAGCGTGAGCGAGCCGATCTTGCTCAGATAGCCGTGAATGCGAATGCCGAGCCGCTCGGCCAGATACTTCCGCGCGATGGCCCCCGCGGCAACGCGCATGACGGTTTCGCGCGCGGAGGAGCGGCCGCCGCCGCGGTAGTCGCGAAAGCCGTACTTCTGCTGATACGTGTAGTCCGCGTGCCCGGGCCGGAAGCGATCCTTGATCTTGTCGTAGTCGCGCGAGCGCGCATCCGTGTTTTCAATGAGGATGCCGATGGGGGTGCCGGTCGTCTTGCCCTCGAACACCCCGGACAGGATGCGCACCTGATCGGATTCGCGGCGCTGGCTCACGAAGTGGGAAGTGCCGGTACGCCGGCGATTCACGTCGCCCTGCAGGTCCGCTTCGCTCAGCGCGAGCCCCGGCGGGCAGCCATCGACGATGCAGCCCAGCGCAGGCCCGTGGCTTTCGCCAAAGGTCGTCACGGTGAAGAGCTTGCCGATCGTGTTGCCCGACATGATGAACCTGTGCGTTGCCCAGCCTGAATTCCCGATACCTTGTCACTCACCCGCGGCGCTGGCGCATCGTAGCCTGCGGTCGCTTGTTGCCGCTCGCCTGAAGTGGCGTTTGCGCCCGCCCCGATGCCACCCGCCACTGCGCGCGAGCGTTCATCAGGGCCGCCTGCGAGCAGCGGCTGGCCTGCGCACCGACCTCTCGGCCCGCCGCCGCCGACTCTTTGCCTGCCGCGTGCCTCGTCGCGCATGCGCCAGCGACCTGTTCCCAGGCTCGACACTTTCCAGTGCCGCGGCATGCGCAGCGAGCGCTTCCGCTGTCAGCAGGAACACGCCGCCACCGCCGCGTTCGAACTCCAGCCATATGAACGGCAGTTTCGGATAGGCCCGGCGCACTGCGCGTTCGGTGTTGCCCACCTCCACGATGAGCACACCGCCTGCACGCAGGTGGCGACCCGCTTCACTCAGAATGACTCGTACGGAGTCGAGGCCCGAGCGCCCGGCGGCGAGCGCCTCGCGCGGCTCGTGGCGATATTCGGGAGGCAGAGCGTTCAGCTCGCGCGCGCCCACGTAGGGCGGATTGCTCACGATGATATCGTAGGACTCGCCCTGCAGCGCGCGGAAATGGTCCGAAATGAGCAGCCGGACGCGCTTGCCGAGTCGATGCCGCCGCACATTCTCGCGGGCCACTTCGAGCGCATCGGCCGAGATGTCCACCGCATCCACGCGCGCATTCGGAAAGGCCTTTGCACACGCGATGGCGATGCAGCCCGACCCGGTGCCGATGTCCAGAATGCGCCGCACACGGCTCGCCGGCACCCACGGCGAGAAGCGCTGCTCGATCAGCTCGGCGATCGGGGAGCGCGGAATGAGTACACGCGGATCGACCTTGAACGGCAGTCCCGCAAACCACGTCTGCCCGGTGAGATATACGGCCGGAATGCGCTCGCGGATGCGCCGGTCGAACAACTCCTCCACGCGGGCCTGTCCGGCGGCGCTCACCCGCCGCTCATACACGCCCGGAGCGGGATTGTCCGGCAGCCGGAGCGCGTGCCATACGAGCGCGGCCGCATCGTCCCATGCGTTGTCGGTGCCGTGGCCGAAAAACACGCCGGCGCGCTGCAGGCGGCGGCTGCCGCGCTCGATCAGGTTTCGCACCGTGACCTTGGGGGTGCCTGCCCCGCTTCGGCGATGCGACGGCGGACGCCTGTGGGATACTTCACTCATGCAAACGAAACGCTCATGGTTGGTCTGGGGTGTGCTCGCCGTGGTGGCGGCGGTTGCGGGGTTCTGGGTGGCGCAGCAGTCGGCCAGCTCGGTGCCGCAGCTTACAAGCGGGACGTGGCTTCCGCAGCCTCGGGTGCTCGACAGTCTCTCGCTCACGGACGAATCGGGCCAGCCCTTCACACTGACTGAGCTGAAGGGGCGCCCGACCCTGGTGTTCTTCGGGTTCACCCACTGCCCGGACATCTGCCCGACCACGCTCGCCAAGCTTGCGCAGATTGCGAAGAGCTCCGGCGTCGAGAACCTGCGCGTGCTGCTCATCACCGTCGACCCGCAGCGAGACACGCCAGAGCAGCTCGCGCGGTACGTGCACGCCTTCGATCCGAGCTTCAAAGGCGCGACCGGTGATCCAGAAGAGATTCAGCGCGTGGCGCGCGAGTTCGGCGTGCCGATTGCGCGGGTGGATCTGCCCGGCGGGGACTACACCGTGGATCATTCAGGCGTGGTGTTTCTGCTGGACGACCAGGCCAGACGCGTCGCGATTTTCACGCCGCCCATCGAAATCGAGCCGACCGCAGCGGACATCCGCAGCGTTGCGGACCGCCTGCACGGGTGAATGCCGCCGGCATCGCGAACGTCCCGGCCTGAAGTCTCTGCCGCAAAACGCCCGGCACCGAGCATCCATGCATCAACATGAGCACGCCTGAAACCTCCACGCTCACCCCCGGCACGCACGAGCCTCCGACGCTGAAGCGGCGGCTGTTCGTGGGCATGCAGCACGTGCTGCCCCAGCACCTGCTCACGAGCATTGTCCATGCGGCCACCCGGAGCCGCTCGCCGCGCATCAAGAACGCGCTCATCGGCAGCTTCATGCGCGGGTTCCGGCCCGAGATGAGCGACGCGGTGGAGCCGGATCCGTTCGCGTATCCCACGTTCAACGACTTCTTCACGCGCCCGCTTCGGCCGGAGACGCGCCCCATCGCACGGGATGCGGGCACGCTCGTCTCTCCCGTGGACGGGACCGTGAGTCAGCTCGGGCGCATCGAGGGGACGCAACTCTTTCAGGCGAAGGGGCGCCACTACACGCTCGATGCACTGCTCGCAGATGAAAAGGAGTGGAGCGCCCGGTTCAAGGGCGGAGCGTTCGCCACGCTGTATCTGGCACCGTACAACTACCACCGCATTCACATGCCGCTGGCCGGCACGCTGAAGGCCGCCTGGTATGTGCCGGGGAAGCTGTTCAGCGTGAATGCCACGACGGCTGCGGCGGTGGATAACCTGTTCGCGCGCAACGAGCGGGTGGTGTGCATCTTCGAGCATGGGTCACTGCAGTTCGCGATGATTCTCGTGGGCGCGCTTTTCGTGGGCAGCATGTCCACCGTCTGGCATGGGGATATCACACCGCGGCGGCCGCGCACACCCTGCAGCCTGCCCGTCACAGGTTTGCGCGCGCCTGCGCACCTGCAAGCCGGGGAAGAGATGGGGCGCTTCAATATGGGCTCGACCGTGATTCTCCTGCTGCCGCCGGGCACAACCCAGTGGCGCGCGGATCTGCGAAGCGGCACCGTCATTCGCATGGGGCAGCCGCTCGCACGCCTGAGTGAATGAACAGCGGGAATGACTGGCGCCCCACGGCGAGCCGCGCAATGCTCGAGCGGCGCGCGGCGGCTTTCGCTCAGGTGCGGGCCTTCTTCGCGGAACGCGGCGTTCTGGAGGTGGACACACCCGTCATCGTGAACGCGCCGGTGTCCGACGTTCACATTCACTCCGCCGAAGTGCGCTTTCCCGACGATCCGGTCACCTCGCCCGAGGACTCTTCGACCGCCGCGGGCGTGCCGCGTGCGCGCTTTTTCCTGCACACCTCGCCAGAGTTTGCGATGAAGCGCCTGCTCGCCGCGGGCAGTGGTGACATCTACCAGATTTGCCACGTCGCTCGCGGCCTGGAGCGCGGTCGCTATCACAACGCTGAATTCACGTTGATCGAGTGGTATCGGCTCGGCTTCACGCTCGAAGCGCTCATGGACGAGGTGGAGGCGCTCGTTCGCGCCGTGATCGGCCCGGCTGCACGCGCGCTTGCGAGCGAGCGCATCACCTACCAGCAGGCATTTCTGCGCGAGGCCGGCATCGATCCGCTCGCGTGCCCGGATGAGGAGCTCGTGCGCGCAGCGCGCGAGCTGGGCTTCGAGCCGCACTCCACAGGCGCGGCCCGGGATGAGCTGCTCGAGCTGCTCATGGGCGCGAAGATCGGGCCGCGGCTGGGCCAGCAGGCTCTCACCTTCGTGCATCGGTACCCTGCTTCACAGGCCGCGCTCGCGCGGCTGGACCCGAACGATGCCCGTTGCGCGCTTCGCTTCGAGCTGTACTGCAAAGGCATCGAGCTGGCGAACGGCTTTCACGAGCTGGCCTCCGCGCAAGAGCAACGCACGCGTTTCGAGGCGGACCTTGCGGAGCGCGCGCGCCGCGGCCTGCCCACGTACAGCCTCGATGAGCGGCTGCTTGCGGCGCTCGAATCCGGGCTGCCGGAGTGCTCGGGCGTGGCGCTGGGATTCGATCGATTGCTGATGCTTGCGGCGGATGCGCAGCACATCGATGACGTGATTCCGTTCCCCACCGAGCGCGCGTAGGCGCTGCGCATGGCGAAGACGTTCTTTCGCCCCTGCAGAATGAAGAAGACCAACGTCACGTTCAGCACGGAAGGTGACTGCGCGTCGCATCGTGCGAGCCGCGGCCCTGCCGGCAACAACCTTGGGTGTCGGGCGCTCAGGCAGTACCATCAGCTCGCAAATCCTTCCTGCCGAACGCTCGTGAGACGCGCATGAGTCATGTGAGCAAGCGCTACCTGTTCAAGGACAAGGACGCCGATTACGCGGCGCTCGCCGACGAGTTGCGTGCTCTTCTCACGGGTGAAACGGATGTGATCGCGAACACGGCGAACGCCACGTCGCTCATCTTTCATGCGCTGCCGGACCTGAACTGGTGCGGCGTGTACTTCCTGAAGAACGGCGAGCTGGTTGTCGGGCCGTTCCAGGGCAAGCCGGCTTGTGTGCGCATCGCGCTCGGCAAGGGGGTGTGCGGAACGGCCGCGGCCGAGCGCAGAACGATCGTGGTGCCCGACGTGAATGCCTTCCCGGGGCACATTGCGTGTGACGCGGCGTCCCGGTCGGAGATTGTGATTCCGTTGATCGCGGAAGGAGCGCTGCTGGGCGTGCTCGATCTGGACAGCCCCCGCCTCGCGCGCTTCGATGAGGCGGATCGCCGCGGGCTGGAGCGACTCGCCGCCGAGATCGTCGCCGGCATGCAGCGAGCGACGGATCCGCCGGCGTAACGGCCGCCGCCCGGGGCGGCGGCCGAAGCCCATCGTGAGATCAGCCCTTGGCGCGGGAGATGTATGCGCCCGTGCGGGTGTCGATGCGCACAACTTCGCCTTCGTTGATGAACAGCGGCACGCGCACGACGGCCCCGGTTTCCAGCTTGGCCGGCTTCTGCCCGCCGGTGGCGGTATCCCCACGCACGCCCGGGTCGGTCTCGACCACCTTCAGCTCGATGTGCGCCGGGGGCGTGACCACGAGCGGCTCGTTGTTCCACAGCGTGACGATGCAGACCACGCCATCCTTCAGCCACTGGGCCGCCTCGCCGACGGCGGCACGGCTCGCCGTGTACTGCTCGAAGCTGTCGGGCACCATGAAGTGGAAGAAGTCGCCGTCCTGATAGAGATATTGCATCTCGATGTCCATGACGTCGGCGGCTTCGAGGGACTCACCGGAGCGCCAGGTGCGCTCGATGACACGGCCCGTGCGCAGGTTCCGCACCTTGATGCGATTGAACGCCTGGCCCTTGCCCGGCTTCACGAACTCGTTCTCGACGATAGCGTACGGGTCTCCATCGAGCAGCACCTTCATGCCACCGCGCAACTCGCTGGTTGTGTAGCTCGCCATTTCTTTCTCGCAGTGGGGTCCGCACAATGGGCCCCGGCTGAAAACCGGCGCATCCCGCGCCGCTGGATTGAAACCGCACGTACGGTACCGCGACCTTCCGGGGTCGCCGGGCCCGCCCGCTGAAAAGTCGCGCATGATAACGGCATCTTCCCCAACCCGCCACCCGGCGGCCGTCCGCTGGCAGCATGAGATGGCCTCCGCCATCACGAGCGCCGAGGAGCTCATCGACACGCTCGGGCTCGATCGCTCACTGATCGAGCCGGCTCGTCAGGTCGCCACCCAGTTCGCCGTGCGCGTGCCGCGCGGGTACGTGGCGCGCATGCGCCGTGGCGACCCGAATGATCCGCTGCTCAGGCAGGTGCTGCCGCTCGCGGCGGAGGGCGAGTCCGTGCCGCAGTTCGGGCCCGATCCGCTGGGCGAACGCGCGGCCCTGCGCGCCCCGGGGCTGCTCCACAAGTACCACGGCCGTGCCTTGCTCATCACGACCTCGGCCTGTGCCGTTCACTGCCGATACTGCTTTCGTCGCGAGTTCCCCTATGCAGAGCAGACCGGCGAAGGCGCCCGGTACAGCGAAGCCTTGCGCGTCATCGCGGAGGACACCTCGCTCGAGGAGGTGATTCTGAGCGGCGGAGACCCGTTGTCACTCGGCGATGCCCGGCTCACGTCCCTCACCAATGCGCTGTGCCAAATTCCGCACGTGAAGCGGTTGCGCGTGCATACGCGGCAGCCCATCGTGCTCCCCTCGCGCGTGGACGCGGGGCTGCTGGCGTGGCTTGACAGCGTTTCGATACCGACCGTGTTCGTGCTGCATGCGAACCACCCGAACGAGATCGACGAGTCGGTGCGAACCGCCCTCGCCCAACTGCGCGCCCGAGGCGTCACGCTCTTGAATCAGAGCGTGCTCCTGCGGGGAGTGAACGACGACGCCGACGTCCTCACCTCGCTCTCGCGTGTTCTTTTCGATGCAGGCGTGCTGCCGTACTACCTGCACGTGCTCGACCGCGTATCGGGTACCGCGCATTTCGAGGTTGCGAAGGAGGTGGCGCAGCGGCTCGCAGGAACGCTCGCCGCGCGACTGCCCGGCTATCTCGTTCCGAAGCTGGTACGGGAAGTCGAAGGCGCGCCTGCCAAGCTGACACTGCTCCCACGCTTCGCTGAAAAGTGAGCGGCGCCGCATGCTGGGGGCGAACGCGCCCCGCTAGAATCCGCGCGATTTCGTCCCGCCGAAGAATGTGATGGAGGTCACGTTGGCCGAGCAGAAAGCCGTTCCGCTCATCGTTCTGAGCACGGCGCGCGAACCCGTCGAGTCGATCAACAGCATCCTGCGGCGGGCGGGACATCCGGTTCATTGCACGTGGATTCCCTCGCTTCGCGACCTGGGCGACGCCCTCACCCAGATCAACCCCGAGCTGCTGCTCTATGTCGATACCGGCAACGACGAGCTGACTTCGGCCGTCACCGTGCGGGATCAGCTGGCACCCACGGTGCCGCTCATCGTGGTCGCCGATGGCTTCGACGAGAGCCGTATCGCCGTGGCCATGGCCAACGGCGCGCGCGACGTGGTGTCCATCGCCAACCCGGCGCGACTGCAGGCGGTAATGAGTCGCGAGCTGCGCTCCTTCCGCCTGGAGCGCGCGCTCGAAACCACACTCAAGTCCGCGCGGGATGCGCGCAAGCAGCTCGAGACGGTGCTCGAGCGCTCGAACGATGCGATCGTGGAGGTCCAGGAAGGCATCATCGTCGATGCGAACCCCTCCTGGCTCGAGCTGTTCGGTATCGTGAACGCGGAGGACCTCGTCGGCCAGCCCATCATGGACCTGTTCGAGGAGGCGAAGCATCCCGCGCTGAAGGGCGCGCTCGCGGCGTGCCTGAACGGGCGCTGGAGCGATCACACGCTGAAGCTCAATGCAGTGCTCGCGGACGGCACACTGCTGCCCATGGAGCTCGTTCTCACGCTTGGCGAGCACGATGGCGAGCCCTGCGTGCGCATGGTGGTGCCCGCACGTTCTCGGGATGAGCGCGCGATTGCGGACGATCTTGCCGACGCCGTGCGGCGTGACCCGTCCACGGGGCTTCTCTATCGGCGCCCATTGCTCGAAGCAATCGCCGAGCGGCTGCGCACGCCCGCACCCGGCGGTGTGCGCTACTTCGCCGTCGTGAAGCCAGACAAGTTCGCGAGCGTTGAGCAGGACGTCGGCATCACCGCCAGTGAGCAGGTGCTGATCGAGTTCGCCACGCTCCTCAAGGAACACCTGAACCCCAAGGACATCGCGGGTCGATTCGGCGGCGTCGGCTTCCTCGTCCTGCTCGAGCGCGGGAACGAGCGCGACGTCGAAGCCTGGGTCGAGCAGCTCATCGCGAAGGCCGCAAAAAACGTGGTGCGCATCGGCGAGAAGCAACTCTCCGTCACGTGCACCGTGGGTCTCAGCGTGGTGCCGCCCGCCGGCACCAATGCCGATGCCGCCATTGCGGACGCACTGGATGCCTGCCGCAGAGGCCGCGCTCGCGGTGGCAACCAGAGTGTCACGTCCGACAAGGCGGACAACGACGCCCGAGTGCAGTCCTACGACAAGGTGTGGGTGAAGCACATCAAGGCCGCGCTCATGGAAAACCGCTTCCGGCTCGTGCAGCAGCCGGTGGCGAGCCTGCAGGGCGATGACCTGGGCATGTTCGACGTGCTCGTGCGCATGATTGATGCGCAGGGCAAGGAAGTGCTGCCCGCGGAATTCATGGCCGCGGCCGAACGCAACGATCTGCTGAAGAACATCGATCGTTGGGTCGTCGGCGCATCGCTCTCCTTCGCCGCGCAGCGCAAGCCCGGCTGCCTGTTCGTGCGCCTGTCGAAGGACACGGTGCGTGACCCCTCCTTCCTCGGCTGGCTGGACAATCACATCCGCGCAAGCCGCGCGGACCCTGCGCGCATCAGCTTCCAGGTACCGGAGAATGTCGCCGCCACGCATCTCAACGAGGCCTCGGGGCTTGCCGCGTCGCTGCGCCAGCGGGGCTTCCGCTTCACGCTCGAAGCCTTCGGCGCGGGCCGCGACCCGTTCGGGCTGCTCGCCTCCTTCCCGCTGGATTTCGTGAAGATCGACGGCGCCATCGTGCAGAACCTCGCGGGCGACAACGAGCTGCAGGACAGGGTGCGCAAACTCGTGGAAGCCGCCGGCAAGCGCAACGTGCAAACGATCGCCGAGCGCGTCGAGAACGCGAACACGATGGCGGTGCTGTGGCAGCTCGGCGTTCAGTTCATCCAGGGCTACTTCGTCAACGCGCCGGAAGAAGTTGTGTTGCGCGCGGAGCGGTAGACCAGAGCGCTGACTTGTAGAAGCGTCAGGCGGGCCGAGCCTGCGGTGGCGACGGGGACGCGATGTTCTTCAGTCCCGGTCGCGCACGGCTGCAATCAGCACCGACCCGTCGAGCCGCCTCAGCGCGATCGGCGGCCGAGAGCAGACCCTGCAAATTCACCCGTCAGCGCGAGGGCCGGCTGCGGCGGCAGCGGCGCCGGCATGAACGCCCGATAGCCAGTCTGCTGAGCGATGTACCGACCTGCCCGCGTAGAGGCTTCCGCGCTACTCGCCATCCGAGTGGCTGCCTTTCATAAGGGTCCAAGGCGACGCCATGTGATAGGCAGCGTTTAGCAAGGATGGAAGCTGCCCGCCTTGTTTTGGTTTCCTGCAGATGGGCGTGGAGGGGTTCTCCTGATAGGACAGCCGGCGCCGTCGGTCGCGTTGCTCAAACGCCCAGCTCACCGCCACTCAATGCGCACGGCGGGCGTGGGAGCACGCCGTGCGCGGATCCTCACCCTTGGCGGCTGCCCGCTCGAGTGAGCGGGCAGTCCGGTGTGGCGCTCCTCGCGGTGTTCAGCGCGCCTGACCAGCCTTCACCCGCTCGAGATAGCGGTCCCGCAGTTCCGTCTGCCGCGAGCGCATTTCGATCGGGACGCCCGCGATCCACACCTGATCCGCAACGGTGGTGACTTCGAGCGGGTCGCCGCTCCAGAGGACCAGATCGGCCGCCAAGCCCGGAGCGATGCGACCACGCGAGGCGCCGAGGCCGAATATCGATGCCGGATTTGCTGTGAGCGCAGCGAGAGCGCTGTCGAATGGCAACCCGTGCGCCACCGCATTGCCGGCGACCTGGCGGATCTTGCGTGCATTCGAGGTGGGATCATTCGTTTGCATGAACGAGATCACCACCCCGGCACGTTGCAGGATCGCGGCATTGTCGAGCCGCGCGCCGATGCGGTCGAAGTCCGCGGGCAGGTCTTCGAGCGCGTTGAGCAGCACAGGCACCTTGGCGCGCGCCAGATCCGCGGCCACGACCCACGCCTCGGCGCCGCCCGCGATCACGGGCTTCATGCCGTTGCGCTCCGCGAACGCGAGCACCTGACGAATGTCCGCCGCACGATCGACGTTGAACACTACACGGCCGCCCGAAAGATACGGCCGCAAGGCTTCACGCCCGGCTGGCGTGAGCACGGCACGCGGACCCGCAGTGGCCGGTGCACGCGCCTCGCGGATCGCCTGATCCAGCAGCATGAACTGCGCTGCGCGGCTGCCCCCGGAGATCGGGAAGCTGTCACTCCCCATGTCGATGAACAGGGAGCGGCTGCCGGGGAGCGCGGCATCGAAGCGGCCATCGAGTGTGACCGCGGACCCTTGCCCCGTGACGAACGTGCCGCCGCCACCCTGCACCGGCGTGCCCGGCGCGAGCACGGCCCACGTGATCCCTTCGATGCGCGTCACGGGCACGGTCACCGAGCGAGGGTTGAACGTGGGCGTGGGATCGAATTCGGGCCGCAGCTGCAGCTCGTGCAGGGGCGCGTGGATGTCCAGGCTCTCGTCGGCCGTGGAGGCCTCGAGCTGCACTTCCTCGAGACCGAGCGCCGTGAGCCCGCCAAAGAAGCCGGGCGTGAGCGGACGGCCATTGGCTTCGATCACCGTTGCACCCGCGGGTGCTTCGAGCCCCGCGCCGACGCGCGCGATCTTGCCGTCGTGCACGAGCACGTCCGCCTTCTCGAGCGTGCCCTGTTCCGACACGGTGTGTACGCGTGCGCCGCGGATCAGCACGTCTTGCGCTGTCGCGTGGTTCGCAACACAGAACATCACGAGCGATGCGAAGAGCGACAACCCGCGCCGCAGTCGCGTGCGGGTGAGCACAGCGCCCATGTGGAGCGCAGATTCATTCGCGAGGCTCGGCGCACTGCTGGCGCGATCACAATGCAGGGCTTTGCTCATGGCGCGCTCCCCACAGGCTGACCGAGCAGGAAGTCCGACCTCGGTTTCGGCGGTGGATTCATGCGGTCCCACTGAATGGCGCCGTCGATGAGCACCTGATCCGCGAGCGCGTACACGCTGAAGGGATTGCGGTTCCAGACGACCACATCCGCCATCTTGCCCGGCTCGAGCGTTCCGGTGAGATCGAGAATTCCCAAAGCCTTGGCCGGGTTCGCCGTCACCCAGGTGATCGCCCGTTCAGGCGGAATGTGCAGCCCCACCCGCTCGCCTCGCGCCATGGCTTTCGCCGCCTCCTGATTGAGCCGCTGGATGCCCTCTTCGGAATCCGAGTGCACGATGGCGCAGCCGCCCGGTGCAGCATCCACGAACGCAAGGTTTTCCTGAATGCCATCGAAGGCCTCCATCTTGAAGCCCCACCAGTCCGCCCACAGCCCGGCGCAGATACCGTTCTCGGCCAGCAAGTTCGCGACCTTGTAGGCCTCGACGCCGTGATGGAACGCAGCGACGCGATAGCCGAACTCGCGCGACATGTCGATGACCGCTGCCATCTCCTCAGCGCGGTAGCAATGCATGTGCACGAGGATCTCGCCCCTCAGCACGCCCGCGAGCGTGTCGAGGCGCAGATCGCGCTTGGGCGGCTTCGCGTCCTTGTCTCCTTCGCGGCGCTTGGCGTCGTACGCCTCCAGATCTCGCAGGTATTCCTGCGCTTCCACCCACTGCGCGCGGTAGCCGGCCATGTTGCCCATGCGGGTGGAGGGTGCGGTGTTGCGCGATCCATAGACACGCTTCGGATTCTCGCCGCAGGCCATCTTCAGCCCATAGGGCGCACCGGGAAATTTCATGCCCTGGTACGTCACCGAGGGCACGTTCTTGACCACGACGGAGCGGCCCCCGATCAGGTTCGCGGACCCCGGCAGAATCTGCAGGGTCGTGACGCCACCGGCGAGCGCCGTGGCGAACCCCGGGTCCTGCGGCCACACGGAATGCTCGGCCCACACGTTCGCGGTCACCGGCGCCGTCATCTCGTTGCCATCCTGTGTGGCGTCGACCGAGGGGGTGGGATACACGCCGAGATGCGAGTGGATGTCGATGAGCCCCGGCGTAACCCACCGCCCCTTGGCGTCGATGATGCGCGCACCTGCAGGGGCTTCGAGATTCCGGCCCACGGCGCGAATGCGTCCATCGACGATGAGCACGTCCGTTTCATCGAGCCGCTGCCCGGTGCCGGTGAGCACGGTTCCGCCGCGGATCAGCGTCGGCGGGCTCTCGGGCACCTTGTATGTGGAGGGATAAGGATCGCTCGGCGTCGCAAACGGCGCGGCGATCGGCAGCTCTTTCGAGCTACGCGACTTGCCCGATCCCGCGTCGTCCGACGCAGGCGAGGTTGCGCAGCCGGCCAGCAGGCAGATCGACGCGGTCGCGAGCACGTGGGCTGCGGCACGGCGGACCGCGCCGGCGCGAATCGCGCGCAACAGTGTTCTTTTCGGTTGGGGTGTCAGGTTCGTCATGCATCTCCTTTCGCTCGCCCGACACCCCCGCGTGTGCGTCAACCGGGGATGCCTTCGAGCCTGTCGATCTCACGCCATCCGCGCATCAGCACCGCGCCCCGTTGCGCGCGCTGCCCGCGGTAGTCCTTGAGATCGCTCCACTCCATTGTCTTCGTCTTGTCCCCGGAATATAGGACGAGCTTGCCATTTGGTGGCACGACGGCAATGGCCGTGAGCGTCTCCTCACGCGAGGCGGCCTTCTTCGCGGGAATGTCGAAGATCTTGTTGCCCTTGCCGCGAGGCATCTCGGGCAGGTCCTTCACCACGAAGGCGAGCATTTTGCCTTCGCTGTTCACGGCGCACACCAGCGAGTCCGGTGAAGCGACGAAGGCAGGCGGCAGAGCAAGCGACTTCTCCGGCACGTTCAGCACCGTCTTGCCCGCACGCCGGTCGGTGATGAGCTCCTTCAGACGCACGGTGAAGCCGTAACCGGCATCGCTCGCGAGCAGCCAGAGGTCTTCGGGATCGCCCATCATCACGCCAACGAACTTGGCGCCATCCGGCGGATTCAAGCGGCCCGAAAGCGGCTCGCCATTGCCACGCGCGGAGGGCAGCGAGTGCGCGGGCAACGCGTACGTGCGACCGGTGCTGTCGAGAAACACGGCCTGCTGGAGACTCTTGCCGCGCGCCACGCCCTGGAAGGAATCGCCCGCTTTGTACGACAGCGCGCGCGGATCAATCTCGTGACCCTTCGCGGAGCGCACGAAACCGCCCTTTGAAAGAATCACCGTCACCGGCTCGTTGGGGATGAGCGAGGTCTCATCGAGGGCCACGGCCGCTTCGCGCTCGATGATCTTCGTGCGGCGGTCATCGCCGTATTTCTCGGCATCCGAGCGCAGCTCCTCCGCCACGAGCTTGCGCAGCTTCGCCTTGCTCTTCAGCAGGCCCTCAAGCTCGTCCTTTTCCTTTGAGAGCTGGTTCTGCTCCTCGCGGATCTTCATCTCCTCGAGCTTCGCGAGGTGGCGCAGCTTCGTCTCGAGGATGGCTTCGGTCTGCTCCTCGGAGAGCTTGAAGCGCTTCATGAGCACGGGTTTGGGCTCATCCTCGCGCCGGATGATGCGGATCACCTCATCCAGATTGAGATAGACGATGAGCAGGCCCGCGAGGATGTGCAGCCGCCGGTTCACCTTGTCGAGGCGGTGCTGCAGACGGCGCGTGACCGTGGCGATGCGGAACTCGAGCCATTCGGACAGGATGCCCTTCAGCCCCATGACGCGCGGCCGGCCATCGAGCCCGATGACGTTCAGGTTCACGCGGTAGCTGCGCTCGAGGTCCGTCGTGGCGAACAGGTGGTTCATCACCTCTACCATGTCCACCCGGCTCGAGCGCGGCACGATGACGAGGCGCGTCGGGTTCTCGTGATCCGACTCGTCGCGGATGTCGTCGATCATCGGCAGCTTCTTCGCGCGCATCTGCTCCGCGATCTGCTCCTGCACGCGGCTGCTCGACACCTGGAACGGGAAGGCGGTGATGACGACGTTGCCGTCCTCGATCTCGTAGGTGGCGCGCGCCTTGAAGCTGCCCACGCCCTTCTCGTAGAACTCCACGATGTCGCTGCGCGGGGAGATGATCTCCGCGCCCGTGGGGAGATCCGGCCCCTTGATGTGCTTCATCAGCTGCCGCGTGGTGGCTTCCGGATCTTCCAGCAGATGAATGCACGCCGCGGCGACTTCGCGCAGGTTGTGCGGCGGGATGTCGGTTGCCATGCCGACCGCGATGCCGGACGCGCCATTCAGCAGCAGGTTCGGCAGCCTGGCGGGCAGCAGTGAGGGTTCTTCGAGCGTGCCGTCGAAGTTCGGCACCCAATCGACGGTGCCGTGCCCCAGCTCGTTCAGCAGCACCTCGGCGTAGCGGGTGAGCTTCGCCTCGGTGTAGCGCATGGCGGCGAAGGACTTCGGATCGTCCTGCGAGCCCCAGTTGCCCTGCCCGTCCACGATCGGATAGCGATACGCGAACGGCTGCGCCATGAGCACCATGGCTTCGTAGCACGCGCTGTCGCCGTGGGGATGGAACTTGCCGATGACATCGCCGACCGTGCGCGCGGACTTCTTGTGCTTGGAGGCGGCCGAGAGCCCGAGCTCGCTCATGGCATAGATGATGCGGCGCTGTACGGGCTTCAGCCCGTCACCCAACGCGGGGAGCGCGCGGTCGAGAATGACGTACATCGAATAGTCGAGGTACGCCTTCTCCGTGAAGATGCGCAGCGGCTGCTTCTCCACGCCTTCGAAATTCAGTTCCTGGTCTTGCATGGTCATACCTGCACCTCCGCGAGGTTGCCCTTCTCCTCGAGCCACTCGCGGCGGTCCGCGGCTCGCTTCTTGGCGAGCAGCATGTCCATGAGCTTGTCGGTCTCGTCCTTGCCGTCGACGGTCAGCTGCACGAGGCGACGCGTGCGCGGATCGATGGTGGTTTCGCGAAGCTGCGTGGGGTTCATCTCGCCCAGGCCCTTGAAGCGCGTGACCGTGGGCTTCGTGCGAGCGTTCTGCGATTCGATGCGCTTCAGGATCGCGTCACGTTCGGCGTCATCGAGCGCATAGAACACCTGCTTGCCGGCGTCGATGCGATAGAGCGGCGGCATCGCCACATACACGTGGCCCGCCGTGACGAGCGGGCGGAAGTGGCGCAGGAACAGCGCGCACAGCAGGGTGGCGATGTGCTGCCCGTCCGAGTCCGCGTCCGCGAGGATGCAGATCTTGTGATAGCGCAGCTGGCTCAGGTCCGGCGAACCCGGCTCCACGCCGAGCGCCACGCTGATGTCGTGCACTTCCTGCGAGGAGGCGATGGCGTGGGACTCGAGCTCCCACGTGTTCAGGATCTTGCCGCGCAGGGGCATGATGGCCTGGAAGTCCTTGTCGCGCGCCTGCTTCGCCGAGCCGCCGGCGGAATCGCCTTCCACCAGGAACAGCTCGCAGCGCGCCGGCTCCTGACTCACGCAGTCCGCAAGCTTGCCCGGCAACGCGGGGCCCGCGGCGATGCGCTTGCGCACGATCTTCTGGGCCGCCTTCATGCGCTCCTGCGCATTGGAAATGGCGTACTGCGCGATGCGCTCGCCGGCATCCGGATGCCGGTTCAGCCACAGCGCCATGGAATCGCGCGCGTAGCTTTCCACAAGGGGCGCGGCATCGCGCGAGGCGAGACGCTCCTTCATCTGGCCGGCGAACTGCGGCTCGTGGATCTTCAGCGAGAGCACGAAGCACACCTTCTGCCAGATGTCCTCCGGCGTGAGCTTGATCCCGCGCGGGACGAGGTTGCGGAACTCGCAGAACTCACGCACCGCCTGTGCCACGCCCGAGCGCAGCCCGTTCACGTGCGTGCCCCCTTCGATGGTGGGAATCAGGTTGACGTAGCTCTCGGCCACCACGGTTTCCGCATCCGGCGCCCAGCAGAGGGCGTAATCCACCGCCTCGTGCGCCGCTTCGGTCTTGCCCGAAATGGGCTCGGAGGGCAGGCGCGCCACCTTGCCGAGCTCGTCGGCCAGATACGCGCCGAGGTCGCCCGAGAAGAACCACTCGTCCTTCTCGCCCGTGGCCTCGTTGATGAACTTCACGCGCAGGCCGGGGCACAGGACGGCCTTCGCCTTCAGCGTGTGCTTGAGCTGCGGAACGGAGAACTTGTCAGAGTCGAAGAACTTCGGATCCGGCCAGAAGCGCACGCGCGTGCCGGTGTTGCGCTGGCCGACAGTGCCCACCACTTCGAGCTTCGAGGCGACCTTCCCGTCCTTGAAGCTGATGTTGTACTCCTTGCCGCCGCGCTTCACCCAGCATTCCAGGTGCTTCGAGAGCGCATTCACCACCGACACACCCACGCCGTGCAAACCACCGGAGTACTGGTAGTTCTTGTCGGAGAACTTCCCGCCCGCGTGGAGGCGCGTGAGGATCAGCTCGACGCCGCTCACCTTCTCCTTCGGGTGGATGTCCACGGGCATGCCGCGGCCATCGTCGTCCACCTCGAGCGAACCATCCTTGTAGAGCGTGACGACGATGTTCTTGCAGTAACCGGCCAGGGCTTCATCGACACTGTTGTCGATCACCTCGTGCGCGAGGTGATTGGGGCGCGAGGTGTGCGTGTACATGCCCGGCCGGCGCCGCACGGGCTCCAGGCCGCTCAGGACTTCGATGTCGGACGCGGTGTACGACTGGCTCATCAGCTTCCGGTTTTTCGGTGCGCAAAGGAAAAGCGCCCGGCAGACACGCGCTGTCAGTCGCGGGCCGGCGCTTCAGGGGCCGGGAATATAGCAGATGCGGGCCGGCGGTCGCGGACGCGGATCTGTCGCGCCCTGGCGGCTCGCACGGTTGGCCGACCGCGCGTGTTCAGGCTCCGCCACCACACTGCTGCGCGAAGCGAGCACCTGACGCGCCGGGTCGGCGCAGTCGCTGCACCTGAAAAGCCGCGGGCGGTGAACGCCGATGATCTGCAGTCGTAGCGTCAGTTCAGGTCGGCCGCGAGCGCGGCGTGCACCTCGCGCGGGACCTCGCTTACCTCGTGGCGATAGCGCTCGTGGTCGATGCCCACACCGAGGGCGGCGCCGGCCTTGTAGCTCGCGATCATCTCCCGCGTAAGCTCGAAGCGCAGGAAGTGCACGGACGAGGTCTTCTCCTCGTTCTCGCGCTCGAGGTCCTCGTCGGCGATGGCATACACCTTCTCGTGCCCGCTCACCTGCACCCAGCAGCGATCCTCGATGCCCTTGAGCTCCGCAAGCTTCGCGCGGCGCACGTTCTCATCCGGAAACTCGATGAGCAGCGTCACCTTCCAGTTGCGCCCGTCCGGGATGAGCGGGTTGTAGGCGTTCAGCTCATCCTCGATGCCCTCGGGCTCGAAGATGCGCTCGGCGCGCAGCATCTCCTGCACCTGATACTGGATCGTCAGCCGATCCTCGAACAGCCAGGTGCAGTTCGGCCCCACCGCGATCCTGCGTGGCCGCTTGTGCTCGAGCACGCGCGCGCGGAACGCGGCGCGCTCGCGGGCGTACTGCTCGAGGGACATGAGATCTTTCGTGGTGAGCTTTTCCATATCGGGCCCGGTGATTCAGATGCCGTAAGCGATGCGCAGCAGCTTCAGGGGATGCGTCGGCGCCTTGTGCGCCTTCAGGCCACTTTCGATCTGGTGCCCGGCCATCGGGCAGTCGCTCGCGTAGTACGCGGGCTGCGCGTTCTCGACGCGCGTCATCACGGGACGCCCGATCTTCACGGAGGCTGCGCGAAACTCCTTCTTCACCGCATACGTCCCGTTGTGACCCGAGCAGCGCTCGATGACCTCCACCGTCGTGTCCGGCACGAGCTTCAGCACATCGCGCGTCTTGAGGCCGATGTTCTGCACGCGCAGATGACACGGCACGTGGTAGCTCACCTTGCCGAGGGATTGCTTGAAATCCGTGCGCAGCAGCCCCGCGCGATGGCGGAGCATGAGGTACTCGAACGGATCGAAGATGCGCGAGCGCACCAGTTGCACGCCCGGGTCATCCGGAAACATGAGCGGCAGCTCCTGCTTGAACATCAGCACGCACGAGGGAATCGGCGCGACGATGTCGTATCCATGCTCGATAACGCGCAGCAGCTGCGGAATGTTCTGTTCCTTCGCGCGCGCCACGGACTCGAGGTCGCCGAGCTCGAGTTTGGGCATGCCACAGCATTGTTCCTTCGCCACGAGACGGACGTCGATGCCGTTGTGCTCGAAGACGGCAACGAGATCCTCGTCCAGCTCCGGCTCGTTGCGGTTGCCGTAGCACGTGGCGAACAGCGCCACGCGCCCTCGCGTTTCGGTTCCCCCTTGAGGCATGGCGGGGCGCTGCGCGCCCGCTTCGATTTCGCTCGCTTGCGCCGCTGCCGTGGCGGATCCCGATGTGCCCGTTCCGTTCGCATCACCATTCACCGGCACGGTGCCGACACGATCCCGCAGCCGCTTGCGCGCGGTGTTCGAGTGGTACTTCGGGATCGGCGCCGTTCGGTCCACGCGCAGGGTCTTTTCCAGCAGCGCGCGGCCCGGTGCCGAGCGGTTCACGGCGTTCACCACTTCCACCACCACCGGGATGCCCGCGAGCGCACCGACGGTATCGGTGGATGCGAGCACCTTGTCCCGCAGGCCAATGCCTTCCTTCTTCGCGCGAACCGCCTTCGCGCGCAGCATCAGATGCGGGAAGTCCACATTCCACGGATGCGGCGGAACGTACGGACATTTGGTCATGAAGCACATGTCACACAGGTAACAGTGATCCACGACCTGCCAGAACACCTTGCGGTCGACGCCGTCGAGCTCACCCGTTGGGGACTCGTCCACCGCATCGAACAGCGTGGGGAACGCGTTGCAGAGACTGAAGCAACGCCGGCATCCGTGACAGATGTCGAACACACGCTCCAGTTCTTTCGTGAGCGCGGCTTCGTCGTAGAACGCGGGATTCTTCCAGTCGAGAGGATGCCTCGTGGGCGCCTCCAGACTGCCTTCGCGACCGCCGGGGACTGAAGAGCTCATGTCGTGCGTGAAGACCAGGGCGAGTGGCGCGCGCACAGCCCCGTACGGCACGGGGTCAGGCCCTGTGGCACAGAACCCGACCCCGCCGCGGAACGGATGCGCTGATGCGCGCTATGCGCCGGATCAGATGGCGTCCAGCGCCTTCTGGAAGCGGTTGGCGTGCGAGCGCTCGGCCTTGGCGAGCGTCTCGAACCAGTCCGCGATCTCGTTGAAGCCCTCTTCGCGAGCCTCCTTGGCCATGCCGGGGTACATGTCGGTGTACTCGTGCGTCTCGCCCGCGATGGCGGCCTTCAGGTTGAGCTTCGTGTCGCCGATCGGCAGACCCGTGGCCGGATCGCCCACGGCCTCGAGGTACTCGAGGTGCCCGTGCGCATGGCCGGTCTCACCTTCCGCGGTCGAACGGAAGACCGCCGACACGTCGTTGTAGCCTTCCACGTCCGCCTTGGCTGCGAAGTACAGGTAGCGACGATTCGCCTGGGATTCGCCGGCGAATGCGTCCTTCAGATTCTTTTCGGTCTTGGTGCCCTTGAGATTTGCCACTGCCGTTCTCCTCGATGATGCTTCGCTCCGCAAGGCCCGTCAGGGGTGGCGGAGGAAGCGCGTTAGACTGTGTCTAATGTGGGCGGAAACTCTATGCTCCGCCTGTGGAACCGTCAACCGCGTTGACCGGCCGGAATCGCTCTGTATAAGGTGCGCGCCCCTGCCTTGCCGGAAATGTCCCCTTGGCCAGCGATCCCCAGGAACCGGATTTCGAACAGGCGCTCGCCGAGCTCGAGAAGCTGGTCGAGCGGCTCGAGCGTGGCGATCTGCCCCTCGATGAGGCGCTGAAAGCCTTCGAGCGCGGCGTCGCGCTCACGCGCCATTGTCAGACCGCGCTCAAATCCGCTCAGCAGAAGGTCGAGATTCTTCTGCGCAAGAGCGGCGGTCAGCCCGAGCTTCAGACCTTCACCGGCGCCGACACGGAAGGTCCGAACGGCGAGCGATGAATCCCCGGATCGAGGCGTACCAGGCGCGCATCGAGCAGGTGCTCGATCGCTGCCTCAGCCTGCCCGATGCGGGCTCTGCACGCTTGCGCGAGGGCATGCGCTACAGCGTGCTCGGAGGCGGCAAGCGCTTGCGGCCCATACTCGTCTACAGCACCGGCGAGGCGCTCGGCGCGCCGCTGGAACATCTGGACGTGCCGGCTGCGGCCGTGGAGCTGGTGCATGTCTACAGCCTCGTCCATGACGATCTGCCCGCGATGGACGACGACGATCTGCGGCGTGGGCGACCCACCTGCCACCGCGCATTCGACGAGGCCACGGCCATTCTCGTCGGCGATGCGCTCCAGGCACTGGCGTTCGACGTGCTCGCGCACGACGCATCGGGCCCCGCCTCGGCCACGGCAAGGCTCGAGATGATTCGCCTGCTGGCCCATGCCAGTGGCACGAGCGGCATGGCCGGAGGCCAGGCCATCGACCTCGCTTCGGTCGGGCAGAAGCTCACGGCGGAGGCCGTCGAGAACATGCATCGGCGCAAGACCGGCGCGCTCATCCAGTGCAGCGTGCTGCTCGGGGCCACCGCGGCGGGCATCGCTCCCGGCGCGGAGCTTGATGCGCTCAAGCGCTTCGGCGCCGACATCGGCCTCGCCTTCCAGATCCAGGACGACATCCTCGACGTGGAGGGCGATCCCGCGATCATCGGCAAGACTGCGGGCGCGGACACCGCCCGCAACAAGCCCACGTACCCGAGCACGGTCGGCCTCGAAGCGGCCCGCTCGCGCGCGCACGCGCTCTGCGAGGCGGCCATCGCCGCGCTGGCGCCGCTTGGCGCACGCGCGCAGCCCCTGCTGGAGCTGGCGCGGTACGTTGTGAACCGGTCGCGATAATCCGCTTCGGGCCAGCACGGACTCGGCGGCTCGCTTAGGGGCCTGATCGCGCGCGGTGTACACTTCGCACCCAATGGCCGGCCTGCCCGACAAGTACCCGCTGCTCGCGGGCATCAACTCACCGAAGGATCTGAGGCGCTTGCGGGTCGCGGAGCTGCCGAGGCTGGCCGCCGAGCTGCGCGAGTTCCTCATCCACAACGTCGCCACCCGGGGCGGACACTTCGCGGCGGGGCTGGGCACGGTCGAGCTGACCGTGGCGCTCCATTACGTGTACGACACCCCGGAAGATCGCATCGTCTGGGACGTGGGCCATCAGGCGTACCCGCACAAGGTGCTCACCGGGCGGCGCGATCAGCTCCACACCATCAAGCAGAAGGGTGGGCTCGCCCCCTTCCCCACGCGCCACGAGAGCGAATACGACACCTTCGGCGTGGGGCACTCCAGCACCTCCATCAGCGCAGCGCTCGGCATGGCGGTGGCGGCCGCGCAGCTCGGCAGGAAGCGCCGCGCGGTCGCCGTGATCGGGGACGGCGCGATGACCGCGGGCATGGCCTTCGAAGCCCTGAACCATGCCGGCTCGCTACCGAACGATCTGCTCGTCGTGCTGAACGACAACGACATGTCGATCTCGGAGAACGTCGGCGCGCTGTCGAACTACTTCGCGCGCGTGCTCTCCGGCCCCGTGTACGCGCATCTGCGCGAGGGGGGCAAGCGGATGCTGAAGCCCATGCCGACGGTGCTGGAGCTGGCCCGCCGCTCCGAGGAGCACATGAAGGGCATGGTGCTCGCGGGCACGCTCTTCGAGGAGATGGGCTTCAACTACATCGGCCCGGTCGACGGGCACGACGTGAAGGCGCTCGTCACCACGCTGCGCAACGTGCGCAAGCTCAAGGGGCCGCAACTGCTGCACGTGGTCACGCGCAAGGGCAAGGGCTATCCGCCCGCCGAGGCGGACCCGATCAAGTGGCACGGGCCCGGGCCGTTCGATCCGGTGAGCGGCACCATCTTCAAGGAAAAGAGCACGGGTCCCTCGTATTCGCAGATCTTCGGCCAGTGGATGTGCGACATCGCCGAGCGCGATCCGCTCATCATCGGCATCACGCCCGCGATGCGCGAGGGCTCCGGGCTCGTTGAATTCTCCAAGCGGTTCCCGGAACGCTACTTCGATGTCGCCATCGCCGAGCAGCACGCGGTTACCTTCGCGGCGGGACTTGCGGCGGAAGGGCTGAAGCCCGTCGTCGCGATCTACTCCACGTTCCTGCAGCGTGCGTACGATCAGCTCATTCACGACGTGGCCCTGCAGAATCTGCCGGTCGTGTTCGCGATCGATCGCGCCGGGCTCGTCGGCAGTGATGGCGCCACACATCAGGGCAGCTTCGATCTCAGCTATCTGCGCTGCATTCCGAATCTGACGGTGATGGCTCCGGCGGACGAAAACGAATGCCGCCAGATGCTGTACACCGCAAGCCTGCTGCCCGGCCCGTCCGCGGTCCGCTATCCGCGCGGCACGGGGCCTGGCGTTCCCATCGAGCAGGAGATGACCGCCCTGCCGGTCGGGCGCGGTGAGATCCGGCGCGAAGGTCGCAGTGGTCTCGCCTTGCTCGCATTCGGCCCACTGGTGGAGCCGGCACAGCGTGTGGCGGAGCGGCTCGATGCCACGGTCGTGAACATGCGGTTCATCAAGCCGCTGGATGAAGAGCTCGTGCTCAAGATCGCCGGGCGACATCGCGCCATCGTCACGCTCGAGGAGAACGCGACAGCCGGCGGTGCGGGCTCGGCCATTGGCGAGCTGCTCGCGGCAGAAGGCATCACCCTGCCGATTCTGCATATCGGTATTCCGGATCGTTTCATCGAGCACGGCTCGCGCGAGGAGTGTCTCGCCGCCGCGGGGCTGGACTTTGCGAGCATTTCGGGCTCGGTGGAGCGCTGGTGGGCACTGCAATCACCGGATCTGGCCCGCGCAGCGCGCGAGGCGTAGCCCCGCGGCAGCGGCGTTTTGCGGGAACCTCCGGTCGAGCGGCCGCATCAGTCGTTCCGGACGAAGCGGCCGGCAGATGGGCGAGGCCTCTCCCGAAAGCGGGTTGAAGCGATGGTGTGAGGCCACTACATTGCCCGGACGCCTTCTTTCCGGCGGCGGCGCCCACCTGCCGCCACCCACACACGCATCGAGGCTTGCACGTTCATGACCGACATCGCCACCCTCAAGACCCACCGGCCACAGATCGCCGAAGTGGAAGACGTGCAGAGCCGCGCCGACACGCGCCGCATCCCGATCAATCGCGTCGGCATCAAGGAAATTTCGCATCCCGTGCGCGTGAAGGATCGCTCGGCGGGCGAGCAGCACACCATCGCCCGCTTCAACATGTACGTGAACCTGCCGCACAACTTCAAAGGCACGCACATGTCGCGCTTCGTGGAAGTGTTGCACGGCGAGCGCGAGATCTCGGTGGAATCCTTTCGCGGCATGCTCGAGAAGATGACGGCTCGCCTGGAAGCCGATGCCGGTCACATCGAGATGAGCTTCCCCTTCTTCGTCATGAAGAAGGCGCCTGTGTCGGGCGTGGAGAGCCTCATGGACTACCACGCGAGCCTCATCGGTGAGCGCAAGAACGGCCACACCGAGATGTGGATCCAGGTGGTGGTGCCGGTGACGAGCCTGTGCCCCTGCTCGAAAAGGATCTCGGATTACGGCGCACACAACCAGCGCTCGCATGTCACCATCAAGGCCAAGCTCCGCCGCCACATCTGGATCGAGGAGCTCATCCGCGTGGCCGAGACCGAGGCCTCGTGCGAGCTCTACGGCATCCTGAAGCGCCCGGACGAGAAGTACGTCACCGAGCGCGCCTACGACAATCCCAAGTTCGTGGAAGATCTCGTGCGTGATGTGGCACAGCGTCTGAACGAGGACGACCGCATCGCCGCCTACGTGGTCGAAGCCGAGAACTTCGAATCCATCCACAACCACTCGGCGTACGCCCTCATCGAGCGCGACAAGGACGCAGGCTGAGGCGTTTGATCCGCGACGACGCGCGGATACGCCTTCAGGAGAACGGATTCAGAAGACGAACGCCCGTGGGCTCGAAATGCGCGGTATTGCGTGTGACGACCGTGAGGTCGTGCAGCAGCGCGGTGGCGGCAATCTGCTTGTCCAGCGGGTTTTCCGGGTTCGGCACGCGCAGGCGGCCCCACACGTGCGCGGCGTCTTCATCGAACGGCAGGATCGCATCCGCATAGTCGTTCATGAGCCGGGTGAGCCATCGCGCGAGCCGCTCCGCCTGTAGCCGGTCTCCGCGGCGGCGGATGTTCTCCAGACCCTGGCGCAGCTCCCCGACCGTGACCACGGACAGGTAAACCGGCACGTCATCACGCGCCGCATCCCGGAAGAACGCGCGAACGCCTTCGTTTGCACTCGCGCCCTTGCGGGACTCGCTGATCACATCCGTGTCGACGAGGAACATGTCAGCCGCGACGATCGGTTTGCTGACGCGCGAAATCCTCATCCCGCCCCACATCGGGCATGGCGGCGAGCACCTCCGCAAGCGGCCGCCGGCGCGGGCCGCGCAGCGCGGCACGGAGGATCTCCCGATGCTCCTGCTCGGCACTTCGATTGTTCTTGGCAGCACGCAGCTTCAGCGCCATGACCAGTTCCTCCGGAACATTTCGAACCACCAACTGAGCCATTTCCGATGTCCGCACGCCGACTCCAACGATGCTATCAATGCTAGCAATGCGCGAACCCGCGATGCAAGCAATGCAAGCATGTGGTGTGGCGTGCCGCGGACGGCCGGGCACCGGCGCGTCTGCCGGCGCTCGAGCACCCCTGAGGGGTGCTCCGCGCACGAAGAGGATGATGCTGAAGCGCGCTGCCGCCCGCAGCACGCATTCGTGTTGGAAACGCGCAGAAATCCGGTGGCGCGAAAGCGCCAGAAAGAGAACGCCGGGTGGATCTGCCTTCAGCTGGCCGTCTGATCCCCGTTCTGCAACCGCGCGATGAGCGTGCGCAGAAACACGCGATTGAAACGCAGCTGGCAGGACGCGGACACCTGCTCCAGCAGCGTCGAGCTCACCTTGAGCACGGTGACGGGTGTGCTCGCGCGGATGGTGGCCGTGCGCTTCGCACCGGGCACGTAGCTCGCCTCGCCAAAGCAGTCGCCCGACTCGAGCATGCCGAGCCTCGAGCCATGGCGCTCGACCGCGCAGTATCCGGACACGATGATATAGAACCGATCGTCCATCTCGCCTTCCTTGACGATCTCCTCGCCCGGCGCGTAGTCCTGCCACTGGCTCGCGCGCAGCACTTCCCAGATCTCCGCGTGCGAGAAGTCGTGGAAGAACTTCAGCCGGCGCAGCACCCCGAACTGCTCCTGCTGATCGATGCGCGAGTTCTGCTCGCGCAGCTTCTGATGGCAGCGGGTGAGCGCGGCCGCGAAATCGAGGCCGGTCTTGAAGCGCTTGTTAGGGTCCTTCTGCAGGGCCGTGGCGACGACGTTCTCGAGATCCTCCGGGATCTCCTTGCGCAACGTGTGGATCGGCGGTGGCGTCGCGTAGACGATCTGGTGCAGCAGCTTCTGCAGGTTGCCCGCCCGGAACGGGCGGCCCCCGGTGAGCAGCTCGTACATCACGGCGCCGAGCGAATAGAGGTCGGAGCTGTTCGTGAGCTCGAAGCTCTGCACCTGCTCCGGCGACATGTACGAGGGGCTGCCCGCAATGCCCTCGATGCGCGAGATGTCCGAATCCCGCACGAGCGCAATGCCGAAGTCGATGATGCGCACGTCGCTATCCTGCGTGAGCATGATGTTCGACGGCTTGATGTCGCGATGGATCACGCCCCGCGAGTGCGCGTAGTGCAGCGCCTTGGCGCACTTGTAGATGATCTCCACCGTGTCATCGATGCGCAGCAGGTTGTCCGGCCGGCAGTACGCCGCGAGCGTGCGCGCGCCGTGCACGTGTTCCGTCACGATGTAGCAGTGGCCGTTCTCCTCGCCCGCGTCGTAGATCGGCAGGATGTGCGGGTGCTGGAGCATGCCCACGAGGTGCGCTTCCGACAGGAACATCTTGCGCGCGATGCGGGCCTTCTCCTCGTCCCCGCCGGCATCCATGTTGTAGACCTTGATCGCCACGTCGCGCCCGTAATACGCGTCGTGCGACAGGTACACGACTCCCGTGCTGCCGCGGCCGACTTCATTCACGACCACGTACTTGCCGATCTTTTCGGGAATCTTGCGCGCGGGAGACGGCTTGGGGGCGAATACGGTCATGTGCGCTGGGGGCATCCGGTGAACGGGCCGCAGGATACGTTCGCCGCACCGCGCCGACTGTGATGCGCACCTCAAGCGCCAAGCGGGTGCGAAGCCTATCCAATGCGCGCCGCGCGCCGGCGGCGCGGGCCGAGCCGATCTTTAGCGCGCGAAGTGGTCGAATCCGGAATGCGAGACATCCATCACAGTCCCGCCCCGAAGAACCACACTGCCAGGCTCCGAACGCAGCACGCCGATGCGACGATAGTTCCACTGCCCAGGCGGCAGCTCGCGCGTGAGGCGGTCCACCTTTTCCGGGCGCACAGCGAAGCACAGCTCGTAGTCGTCGCCGCCCGTGAGCGCAAGCTCCCGCG
Source organism: Steroidobacteraceae bacterium (assembly GCA_019683695.1). Classification (GTDB taxonomy): domain Bacteria; phylum Pseudomonadota; class Gammaproteobacteria; order Steroidobacterales; family Steroidobacteraceae; genus JADGHX01. The sequence goes on from JADGHX010000002.1 coordinate 69,535, forward strand.
CCCGTGCGTCGCCGACGGCGGATACCAGGTGCGAAGAGACGGGCACGTGCTCGAAGTCGATGACGACTCCACATCGGCTCGCCTCCGCAAGCTTGCCCGCGTCGCCGAGCAGACCATCGGACACATCGATGCACGCGCTCGCGTACTCGCGAAGCTTGATGCCCAGCTCGATGCGAGGCGTCGGGTACAGGAACCGTCCGCGTAACCATGCCGCGGCATCTTCCGTGAGCCCCGACAGCTCGCCCTTCTCGAGCGCGAGGCCCGCCGCCGCATCACCCGGCGTTCCGGTGACGAACAGCACGTCGCCCGGCAGCCCGCCCGAGCGCAGCATCGCCGGCGGCTTCGGCGCATACCCGAGCACCTGCACGGTGATGCAGAGCGGCCCCGAGGTCGTATCTCCGCCCACGAGCGCCACGTTGTGCTTGCGGGCGAGCGCGCCGAGGCCGGACGTGAAGGCCTCCAGCCACGTCTCATCCACACCCGGAAGCGTGAGCCCGAGCAACGCCCACGCGGGCTGCGCGCCCATCGCCGCAATGTCGCTGAGATTCACGGCGAGCGCGCGATGCCCGACGGATGAGGCGGGAGAGTGCGGCAGGAAGTGCACGCCGGAAACGAGAGTATCCAGCGCGGCAACGAGCTGCATGCCGGGCGGCACGTCGATGAGCGACGCGTCGTCGCCCACGCCAAGCGGCACATCGCTGCGCCGTGCCCCGCACTCGCGGAAGTAACGCTCGATCAACGCGCGCTCAGTCAGCGCCAATCGCCCCTCCCCGCTCGATCACGGCGGCTCAATGCTCGTGGGGCCGCAGGGCCCGCGCCGCCCGATCGAGCACGGCATTGACGAACTTGTGTCCGTCGGTGGCGCCGAAGCGCTTCGCCAGCCCGACGCCCTCGTTGATCACCACGCGATAGGGCACCTCGATGCGGGACTTCAGCTCGAACGTGCCGATCAGAAGCACGGCATGCTCTATCGGATCGAGCAGTGAAGGATCCCGATCCATCCACTGCGCAAGCTGCGCGTCGAGCTCCGTCCGTGTGGTGTGCACGCCCTGCACCAGCTCGCGGAAGTACTCGCTGTCCGCGCGGTCCATGCCCTCCTCGGTCGCGAATTCCTGGATGAGGTCTTGCCACGGGCACTCGTTCAGCTGCAGGCGATAGAGCGCTTGCATGGCGAGCTTGCGGGCCAGTGAACGGGCCCCTGATGCGAACCGCGCCGACTGCTGCGTCGACGAACGAGAGGACTCAGACGGCATGCCCCTCGCTCCGCGACTTCAGTTGTGCAAGCAGGTCCGCCATCTCCAGGGCGCACTCCATGGCTTCGCCCCCTTTGTTGCTGCCACCGGGGGCGGCGCGTTGGAGCGCCTGCTCCACGGTCTCGGTGGTGAGCACGCCGAAGGCCACCGGAACACCGGTCTGAATGCTCACGTCCTGCAGCCCCCGCGCGCATTCGCCGGCAACGTAGTCGAAATGCGCCGTCTCACCGCGAATGACACAACCGAGCGCAACGATGGCGTCGTACTGGCCGCTGCGCGCGAGCTGCGCGGCTACCACCGGCAACTCGAACGCGCCCGGAACGCGCGCCACAAGCAGATCTGCCTCCGCGCCACCGTGCTTCACCCATGCGCCAATGGCGCCCTTCAGCAGACCCGACACCACGAAATCGTTGAAGCGCGACGCGATCACCGCCACGCGCCGGCGCCCCACTGGCAGGGCACCCTGAATCACCTGTGTACCGCTCATGAGCCTTCGCCGACGTACGCCTCGATCTCCAGCCCGAATGCCGAGATGCCGTGCATCTGCTTCGGCGCGGACAGCACGCGCATGCGACTCACGCCGAGATCCTTGAGGATCTGGGCGCCGAGCCCGTACGTGCGAAGCACCTGCCCTCCCGCGCCCACAGGAGGCGTTGAATGCGCGGCCGCGCGAGCGGTGCCGTGCGAGGACGCTGCAGCCGCGCCCGATGACCCCGCAGCAGCGGCACGGGCGGGCGCCGGCTCAGTGCCTTTTGCTGTGCTGGGCCCCAGTGCACGCAGCGCCTCGTGCAGGTCTGAAGAGGCTTCCTGCTCACGCAGGACGACCAGCACGCCGTTGCCTGCCTGAGCGATGCGTTCCATCGCGGCGCGCAACGTCCAGGCATTCGAGTCTGTGCGCACGCCCAGAAGATCGCGCAAGGTGTCGGCAACATGCACGCGTACGAGCGGAGACTGGTCCTTGCTCTGCAGGTCGCCATGCACGAGCGCAATGTGCGTGCCGTGATGGACCCTGTCCTCATATGCATACAAGCGGAACTGGCCGAGATCCGTCTGGACGGTGTGCTCCGCGATGCGCTCGATGGAGCGCTCGTTGCGCAGCCGATAGCGAATGAGATCCGCGATCGTGCCGATCTTCAGGTTGTGCCGACGCGCGAACTCCTCGATCTGTTCCCGGCGCGCCATGGACCCGTCATCATTCATGACCTCGCAGAGCAGCCCCGCCGGGCGCAGGCCCGCAAGCTTGCACAGGTCCACCGACGCTTCCGTGTGGCCGGCGCGCACGAGCACGCCGCCCTTGTGAGGCCGCAGCGGAAAGATGTGGCCCGGCCGCGCGAAATCCGACGGCACCGAGGCCGGGTCCGCCAGCGCGCGAATCGTGGCCGAGCGGTCGTGCGAGGAGACGCCCGTGGTCGTGCCGTAGCGATAGTCCACCGAGACGGTGAAGGCTGTGCGATACGCCTCGTCGTTGTTCGGCACCATCTGCGGCAGCTCGAGCCGCTCGAGGTCCGCATCTTCCATCGAGACGCAGAGAATGCCGCTCGAGTGGCGGATCATGAAGGCGACGGCCTCCGGCGTGGCGTGCTCGGCGGCCATGATGAAGTCGCCTTCGTTCTCGCGATCCTCGTCGTCGAGAATGATCACCATGCGCCCGGCGCGCAGCTCCGCGACGATCTCGTCGATGCTGCTGAATCCGGCCGGCCGTGAGTCGCTATCGGGCATCCGGGGCGGCAGAGAGTAAACGTTCGACATAACGGGCTACCTGGTCGATTTCGAGATTCACGCGGGCGCCGGCTTCGAGGCGCCCGAGCGTGGTCACGGCCTGGGTGTGCGGAATGAGGTTCACGCCGAAGGTCGTGCCCTGAACCTCGTTCACGGTGAGGCTCACGCCGTCCACCGTCACGGAGCCTTTGCGCGCAATGTATCGCGAAAGCGGCTCGGGTGCAGAGAAAGTCACGCGCAGCGAGTCGCCGTCCCGCGATACCGCGGTGACCTGCGCAATGCCGTCCACGTGCCCGGAAACGAGATGCCCTCCGAGCGGGTCCCCGGCGCGCAGCGCCGGTTCGAGATTCACCGGCGAGCCGGGCTGAAGCGCACCAAGCGTGGTGAGCGACAGCGTCTCGTGGGACACATCCGCACTGAATGTGTTGCCCGAGAGCGCGGTGGCCGTGAGGCATACGCCCTGAACGCAGATGCTGTCGCCCACCGCCACTTTCGAGAGGTCCAGCCGCTGAGTGGCGATGGTGAGCCGCGCGTCCACGCCACGCGTTTCGCGTGACACGACCCGGCCGAGGTCCTGAACGATTCCGGTAAACACGTTTTGCCTCACACGGGGCGCAGCCGCAGTCGCAGATCGTTGCCGACCGCATGCTGCTCGATGATCCTGAATTGCCTTGCCTGCTGTAAATCCTCGAGAAGAGGCAGAGACAGCAGAGGCCGCGCGGCCGGGCCGAGCAGGCGCGGAGCAATATAGATGAGCAGCTCGTCCGCAAGCCCCTGCTGCACGAACGTGCCGCTCAGCGTGGGCCCGGCCTCCACGAGAAGCTCGTTCACCTCGAGCTCGCCGAGGCGCTCGAGAATGCGGTCCAACGCGAGCCGCGCGCCAGCCGCCGCCCCACCTTCATTGCGCTCACCGGCGCACGGTTCGACCCTGGCGCCGTTCGCACCCCACGTGGACACAGACCTTCCGGCAAGCGCCGACGCTTCCGCAAACACGAGGCTGGGTGCACTCCCATCGAGAACCCGCGCGGCCGGGGGAGTGCGTAGCTTGCTATCCACCACAACGCGCAGAGGCTGCTTCCTGGCCCCCGGCAACCGCACGTTGAGCTGCGGATCGTCCGCGAGCACGGTGCCGACGCCTGTGAGCACGGCGGAGCTGCGCGCGCGCCAGTGCTGCACATCCTCCCGGGCCTCGCTGCCGGTGATCCACTTGCTGGCGCCGTTTGCCAGGGCCGTGCGCCCATCCAGACTCATGCCCAGCTTCACGCGTACGAAGGGGCGGCCGGTGCGCATGCGCTTGAGATAGCCGACATTCAGCTCCTCGGCTTCGGCGGCCATGAGCCCCGTCACCACGGTGATGCCCGCGCGCTCGAGCACGGCGAGCCCGCGACCTGCCACGAGCGGATTCGGGTCCGGAATGGCAACGATGACGCGCGCCACCTGCGCGGCGACCAGGGCATCCACGCAAGGGGGCGTGCGGCCGTAATGACTGCAGGGCTCCAGCGTCACGTACACGGTGGACCCCACGGCAGCGTTCTCGCCCACCGACGCGGCGAGCGCGCGCAGCGCCACCACTTCCGCGTGCGGCCCGCCTGTGCGCTCGTGCCACCCTTCGGCAAGGATCTGCTCACCCCGCGCAATGACGCAGCCGACACGAGGGTTCGGATGCGCGGTTTCCATTCCGCGCGCCGCGAGCTCGAGCGCGCGCGCCATCGCGCGCCGGTCGAAATGCGTGAAGCTCACGGCGCCTTGTCCTTGCCCGCGTCGCCCGTCTCCGGCAGCAGCGGCAGCTGCTCGCGTTCGGCGGCTTCGCGCTCGCGTGTGGGCTTGCGACGGCGCGGATGCTGCCGGAGCTTTTCGATTTCCTCGCGGAAGGCGTCGATATCCTGGAAATGCCGGTAGACCGAGGCGAACCGGACGAACGCCACTTCGTCCAGATTGCGCAGCTCGTCCATCACGTATTCACCGATGAGGCGTGCCTGCACCTCACGCTCCCCGAGCGCGCGAATGCGATGAAAGATGCGCCCGAGCGCCTCGTCGATCGCCTCCCGACTCACCGGGCGCTTCTCGAGCGCCTTCTCCATCCCTGAGCGCACCTTGTTCTCGTCGAAGGGCTGGCGGCTGCGATCCGCCTTGATCACCACCGGCATGACGAGCTCCGCCGTCTCGAAGGTGGTGAAGCGCTCGCCACAGCTCAGGCACTCGCGGCGACGACGCACCTGCCGGCCTTCGCTCGCCAGCCGCGAATCGGACACCTTCGTGTCGACGTGGCCGCAAAAGGGACAGTACATCGCAGCGCTTCCGGCTCAATGGAAAGGAGTGCGTGGCTCGGCACCCTTCCCGGACAGGGCCCTCCGGTTGCGGGCCGGCACGGCGGGAGGCCGCCGGCCCGTGGCCGGCAATTATGCCCCGTACACCGGGAAGCGGCGGCACAGATCCAGCACTTGCTCGCGAACGCGCCCGACCACCGCCTCGGCGCCTTCGGCATCGAGCACATCGGCCACGAGATCCGCCACGTGCTCGATCTCGCCTTCCTTGAACCCGCGGGTGGTGGAAGCCGGCGTGCCGATGCGCAGCCCGCTCGTGATGGTGGGCGGACGAGGATCGTTCGGCACCGCGTTCTTGTTCACCGTGATGTTCGCGCGACCGAGCGCCGCGTCGGCGTCTTTCCCGGTGATGTTCCGGCCGACCAGGCTCAGCAGGAACAGGTGATTGTCCGTGCCGCCGGAGACGATGGTGTAGCCGCGCGCGGCGAGCCGCGCGGACATGGCGCGCGCATTCGCGAGCACCTGCTTCTGGTACTCCTTGAATTCCGGCTGCAACGCTTCCTGAAACGCAACGGCCTTGGCCGCGATCACGTGCATGAGCGGCCCGCCCTGCGTGCCGGGGAACACCGTGGAGCTGAGCTTCTTCGTGATCTCGTCGTTGGCCCGCGCGAGGATCAGGCCGCCGCGCGGACCGCGCAGCGTCTTGTGCGTGGTGGTGGTGACCACGTCCGCGTGCGGAATCGGGTCCGGATACAGGCCGGCGGCGACGAGGCCGGCGACGTGCGCCATGTCCACGAAGAAGTACGCCCCCACCTCCTTCGCGATCTGCGCGAAGCGTGCCCAGTCGATGGCGCGCGAATACGCGGAAAAGCCCGCCACGATCATGCGCGGCTGGTGCTTTTGCGCCAGCTCGCGCACGTGGTCGTAGTCGATCTCGCCATTGTCGGCGCGAATGCCGTATTGCACGGCATTGAACAGCTTGCCCGAGAAATTCACCTTCGCGCCGTGGGTGAGGTGCCCGCCGTGATCCAGGCTCATGCCGAGAATGGTCTCGCCGGGCTTCACGAGCGCGAGGTACACGGCCGCGTTCGCCTGCGAGCCCGAATGCGGCTGGACGTTCACGTAGTCCGCACCGAACAGCGCCTTCGCGCGGTCGATGGCGAGCTGCTCGGCCACATCCACGAATTCGCAGCCGCCGTAGTAGCGCTTGCCCGGATACCCTTCCGCGTACTTGTTCGTGAGCACGGAACCCTGCGCCTCGAGCACGCGGGGGCTCGTGTAGTTCTCCGACGCGATCAGCTCGATGTGCTCTTCCTGCCGCCGCCGCTCGCCCTCGATGGCCCGCGCGAGCTCGGGATCGAAAGAGGCAATATCCATCGTACGTCTGAACATGCTGGAGACCTGCAAAGCCTGGGGGCAAAAGGGGCGCGAATTGTACCTGCCGCGGCCGGGAGACGTGCGCTGGAAAACCCGCCTGAGACGAGGCTGTCTCAGCAGGGTGCCCGTGCGAGCCGCCGGGCCCGCAAAACCCGGGCTCGCCACGCAGGGAGGACGGGAAACGCTCAGCCCTGAAGCAGCCCCTCGACCACCGCCACCCAGGCTTTGGCGAGATTCGTGCGGTTGTACCCCCCGCCGCCCATGCCCAGCACGCGGCCGTGCCCGAGCCGGTCCGCCAGCGCGCCGAGCTCGCGCGCCGCGCGCCCGTGGCATGCCGGGGAGAAGCGCATGTGGGTGATCGGGTCGCCCTCGACGCTATCCGCGCCGCACTGGAACAGGATGAATTCGGGCTCGTACCGGGCCAGATGCTCGATGACGCGCGGCCACGCCTCATCGAACACGCTCTCATCCGCACCGGGCGGCACCGGGATATTGAGCTTCGTGCCCTCCGCCGCGCCCTTTCCCGTTTCCTGCGCACGGCCGGTGCCGGGATAGAGATACCGGCCATCCTCGTGGATGTCCGCAAAAATCAGCTCCGGGTCGCTCTCGAAGGCGTAGAACACGCCGTCGCCGTGATGCGCGTCGATATCCACGTAGGCGATACGCTTCAGGCCGTGCCGTTTTCGAAGCAGCTCGGCCGCGACCCCGCAGTCGTTGAACACGCAGAACCCGGCGGCGCGGCCCCGCGCCGCGTGATGCAGGCCCGCAATCGGCACGAAGGCGCGTCGCGCCCGGCCGTCCATGATGGCCTCGGCCGCGGTCAGCGTGGCGCCGACCACGCAGGCCGCCGCCTCATACACACCCCGGAAAACCGGGGTATCCCCGCTGTCCAGAAATCCGTGGCCGGTGGCGGAGCGCTCACGCACGAACGCAACGTAAGCGGGAGTATGAAAAAGGAGGAGCTCGTCTTCGGTCGCGTTCCGCGGCTCGAGCAGCGCCGTGCGATTCTGCAGGCCGTGAGCCTCGAATTCCCGCATGAACGCGCCATGCCGGTCGGGCCCGAACGGATGCCCATCCCCGAAGCCGTAGCGGGCAAGCTGCTCGCCGGCGACCACTGCCACGCCCTGAGCCATGGTGTTCGTCAGCTCCACACCGTTGCGTTCGTGGGGCCGGACCAACCCGCCGGGGACATTGCCGTGCAAGCGAGAGCTGCGCGCACCGCGCACCAGGCGCCCGGGCGAAGCCTGTCGCGACGAGAGAGCCAGTGAAGGGATGGCGGCACAGGCGGATATTACCCGGACGCGTCCGCGGCACAATGGCCTCGCAACCCGGCGCGATTCATGGATAATCCCGCGCTCTTGCGGCCGGCGCCGGCCGCCTCCCCTTCACCCGACGGTTCGCTCGAGATCGAATGGCCCAATACATCTACACGATGAACCGGGTATCCAAGGTGGTACCCCCCAAGCGCACCATCCTGCGCGACATCAGCCTGTCCTTCTTCCCCGGCGCCAAGATCGGCGTGCTGGGCCTGAACGGCGCGGGCAAGTCCACGCTCCTGCGCATCATGGCTGGCGTCGACCAGCAGTTCGATGGTGAAGCGCGGCCGCAGACGGGGATCCGCGTGGGCTACCTGCCCCAGGAGCCGGAGCTCGATCCCGAGAAGGACGTTCGCACCGTCGTGATGGAAGGCGTGGGGGACACCTACAAGCTCCTGCAGCGCTTCAACGAGGTGAGCGAGAAATTCAGCGAGCCGCTGTCGGACGACGAGATGAATGCGCTGCTCGAAGAGCAGGCGAAGCTCCAGGACGCCATCGACGCCGCCGGGGGCTGGGAGCTCGAACGCAAGCTCGAGATCGCGGCCGACGCCCTGCGCCTGCCGCCCTGGGAATCGAAGATCGCCACCCTCTCCGGCGGCGAGAAGCGCCGCGTCGCGCTGTGCCGGTTGCTGCTGTCCGCGCCGGACATGCTGCTGCTCGATGAGCCCACGAACCATCTCGACGCCGAATCCATCGCCTGGCTCGAGCGGTATCTCGAGGAGTACCCGAGCACCGTCATCGCGGTGACTCACGACCGGTACTTCCTCGACAACGTGGCCGAGTGGATCCTCGAGCTGGACCGCGGTCACGGCATTCCCTGGCAGGGCAATTACTCCTCGTGGCTCGAGCAGAAGGAAAAGCGGCTCGCGCTGGAGGAAAAGGAACGCGAGGCGCTGCGCAAGACCCTGGAGCGCGAGCTGGAATGGGTGCGCCAGAATCCGAAGGCACGCCAGGCGAAGAGCAAGGCCCGTCTGCAACGCTACGAGGAGCTCGCGTCCCGGGAATTCCAGGAGCGCAACGAGACCAACGAGATCTACATCCCACCCGGCGACCGCCTCGGCGATCTGGTCATCGAAGTGGAGAATCTGCGCAAGGCCTACGGCGAGCGGCTGCTCATCGACAATCTCTCCTTCAGCCTTCCGCGCGGCGGCATCGTGGGCATCATCGGCCCGAACGGCGCGGGCAAGACGACGCTGTTTCGCATGCTCACCGGCGCGGAAAAGCCGGACGCGGGCGAGATCCGCGTCGGCCCGACCGTGAAGCTGGCCTACGTGGACCAGTCGCGCCATGCGCTGGATGACAAGAAGACCGTCTGGGAGGAAGTGTCCGGCGGCCTCGACCTCATCAAGGTGGGCAACTACGAGACGCCCTCCCGCAGCTACCTCGGGCGCTTCAACTTCAAGGGCGCGCAGCAGCAGCAGCTCATCGGGGAGTTGTCTGGTGGTGAGCGCAACCGCGTGCACCTGGCGAAGGTGCTGAAGTCCGGCGGCAATGTGTTGCTGCTCGACGAGCCCACGAACGATCTGGACGTGGAAACCCTGCGCGCCCTGGAAGAGGCGCTGCTCACGTTCCCCGGCTGCGCCGTCGTCATCTCGCACGACCGGTGGTTCCTCGACCGCATCGCCACGCACATCCTCGCGTTCGAAGGCGACTCGCAGGTCGTCTGGTTCGAGGGCAACTATCAGGAATACGTCGAGGACTACAAGCGCCGCAAGGGTGAGGACGCTGCCCAACCTCACCGCATCAAGTACAAGCCGCTCACGCGCTGAAGGCGCACGTGGAGCGCGCGTCTGGCGCGCTCCACGATTGACCCGCCAGACGGGCGAGCGGCGGCCCATTCAGATCGCGCTCTTTCGCCCGGCCCGACACAACACGCTTCACTTCAGGTGCTGCTCAGCCGCGGAGGCCGAAGGCCACATCGAGGTCACCTACAACGGCGACGAGCTGGAAGCCGGCCTCAATGTGAACGACCTCGCTGCGCGCTGAAAAGCGCGTGGGGCGGGAGCCGGCCGTTGCCATCGTGCCGCTCGTCACGATTCGCGGCGGACGACCCGTGAACCCCGTAGGGTTCGCCCGCCTTCGCGGTCCGCAGCCGGCCCCTGCCCTCCGCACGAGTGGGCCTGGAGGCGCGCGGCCCTGCCTGTTCGCAAAACTGCGACTCAAGTCCGCCGGGCTGCGGCCGTTACCTTGGCCAGGAGCATCTGTCCGGAGTCGAACGGGCTATGACGGCCTATATGCGTCCATCCACTCTCGCCGCCTATCAGAGCGTCGCCGCCCATGGCGGGGTGGCGACCGACGATCCGCATCGCCTCATCGTGATGCTGATGGATGGCGCGCTCGAGCGCATCGCGCGAGCCCGCGGCTGCATCCAGAACGGTGCGCTGGCGGACAAGAATCAGCTCATCAGCTCCGCCTGTGCGATCGTCGACGAGCTGCGCTGCAGCCTCGACCTCAAGCAGGGAGGGCCGCTCGCGGCCAATCTGGACGACCTTTACGACTACATGTGCCGCCAGCTCGTGAAGGCAAACCTGAACAACCGGGTCGAGACGCTGGACGAAGTGTCTCACCTGCTGGGCGAGATCCGCTCCGCGTGGATTGCGCTGCCCGCCGAGGCCCGCGCACTGCGTCCCAGTCCGCGTTGACGGGGCGTGCAGGCGGCACGGCCGGCGTGGAGAATCGGGGCGGGGAAGGCTCTTTCGGGAAAATCGCTTCAACCCACTGCACCAGCACAGCCGGCACCAGGTGCGCCTCGAGCCGGCGGCAATGAGGGGGCTCTGACCGGGACACTCGCTGCGGGCGAGCGTCTCGAACGAAGCAGGAATGTCGCCATGTACGATGGATCCGATACCGTCATTCTGTTCGAGGAGCTGGCGTATCAGGACATTCTGCCGGTGGCCTGGCGAGCGCTGCCCGATGAGATCGATCCCGATCTCGCCGCGAGCTACCTCGCCTCGAATGTGCGCGTCCTGCAGGCCGCCACCGCGCTCCAGGAATACGGCTCGCTCGAGAAGCTCGACGAGAACGCGCCCTACGCCGCGGACTTCATGCGCATCGAGCTCAAGATCAACCTGCTGCTGGACGTCGTCGGCCGGCTGCTCGCCGCGAATCAGCCCCGCCCGCCGGCCGTGGCCATCCGCTTCAACGCGCTCGGCGCCACCTTCCAGGCGCCCTCGCCGCCCCCGCGCCCGGGTGCGCAGGGCGCCGTGGAGATCTATCTCCGCGAGTGCGTCGTCGAGCCGCTGCGCCTCATCGGCCGCGTGGCGAATGTCTCCTCCACCGGCGAGTTGAAAGTGCGCTTCCTGCCGCCGGGCGAGGCCGTGTCGGACCTGCTGGAGAAGCTCGCCTTCCGACGACATCGCCGCCAAGTGGCCGGCAGCCGCAACGCGCCGCGTCCGCGCCGCGGCTGAAGTGCGCGCTGCGAACCGCAGTCGACACTGCCTCCGCGTTTGCCTCACGCTCATCGCGGATGTGATCGCCGCGATCCGCGCTGTGCACGCCGCAGTCTCGCGTTCGGTACGCACAAAGCGCAGTTGTGAACGCAGTCACGTGTCTCCAGTCGCATACAGGTGCTGCGTCACGTTCTTGCCCCCCGTGCAAAATTGACAATAGCGGCCAAGGTCGAGCGGGGAAGCAAGGAGCCGCGCTCCTGACGTAAAGGGGTTCGCGCCATCGCATCCGGAAAACCGCGAGGCGCGTATTAAGTGGAGAGTCGATGCAATCACAAGAACAAGTCGCCGTTTCGCGCATGAGCGTGACAGGACACCCCAGAACGATTCCATTGCGCCTGGTTGAAACATCTGAGCAACCCCGGGTACGGCTGCCGACCGGCACGTCCCCGGCGATCCGGGAAGTGATTTCGCTGATCCGGCAGGTTGCCAACCACGACTCCACGGTATTGATCCTCGGTGAATCCGGCACCGGCAAGGAAGTGGCGGCCCGCGCCATCCACGATCTTTCACCGCGCCGGAACCGGCCGTTCGTGGCCGTGAACTGCGGCGCCATCCCGGCCGATCTGCTCGAAAGCGAGCTGTTCGGTCACGAGAAAGGCGCGTTCACCGGCGCCATCTCGGCGCGCAAGGGCCGCTTCGAGATCGCCGAAGGCGGCACGCTCTTCCTCGACGAGATCGGGGACATGAGCCCCACCATGCAGGTGAAGCTGCTGCGCGTGCTGCAGGAACGCGTGTTCGAGCGCGTGGGCAACCACGTGCCGATACGCTGTAACGTGCGCATCATTGCGGCCACACACCGCAATCTCGAAGAGTCCATCGCGCGCGGCACGTTTCGCGAGGATCTCTTCCACCGTCTGAACGTATTCCCGATCGAGATGCCGGCGCTGCGCTCGCGGCTCGAGGACCTGCCGCTGCTGGTGCGCGACTTCGTCGCGCAGAACGTCGCGGAAGGCCGCGGCCACGTGCAACTCTCGCTGCGCGCGCTTGCGGCGCTCGCGATGTGCCCGTGGCCGGGAAATGTGCGCGAGCTCGCAAATCTCATCGAGCGGCTCTCCATCGTGGCGGCCGGACGCACCGCCGACATCGCGGACCTGCCGCCGAAATACCGTCCCGCCGACTGGTCGGCGCAATGGGTGGCACCGCCGTACGCGAGCGAAATCGCGGCACTCGATGCCACCGTGGCCGAGCGCATTCTGCTCGACGGCGATCCCCTGCCGGAAGGCACGCACCTGCTGCCGATGGAAGAGGACGCCGAGGAGAGCCTCGAAGGCCGCGCGCAGCCGGACATCGAGATCATTCGCGCGGACTCGCTCGACGTATTGCCCGAAGAGGGGCTCGATCTGCGCGCTCACCTGCTCGAGATCGAGCGCAAGCTCGTTGCCCAGGCACTCGAGCGTTCCTCCGGAGTGGTCGCACACGCGGCGCGTCTGCTCGGTCTGCGTCGCACGACGCTGGTCGAGAAACTTCGCAAGCTCGGCATGCTGAGCGGCGAGCTCGCGACGGAAGATTGACGGTGGAGCGGCGGGAAGTTGCCGCTCCATGTGATCCCGCTCTCACTTCAGCGCCCTTTTCGACTCGGCACGCCTCTTGCACTTTCAGTACTCGATGCACCTCAAGTGCATGCGAGGGCTGAATGTCTGAAGAAAGCATGTTGATGTCCGAGTCCGTCGCGCCGGCTGCGCCGCGCGGAGACGTGGAGCTCGTGGCATGCGCTCCCGTCTCGCGACGCCTGGCCGAGCTGGCGCGCCGTGTCGCCGCGAGCGATTGCACAGTGCTCATCGTGGGCGAGTCCGGCACCGGCAAGGAAGTGCTCGCGCGCTACATTCATCGCAACTCCAGTCGTGCCAGCAAGCCGTTCGTGGCGGTGAACTGCGCGGCGATTCCCGAATCGATGCTCGAGGCGATGCTCTTCGGCTACGAGCGTGGCGCGTTCACTGGCGCAGCGACCTCGCACCCGGGCAAGTTCGAGCAGGCACAGGGCGGCACGCTGCTGCTGGACGAAGTCACCGAGATGCCGCTCGGTCTGCAGGCGAAGCTCCTCCGCGTGCTGCAGGAACGCGAAGTCGAGCGGCTAGGTGGCCGCACCTCCATCTCGCTGGACGTGCGCGTGCTCGCGACGACGAATCGTCGGCTGCGTGAAGAGGTTGCCGCCGGGCGTTTCCGTGAGGATCTGTACTACCGGCTGAACGTATTCCCGCTCGCGATCGCGCCGCTCGCCATGCGCCGCGATGACGTTCTGCCACTCGCCATGCAACTGCTCGCCGCGCGCTGCAAGCCCGGCGAACGCGTTCCCGCGCTGAGCGCGGATGCCGCGCACCTGCTGCTGACCTACAACTGGCCCGGCAACGTGCGCGAGCTGGACAATCTGCTGCAGCGTGCGCTCATTCTCGTGAACGGGCCCGTCATCCAGCCGGAGCACATCCAGTTCGAGCTGATGAACGAGCCCATGCAAGCGCTCACCGCACCAACGCCGAGCGCACCTGCGAAAGAGAACGACACTGCGACGGTATCGCTCGCGAAGCGGCTGCATCACACCGAAAAGGAACTGATCCTCGACGCGCTGCGCAGCGGCGAGTGCCGCCGCGACGTCGCCAAACGCCTCGGCATCAGCCCGCGAACGCTGCGACACAAGCTCGCACGTCTGCGCGAAGCGGGCGTCGAAGTGCCGGCCGCCTAGGAGCCGTGACATGAGCCAGATGGATATCGATCGCGTCCTCGCCACGATTCGCTCCTTCTCCTCGCAAGGTGCGGCCGGCATCCAGAAACCGGCGTCGCCCGCGGCGCCTGCTGCCTCCGGCGTTTCCGAGTTCGGGAGACTGCTGAAGCAGGGGCTCGACGCAGTGAATCGCACTCAGCAGAGCGCGGAGAGTCTTGCCGCCGCCTTTGAGCGCGGCACGCCAGGCGTCGAGCTGCCGCAGGTGATGCTCGAGATGCAGAAGGCCAACGTCTCCTTTCGCGCGGTCACCGAGGTGCGCAATCGCCTGGTGAGCGCGTATCAGGAAATCATGAACATGCCGATCTGACCGGCATGCCCGCAATGCTGAAGGACAACACGTGATCGCTTCCCGGAGCCCTCATGAGCGCTGAAGCCGCAAGCCTGCCAGCCGGCCCGCGCGTTCCGCAGGCTTTGAAGCCCTTGCTGCTGCTCGTCGGCGTGGCGGCGGCCGTTGCCGCTGGCGTGATGGTCGTGCTGTGGTCGAGGACACCGAGCTACAGCCTGTTGCATGCGAATCTCAGTGCGAAGGATCAGGCCGAAGTCGCCGCGGCCCTCGAGCAGGCGGGGATTCCCTATCGCCTCGAAGGCACGAGCGGCATGTCCGTTCCCACGGACAAGCTCAACGAAGCGCGCCTGAAGCTCGCCGGACAGGGGCTGCCCGAAGATTCCGGCGGTTTCGCGAACATCGCGAAGGATCCCGGGTTCGGTGTCAGCCAGTTCATGGAAGGTGCGCGTTACCAGCACGCGCTCGAAGCGGAGCTCGCCCGCACCATCGCCAGCTTGCGCCCCGTGGAAGGCGCTCGTGTGCATCTGGCCGTGCCGCGCGAATCCGCATTCGTGCGCGATCGGCAGCCGGCGAGCGCATCGGTATTCGTGCAGTTGAAGCCCGGCCGCCGTCTCGAGCAGGAACAGATCCGCGCGATCGTCAATCTCGTGGCCTCGAGCATTCCCGAGCTCGAGGCGAGCCGCGTCACCGTGGTCGACCAGCAGGGCCATTTGCTCTCCGCGCCGCAGGCGGATACCGAGCTGGCCGTGCGCGAGCGCCAGCTCGAGCTGACGCGCCGGCTCGAAGAAGAATACGCGCAGCGCATCGAGGCGCTGCTCACACCGTTGGTCGGGGCCGGGCGCGTACGCGCGCAGGTCGTCGCACAGGTCGATACATCCATCAAGGAGGAAGCACGTGAACAATACGCGCCGGACAGCCAGGTGGTGCGCAGCGAGCAGATCTCCGAGACGACCAGCCGCGACGCTTCGCGCCCGCAAGGTGTGCCGGGCTCGCTCTCGAACCAGCCGCCCACACCGGGCACGGCGTTGCCGCCCAATGCTGCGGCTAAAGCTCCTGCGACGGGTGCAGCGGCCGGTGCCGGCACTGCCGCGGCACAGGGTGCCGCGGCTGACGGCACGGGGTCCCCGCCTCCCGACAACGTCTCGCGGCAGAGCACCCGCAACTACGAGATCGATCGGACCCTGGCGTACACGAAGACGCCTTCCGGCCGCCTGCAGCGACTCACAGTTGCTGTGCTCGTCGACAACCTGCGTACCACCGGCCCGGATGGCAAGGTCATCAGCAAGCCGCTCACACCGGAGCAGCTCGAGCACATCACCCAGCTCGTGAAGGATGCCGTCGGTTTCAACGCGGAACGGGGCGACAGCGTGAACGTCGTCAACTCCCCCTTCCGCGAGGAAGCCGTACCGCCGCCGCCGGATGAGCTGGAAAAGATACCGCTGTGGGAACAGCCGTTCGTGCGCGACATCGCGAAGCTCGTCGCGGGGATGATCGTGTTGCTGGTTCTGGTGCTCTCCGTGCTCCGTCCCTTGGTGCGCGCGCTCCTGAACCACACCGGCGTGCTCGCGCCACGGCCGGTGCTTGAACCCGAGACGGTGGCGGCCGGCGGAGCGGCACGCGTTGTGAACGGAGCCGTGCAGACCTCACCTCCGCTTGCCTACGAGCAGCAGCTCGCGCAGGCACGCACGCTGGTGAGTCAGGACCCGAAGCGGGTTGCACAAGTGGTGAGAACCTGGGTAGCGCAGGATGAAGAATAAGAGCGAAAACAGTGGCCGCTCCGGCACCGAGCGGGCTGCCATCCTTCTCCTCACGCTCGGCGAGCAGGAAGCGGCGCAGGTGCTGAAGCACATGGGCGCGCGCGAAGTGCAGAAGGTAGGCGCGGCCATGACTCAGCTGCTGAACGTGTCGCGCGAGGAAGTGACCGAGGTGCTCTCGAGCTTCACCACGGTGGTGGAGAACCAGACCTCCGTGGGCGTGGGCGTGGACGAGTTCCTGCGCAAGGTGCTCGTCGACGCGCTCGGCGAGGACAAGGCCGCAAGCGTCATCGATCGCATCAACATCGGACCCTCGAGCAAGGGCCTCGAAGCGCTCAAGTGGATGGACCCGCGTGCGGTCGCGGAGCTCATTCGTCACGAGCACCCGCAGATCATCGCCATCGTGCTGGCCTATCTCGACCCCGATCAGGCCGCCGAGATCCTCGCGCTGCTGCCGCCCGGGCTGCACGCGGACGTGGTCATGCGCATCGCGACCCTCGATGGCGTGCAGCCGAGCGCGCTCTCGGAGCTGGACGACATCATGGAGAAGCAGTTCGCCGGCAAGTCCACGGGCAAGACCTCCTCGCTCGGCGGCCCCAAGGCCGCGGCGGACATCGTCAATTTTCTCGATCCGAGCGACGAGAGCGCCATCATGGAGCAGATCAACAAGGCCGACGAGGCGCTCGGCGCGAAGATCCAGGACCTCGTGTTCGTCTTCGAGAACCTGCTGGACATCGACGATCGCGGCATGCAGGAGCTGCTGCGCAACGTCCAGAGCGACCGCCTGCTCGTGGCCCTGAAGGGCGCGGACGACGAGCTCAAGGCGAAGGTCTTCAAGAACATGTCCCAGCGCGCCGCCGAGATG
Organism: Steroidobacteraceae bacterium; assembly: GCA_019683695.1. Classification (GTDB taxonomy): domain Bacteria; phylum Pseudomonadota; class Gammaproteobacteria; order Steroidobacterales; family Steroidobacteraceae; genus JADGHX01. Next base: position 86,534 of record JADGHX010000002.1, read on the forward strand.
CTGAAGGACGACCTCGAGGCGCGCGGTCCGGTGAAGCTCTCCGAAGTGGAAGCCGCACAGAAGGAGATTCTCGCCACGGCGCGCAAGCTGGCCGAATCCGGCGTCATCGCACTCGGCGGCAAGGGCGAGCAGTATGTCTGAGAAGGCCGGCATGGCGGCGACGATTCAGCGGTGGGCGCTGCCGCAGGTGGATGGGCCCATCGTCGGGCGCCGCATGACCGAAGCGGAGCTGCGCGCCGCGGAGCGCGAGAACCACGCACGCGGTTACGAGGAAGGTTACGAGGAAGGGCTGGCCGCCGCGCGAGCGGAGGTGAATACACGGCTCGCGCAGCTCGACGCCCGCATCAAACGGCTGGACAGCATTCTCAATCTGCTGGCGCGGCCTCTCGAGCAGCTCGACAGTGACGTTGAAAAGCAGCTCACGCTTCTTGCGCTCACAGTTGGCAAGCAGCTCGTGAGGCGCGAGCTGAGAACCGACCCCGCACAAGTGATTGGCGTCATCCGCGAAACGGTTGGGCGTCTGCCCGCGGCTGCGCGGGACATTCGCGTGCATCTGCATCCGGAGGATGCGGCGGTCGTTCGCGAGCATCTGGCCACGCCCTCGAGCGACCGGGCGTGGAGTATCGTGGAAGACCCCGCACTCACACGCGGTGGATGCGTGGTGCGCACCGATACCTCACAGATCGACGCGCGACTGGAAAGCCGGGTCAATGCACTCGTCGCAGCAGCCTTCGGTGACGAGCGCGCCGCGTCCCGAACCAACGATGCTTCCGGGGGCAGCACCTGATGGCCGCCACCGCCACGGACAGCAACCGGAGCGCGCTCTGGCGAGAGCGGCTCGCACGCAATGTGCAGCGAATCGAACGCGTGCCGCCGCCGGCCGTTGAAGGCTATCTCACCCGCATGATCGGGCTCACGCTCGAAGCGGTGGGCTGCCAGGCCGCCGTGGGCGACTACTGCGACGTCGTCACCAGTTCCGGAACGCGCGTCGAAACAGAAGTGGTGGGCTTTGCCGGCGACCGCCTGTACCTCATGCCGACGGGCGACGTGCACGGGCTCGAGCCGAACGCGCGAGTGATCCCGCGCCAGAGAGCCGGCACGGTGCGAGTCGGGCCCGAGCTGCTCGGCCGGATCATCGATGGCAGTGCGCAGCCCCTCGATGGGCTCGGCCCCCTGCTGTGCGAAGACACGGTGCGACTGACCGGCTCGCTGATCAACCCGCTCGCACGCCAACCGATTTCCGAGCCGCTCGATGTGGGCATCCGCTCGATCAACTCGCTCTTCACGGTGGGCCGCGGCCAGCGCATCGGCCTGTTTGCGGGAAGCGGTGTGGGCAAGAGCGTCCTGCTCGGCATGATGGCGCGTTACACGAGCGCCGACATCATCGTCGTCGGGCTCATCGGCGAGCGCGGACGCGAAGTGAAGGAGTTCGTCGAGCGCATCCTCGGCCCGCAGGATCGCAAGCGCGCCGTCGTGGTCGCCTCGCCGGCGGACAATCCGCCCCTGATGCGACTGCACGGCGCGTGGCTGGCCTCCGCGATTGCCGAGTATTACCGGGACCGCGGCAAGAACGTTCTGCTGCTGATGGATTCGCTCACGCGCTTTGCACAGGCCCAGCGCGAGATCGGGCTCGCCATCGGCGAAGCGCCAGCGACCAAGGGATATCCGCCTTCCGTGTTCGCGCGGCTGCCACAGCTCGTCGAGCGCGCGGGCAACGGCGTGAAAGGTGGCGGCTCCATCACCGCGTTCTACACCGTGCTCACCGAAGGCGACGACAACAACGACCCGATCGCGGACTCGGCGCGCGCCATTCTCGATGGCCACATCGTGCTCTCACGGCGCATCGCGGAGAGCGGACAGTACCCCGCCATCGATGTGGAAGCTTCAGTGAGCCGCGCGATGCACGAGATCGTGCCACGCGAACAGCTGGAGCTTGCGCGCCGATTCCGGCAGACGCTATCCACGTACGAGCATCACCGGGACCTCATCGCCATCGGCGCCTATCAGCGGGGCAGCGACCCGCGCGTGGACGCAGCACTCGCGCTGTGGCCGCGAATGCAGAAGTTTCTCCAGCAGGACATCAAGGAGCGCGTCACGTATTCGGAAAGTGTCTCCGCGCTCCGTGCCGTTCTCGAACAGGGCGCGCCCGCCGCGCCTGAAACAGTGAAGACGCCGTGAAACGATCCAAACGCATGCAGACCGTGGAGCGCGTTGTCTCCGAAGTGGAGCGCAAGCGCGCCGAATCCCTCGCCGCCTGCGAGCGCCGCGTGGCCGAATGCGAGTCGCGCCTTGCAGAGCTCGAGGGCTACATGAAGAGCTACGCCGAACAGTTCCAGGCTCGCGCCGGCAATGGTATCGGGGCCGCGGGCCTGCGCGATTTCCAGACATTCATGGCACGGCTCGGCGAAGCCGTGAAACAACAGACGCAGATCGTTCTGCAGGCCCGGGCCGATCGCGATGCCGAGCTCAGGACGTGGCAGCACGCCGCGCAGCGCGCCGAAGCGGTCGGCGGACTCGTGAAGCGATGGCAGAGCGAAGAGCAGCGCCAGCACGAGAAGCGCGAGCAGCTCGAATCCGACGAGCGCTCCCAACGCCCCTCGCCCCATCCGCTGTCCCTGCGTGGCACCTGAAGGCGAATGACTATGGCATCCATTTCGAGCTCCGCAGCTCCCGCAAGCGCCGGCGCCGTCGGAGCTTCCGGCTCCACCGGCGCGGCCGGAGCGCCAGCGGGTAGCACCGCAGAAAGCAGCAGCAGCTTCACGCAGCTCATCAGCGGAATGATCACCGCCAGTGAGCCTTCGGCGGCAGCATCCGCTCTGCAGGATCTTTCGGCCGTGACGCTCGAAACCATCGAGGGTCTCGAGGGCATGGACGTCGACTCGGACGACCTCGACGAGGACGAGGATGCGGCGCTCGCGATCGCCTCGCTCCTTCCCGGCCTTTCGCTGCTCGCACCGCTCACTCACGCGGCGGGCAGTGGTGCGCAGGGCGACGGAGCGACCACGGCGCTGGCAACGGCCATCGCCGCAAACATCGGTTCGGATTCATCTCAGGCCGCAATCGAGGCACTGCTCGCGGAAGCCGGCGGCGCTGCCGCCGACGCAGCAGACCCTGCAGCGGCCGATGGAGCGGACAACTCCGCCGCCGCCCCTGCGATGCACGGCCTGCTTCCGACCCATGGGCCGGGATCGCCGGATGCCGTTCCGGATGGCCTGATGCGATCCCCCGTCGGCACGCCCGCCTGGCATGACGAGCTCGGGGCACAACTCACCTGGATGGCTGCGAACGGCCGTGAAGCCGCATCACTGCGCCTCTCGCCCGAACATCTGGGTCCGCTGGAGATCCGCATCTCGGTTCAGGACGGCGCGGCGTCCGTGTGGTTCGGCGCTTCCAACCCGGACACGCGCAGCGCGCTCGAACAGTCCCTGCCCCGCCTGCGCGAGCTGTTTGCCGCCCAGGGAATCGTGCTCGCCGACGCCGGCGTCTCACGCGAAGGGCCACGTCATGCGTTCAAGCCCACCCCCACCGCATTCGGCTCGCGTGGTTCTTCTGACGCTTCCTCCGATTCGAGTGTGACGGCCGTCACCCTCTCCCGCGTGGGGCTGATCGACACCTACGTCTGATCGTTCACACCGCGCGTGCCGTGCGCGCTGCGCGTGTGATTCCGCGCACATCTGAGCGCTCTCGCGCGCTCGCTCACGCGTGGTGTGTGAGGCGCATCACGCGCCAACTTTCCGTCGCGAATCTGTGGCATGCGCGTTGCAACTGCCGGTGCGGTTACACGCGCGTTTTCAATTTCAAGGTTTTCGACGATGCCCGAGATTCCCGTTCTGGAGGCCGCACCCGGACAGGTTGCCGCTTCGCCACGCAAGACAGCGCTGTGGGTGATGGCCACATCCCTGCTGCTGGTTCTCGTGCTGGGGGCGGGTGCCGTGGGGGCGTGGTACATGATTACCACCGCCGCCGAGAAGAATGCAGCCGCTCCCGCAGAGGAAAAGCCCGTACGTCCGCCGCTCTACGTGGCGCTCGATCCGCCGTTCGTCGTCAATTTCGAGGCCGACCAGCTCGTGCGCTTCCTGCAGGTGACCGTGCAGGTGATGTCGCGCGATCCGAACACGGTGGACGTGATCAAGGCCAACGATCCGGTCGTGCGCAACGATCTGCTGCTGCTCCTCGCGAACCAGAAGTACGAGACCCTCGCGACGCGCGAGGGCAAGGAGAAGCTGCGCCAGCAGTCGCTCGACGTGGTGCGCAAGGTCGTGAAGAACGCCGGCGGCAAGCCGGAGCTGGTTGAAGCCGTCTATTTCACGAGCTTCGTGATGCAGTAGCTGCGGAGCGCATTTCCGTGAACGACCAGCAGAAGATCCTCAACCAGGACGAAATCGATGCCCTGATTCACGGCATGGATCAGGGCACCGTGAACACCGATCCGGTGCCGGTCGAAGGCGAGGTCCGCCCGTACGACTTCCAGAACCAGATGCGCATCGTGCGCGGGCGCATGCCGACGCTCGAGATGATCAACGAGCGCTTCGCACGCCTGTTCCGCACGAACCTGTACAGCCTGCTGCGCCGGTCCCCGGAAGTGGCGGTGAATCCGGTCGAGATGAAGAAGTTCAGCGAGTACGTGCACACGCTGCACGTGCCCACGAGCCTCAACCTCGTGCGCATTCACCCGCTGCGCGGCACGGCGCTCATCCTGCTCGAGCCGCGCCTCGTGTTCGCCATCGTGGACAACTTCTTCGGCGGCAACGGCCGGCACGCGAAGATCGAAGGCCGTGACTTCACGGCGACCGAGAGCCGCATCATTCACATCGTGCTGAAGACCGCCTTTCAGGATCTGCGCGAGGCCTGGTCGCACGTCGCCTCGATCGAGGTCGAATACATCCAGTCCGAGCTCAATCCGGCGTTCGCCAACATCGTGAGCCCCTCCGAAGTGGTGGTGGTGACGAGCTTCCACGTGGAGCTCGAAGGCGGTGGCGGCGACGTTCACGTGACGATGCCCTACTCCATGATCGAGCCGCTGCGCGAGCAGCTCGACTCGGGCGTGACGAGCGACCGCATGGAGCACGATGAGCGCTGGGCCCAGAGCCTGAAGGAAGAGATCGACGATGCGGAGGTGGAGCTCACCACCGTGCTCGGCCGATCGCAGATCACGCTCGGGGAGCTGCTGAATCTCAAGCCCGGAGACATCGTGCCCTGCGACTTCAACGGCAAGGTCACGGTGCTCGCCGAGCGTGTACCCGTCTTCCGCGGCAGCTTCGGCGTTTCCCGCGGCCAGCAGGCCGTGAAGGTGGAAGAACGCGTGCGCCGGCCGCGCGGCCTGACATTGGACAACGCGATTCTCAAGAAAGCCTGAGGACCTCACATGAGCGCTCAAGCAGCCGCACAGGCGGCTCAATTCGACACCCTGAAGGACGACGCCACCGCCGAAGGCGGCAAGGACGTCAACCTCGAGGTGATCCTCGACGTGCCGGTGACGCTGTCCATGGAAGTGGGGCGTACCCGCATTCCGATCCGCAATCTCCTGCAGCTGAATCAAGGTTCCGTGGTGGAGCTCGACCGCGCTGCCGGTGAGCCGCTCGACGTGTTCGTGAACGGCACGCTCGTCGCGCACGGCGAAGTGGTGGTCGTGAACGAAAAGTTCGGCATTCGTCTCACCGACGTGATCAGCCCGGCCGAGCGCATTCGCAAGCTGAAGTAAATGCGCCGTCAGTTGTTCATCTTCGTGGCCCTGCTTGCAGGGGCTGGCGCGAGCGCCCAGACCGAACGGCCGTTCGCGGCACCCGCCGCTGTGGAGCAGGCTGTGCCACCGGGCATCGGCAGCCTCGGACAGGTGACGCTGTCCCTCGGCCTGGTGCTTGCCGCCATCTTCGCCGCGGCCTGGGTGCTGCGCCGGATGCGCAACTTCGGTCGCCCCGCTGCCGGCGCACTCGACGTGCTCGCGGATATGCCTCTCGGGCAGAAGGAGCGCGCCGTGCTCATTCGTGTGGGCACGACACAGATTCTGCTCGGTGTGGCGCCGGGCCGCGTCTCGACGCTGCACGTGCTGACCGAGCCTGTGCAGATCACGCCGCCCGCGTCGGCGGACGCTGCGGGCGCCGCAGACCAACCGACATTCAAGTCTCTGCTGCTGAAGAGTCTCGGAAAGCGATGAGCGCCACGTTGAACATTCAGCGTGTTTTGCGGCTGGCGATTGTGCTCGCAGTAGCCATCGCCGCCGCGTTGCTCGTTCCTGAGAGCGCATTCGCGCAGAGTGCGCCAGCGCCGGTTTCACTTCCCGCCCTGACAGCAGTCACCGTTCAGAGCACACCCGGCGGCGGTCAGACGTACTCGCTGACCCTGCAGGTGCTGCTGCTGATGACGGCGCTCACCCTGCTGCCGGCGATCCTGCTCATGATGACCTCGTTCACGCGCATCGTGATCGTGCTGGGCATCCTGCGGCAGGCGCTCGGTGCGGGGCAGACGCCACCCAATCAGGTGCTCATCGGCCTGTCCCTGTTCCTCACGATGTTCGTGATGGCTCCCGTCATCGACCGCGTGAACACCGAGGCCGTGCAGCCGTATCTCGCCGGCAGCCTGGATTCCGTGACGGCGATGCAGAAGGCGGTCGTTCCGCTCAAGAAATTCATGCTGGATCAGACCCGCGAGAGCGACATCGCAACGTTCGTGCGGATCTCCGGCGGCCAGGGCTACGCGACGCCGCAGGATGTGCCGATGAGCGTGCTCGTGCCGGCGTTCGTCACGAGCGAGCTCAAGACGGCGTTCCTCATCGGGTTCCTGATTTTCATCCCGTTCGTGATCATCGACCTGGTGGTCGCCAGCGTGCTCATGTCCATGGGCATGATGATGCTGTCGCCGGTGCTGATCTCGCTGCCGTTCAAACTGATGCTGTTCGTTCTGGTCGATGGCTGGTCGCTCGTCATGGGCACGCTGGCATCGAGCTTCTACACCACCTGAAGGCACTCCCTTGACGCCCGAAACCGTAATGACCGTTGGCCAGCGCGCCCTCGAGATCACGCTGCTCCTCGCGGCGCCGCTGCTGCTCGTGGCGCTGGTCACGGGCCTCGTCGTCGGCGCATTCCAGGCCGCGACGCAGATCAACGAGATGACGCTCTCGTTCATCCCGAAACTGCTGGCGATGGCGGCAACGCTGGTCATCGCCGGCCCCTGGATGCTGAAGGTGATCGTCAGCTACACGCGCGAGCTGATCCGCAGCATCCCCATGCTCATCAGCTGACCTGCGCGCACGCACCCTGGGATACACCGTGATCACCCTGACCACAGGCCAGCTCGAAGCGTGGATCGGCCAGCTCTTCTGGCCCTTCGTGCGCATCGGTGCGTGCTTCATGGTGGCACCGGCGTTCGGCGCGCTGTTCGTGCCCGCGCGTGTGCGGCTGGTGCTCGCCGGCGCGGTGGCGTTCCTGGTTGCACCCCTTGTTTCCTCGCCCGCCGTCGCGCCGTTCTCCTGGGCCGGCGTCATCATCACGATTCAGCAGATCATCATCGGCGTGGCGCTGGGCTTCGCGCTGCAGGTGCTGTTCGATGCGGTCACGATGGGCGGGCAGCTCCTGGCGAACAGCATGGGCCTGTCGTTCGCGTTCAACGTGGACCCGATGCGCGGCACCGGCACCGCGGCGCTGGGGCAGCTTTACGCGCTGCTCGTGATGCTCACGTTTCTCGCGCTCGACGGGCATCTTGCGATCATCGAAGCGCTCGTGAACGGATTCCGCACGCTGCCCATCGGCGAAACCGGCCTCGGAAGCGCGCAGCTGTGGACGCTCGTGAGCTGGGGCACCACGATCTTCTCGGGCGCGCTGGCGGTGGCGCTGCCGGGTCTCACGGCGCTGCTCATCGTGAACATCGCGTTCGGTGTCATGAGCCGCGCGGCGCCCACGCTCAATCTCTTCGCCGTCGGCTTCCCGATCTCGCTCGTCTTCGGGCTCGTGATCGCGCTCGTCGGTCTGCCTTCGCTGCAGACGAGCTTCGTGCGTCTGCTCGAGCAGGGCTTCCTGCTCGTGGCGTCACTGCTTTCCGGAGGGCCGTGAGCCATGGCCGGGCCAGACGCTGAACGCACAGAACGACCGACACCGAAGCGCCTCGAGGAGGCGCGCAAGAAGGGTCAGGTCCCGCGCTCACCGGAGCTGAACGCCGCCGCCGTTGTGCTGATCGCGGGCGCGGGGCTGTACCTGCTCGGTGGCGTACTGGGTTCGAGCCTCTTCGAGATGATGCGCACGCATCTCGCCCTGCCGCGCGAGCAAGCGCTCGATGAGACGCGGCTGATCCCGATGCTCAGCGCTTCGGCATGGCACGTTCTGGCGGGCTGTGCGCCGATTCTCGGGCTCACGCTCGTCGCGGCGCTGCTCGCGCCGCTGTCGATCGGCGGCTGGAATCTCACCTTCGACGTGCTCGCACCGGATTTCACGCGTCTCAATCCCGTTTCGGGCTTCGGACGCATGTTCTCGACACGCGGCCTGGTCGAGCTCGCGAAGGCGTTCGCGAAGTTCGCGCTGCTCGCGCTCGTGGCCGCACTGTTCCTGTGGTCGCAAAGCGGTGAGCTTCTGGGCCTCGGCAGCGAGCCCACCGCAGCAGCGATCGGGCACGCCATTCGTCTCAGCGGGCAGGCCCTGCTGACATTGGCGGGCGCGCTCGCGCTGATCGCCGCGATCGACGTTCCCTGGCAGCTCTTCCAGCACACGCAGCAGCTGCGGATGACTCGCGAGGAAATCCGCGAGGAAATGAAGGAGTCGGAGGGCAACCCGGAGATCAAGGGACGCATTCGCCAGGCGCAGCAGGCCGTGGCTCAGCGTCGCATGATGCAGAAGGTGCCGCAGGCCGACGTGGTGGTCACGAACCCCACGCACTACGCCGTCGCCCTGAAGTACGACGAGAAGCGCATGCGTGCGCCGATCGTCGTTGCGAAGGGCGCCGACGCGATTGCCGCACGCATTCGCGAGGTGGCCACCGAGCACAACGTGCCGATCGTCGAGGCTCCGCCGCTCGCTCGCGCGCTGTTCCGCGTGGATCTCGATGCGGAAGTGCCCGCCGCCCTGTACGTGGCCGTCGCTCAGGTGCTCACGTACGTGTATCAGCTCCGCGCCGCGCGCCGCGACGGAACGCCGCCGCCGGTGCCGCCCACCATCGATCCGTCCGTCGAGCAGACGAAGCACTAACCCATGGCCATTGCCACGACAGCCCCTCTTTCCTTCAAAACGCTGCTGAAGTCCGGCCTCGGCGTGCCGCTCGGCGTGCTGGGCGTGCTTTCGATGGTGGTGCTGCCGCTGCCGCCGATCGCTCTCGATGCGCTGTTCACCTTCAACATCGCGCTCTCCATCGTGATCGTGATGTCGGTGTTCTATGTGTCGCGGCCGGTGGACTTCGGCGTTTTCCCCACGATCCTGCTCCTCGCCACCCTGCTGAGACTCGCGCTGAACGTGGCGTCTACTCGCGTGGTGCTGCTGCACGGGCACACCGGATCGCACGCCGCGGGCCAGGTGATCGAGTCCTTCGGCGAGTTCGTCATCGGCGGCAACTTCGCCGTGGGCGTCGTGGTGTTCATCATCCTCACGATCATCAACTTCGTGGTGGTAACCAAGGGCTCCGGACGCATCTCCGAGGTGAGCGCGCGCTTCACCCTCGACGCCATGCCGGGCAAGCAGATGGCCATCGATGCGGACCTGAACGCCGGGCTCATCACACAGGACGAGGCACGCGCGCGTCGCGCCGAGGTGCGCGCCGAAGCGGACTTCTACGGCTCGATGGACGGTGCCAGCAAGTTTGTCCGCGGCGACGCCATCGCGGGCATCCTGATTCTGTTCATCAACATCGTCGGCGGACTCGTGATCGGCGTGATGGTGCACGACATGCCCTTCTCCGCGGCGAGCCGCACGTACACCCTGCTCACCATCGGCGATGGCCTGGTGACGCAGATTCCCGCCCTGCTGCTGTCGACGGCCGTGGCCATCATCGTGACCCGCATGTCCGGCTCGCAGGACATGAGCGGCGAAATGGGCCGGCAGCTCTTCCGTCAGCCGAAGGCGCTCGCCGTGGCCGCCGGGCTGCTCGGTGTGATGGGCGTGGTCCCGGGCATGCCGAACCTCGCGTTCCTCACGATGGCCGGCATTGCGGGCTACGCCGCGTGGCTGATCCGCAAACGGACGAGCCAGCCTGCAAAAACCGAGGTACAGGTCGCCGAGGCGGCGCCGCCTCCCCCGCCTGAAGCGCGCGAGCTGTCGTGGGATGACGTGCAGCCCGTGGACCTGCTCGGCCTCGAGGTCGGCTACCGGCTCGTGCCGCTCGTGAACAAGAACCAGAACGGTGACCTGCTGGCGCGCATTCGGGGCGTGCGCCGCAAGCTCTCGCAGGAGCTGGGCTTCCTCGTTCCGGCGGTTCACATTCGCGACAACCTCGAATTGAGCCCGAATGGCTACCGCATCAATCTCGGCGGAGTCCCGGTCGGCGAAGGCATTGTCTATCCCGAGCGCGAGATGGCCCTGAATCCGGGGCGCGTTTTCGGGCAATTGAAAGGTATCGCCACGCGCGATCCCGCGTTCGGCATGGAAGCCGTGTGGATCGAGCCCTCCACTCGCGAGCATGCCCAGACGCTCGGCTACACCGTCGTGGACGCCAGCACGGTCGTCGCCACGCATCTCAGTCACATCGTGCAGCTCCATGCGCACGAATTGCTGGGCCATGAAGAGGTGCAGCACCTGCTGAACCAGCTGGCCAAGACGGCTCCGAAGCTCGTTGAGGATCTCGTGCCGCGCGTGATGCCGCTGTCCGGCGTGGTGCGGGTGCTGCAAGGGCTGCTCATGGAGCGTGTGCCCATCCGGAACATCCGCACCATCATCGAGACGCTCGCGGAGCACGCGCCGCGCACGCAGGATCCGGCCGTTCTCCAGAACCACGTGCGCGTCGCGCTCGGCCGGCAGATCGTGCAGGACATCGCCGGCATCTCGGGCGAGCTGCCCGTCATCACACTCGATCCGGAGCTCGAGCGACTGCTGCAGAACTCACTGGCCGGCACGAACACGGGCCAGAGCCCGGGTCTCGAGCCCGGTCTCGCCGAGCGGCTGCAGGCGCGTCTCGCCGAGTCCGCGCAGCGCCAGGAGCAAAGCGGCGAGCCGGCGGTACTGCTCGTGGCGCCGGCGCTGCGCCACGCCCTCGCGCGCTTCATTCGCGCGAGCGTTCCGGGCATGCACGTGCTGGCGTGGAACGAAATTCCCGATAACCGGAAAGTCCGTCTCGTGACGGCCGTGGGGCGTTGAGGCGCCTCGCGCGATTACGGAGCTGATCGATGAAGATCTCCAAATACACGGCGAGGGACATGCGGCAGGCGCTGCGCCTGGTGCGTGAGCAGCTCGGACCCGATGCGGTCATCGTCTCCACGAAACGCCTGAAGGGCGGCGGCGTGGAAGTCACGGCCGCAATGGATTTCGATGTCGGACAACTCGAGGCCCAGGCCACCGCGGCCCCTGTGCGCGCGGAGGCCCGGGAACGCGCCGAGTCTGCTTCCGCCGCATCAGCCGACGAGGCGTACGCGGCAGCCGTGGAATCCTTCGCGGACTCCTATGCCCGGGTGCAAGCGGCCGCGCGCGCCGCGGCGTCCGACGATGCAGAGCTCGACGAGGATTCGGAGAAGGACGCGATGCGCAGCGAGCTGCGCAACTTGCGCCGCATTCTGGAGACGCAGCTCGCACACCTCGCCTGGAACGACCTCACGCGTCGCGCACCCACGCACACCGAGATTCTTCGGGAGCTGACCGAAGTCGGGCTCACGCAGGACTTCGCGGCGCAGATCGTCGCCCAGCTCCCTTCAGGGGCGGACCTCACGCTCGCCCGCCGGCTCTCGATGTCCCTCATTGCCCAGCGCTTGCCCGTCACCGGTGACCGCTGGCTCGACACCGGCGGTCGTGTGGCGCTCATTGGCTCCACCGGCGTGGGCAAGACCACTTCGCTCGCGAAGCTCGCCGTGCGCTGGGTGCTTCGCCACGGAACCCGAAGCCTGGCACTGATCTGCGCAGATGCGGTTCGCATTGGCGCGCACGACCAGATTCACGCGCTCGGGCAGATGCTCGACGTGCCCGTGTACACCGTCGAGAACTACGCGGAGCTTCCGAAGCTGCTCGAGACGCTGGCGCAACGTCGGTTCGTGCTCATCGACACGCCTGGCTCGAGCCAGCGCGACACGCAGCTCGCGGGGCGCCTTGCGCAACTCGCCGGCGCGGGCTCCAACATCGAGACAGCACTCGTGCTGTCCGCCTGCACGCAGGCCGGCGCCATCGAGGAGACGGTGAAGCGCTTCGCGCCGGCCAAACCCGCCAGCTGCCTCATCACGAAGGTGGACGAGGCCGCAAGCCTTGGCGGCGTGCTCTCCGTGCTCACGCGCGCGGACCTGCCCATTTCCTACGTGAGCGAGGGACAGCGGGTGCCCGAGGACCTGCGCCCCGCCCGCGCTCTCGAACTGGTTTCCAGTGCCGTGAAGCTCGCGAAGACGAGCGGCGCGGCCGCAGATGAAGACTTGCTGAGACGACGATATGGAGACATTGCGCATGCCCTCGCCTGAGACAAACATGATCCGAAACGCCAGGCTCTCGGGGCTCTCGCAGCCGGTGCGCGTCATCGCGGTGACGGGCGGCAAGGGGGGCGTGGGAAAAACCAGTGTCGCGGTGAATCTCGCCGCCGGCCTTGCCGCGGCCGGCCGCCGCGCGGTGCTGCTCGATGGCGACCTCGGGCTTGCGAATGTGGACGTGCTGCTGGGGCTCGCGCCGCGCTACACGCTGGCGCACGTGCTTTCCGGCGAGCGCACGCTGGATGAGATTCTCGTCACCGCCAAACAGGGGTTCCAGATCGTGCCCGCCGCCTCCGGCGCAGCGGATCTCGCGGCACTGTCGAGCGCAGGACACCTCGGGCTGGTGCAGGCGTTCAGCGGACTCGCCACGCGGCTCGATGTGCTGATCATCGATACGGCCGCTGGCATCGCCCCGGGTGTGCTCCAGTTCTCACAAGCCGCGCAGCACGTGCTGGTCGTGGTGACGGACGAGCCCACCTCACTCACGGATGCCTATGCGCTCATCAAGGTGCTGAGCCGCGACCACGGTGTGAGCCGTTTTCGAGTCGTCGCAAATATGTCACGTCTGTCCGGACAGGGCGAGACGATCTTTCGCAAGCTGGAGCGCGTCACGTCGCGTTTCCTCGATGTGGTGCTCGAGTACATGGGCGAGATCCCGGACGATGAGTACATGCGTCGCGCCATCCGTGCCCAACGGCCGGTCGTGGACGCCTACCCCTCGAGCCCGTCGGGGCGCGCACTCAAGAAACTCGCGGCCAGCGCCGATACATGGCCTGTACCGTCCGGTCCGCGGGGCAATCTCGAATTCTTCGTGGAGCGGTTGGTCCGACGCCCGGCGGCGCGCCTGGAGGTGGTGACGTGAACGCAGTGAATGCGTACACGACGTCCGCCAAGCGCACCGACACCGACGCGCTCGTGACGCGTCACGCGGAGTTGGTGAAGCGGATTGCCTACCATCTCGCGGGACGCCTGCCGCCCTCGGTGGACGTGGCGGACCTGATGCAGGCCGGAATGCTCGGCCTCATCGAGGCTGCCGCGAACTACGCGGCGAATCGGGGCGCGAGCTTCGAGACGTATGCGGGTATCCGCATTCGCGGGGCGATGATCGATGCGCTTCGCAAGCTCGACTGGGCGCCGCGGTCCGTGCATCGCAAGGCGCGCGCCGTCGCGGCGGCGATGCGCGAGATCGAGCGCGAGACCGGCCGTGACGCCCGCGACAGCGAGATTGCCGAGCGGCTCGGTATCGAGCTGTCGGAGTATCACGCCATCGTGCAGGACGCGGCGAGCTGCCGGCTCACGAGCCTGGACGACGTGGCGGCGACGGCGACGACGCCGGATGAGTCGGCGGACCCGTTCCGCGAGGTGGCGGAAGAACGGTTTCGCGCAGCACTGGCGCGCGCGATCGAGCTGTTGCCCGAGCGCGAGCGGCTGGTGATGTCGCTGTATTACAGCGACGGGCTGAATCTCAAGGAGATCGGCGCGGTATTGAAGGTGACGGAGTCGCGCGTGTGCCAGCTGCACGGGCAGGCGCTCGTCCGGTTGAAAGCGCGTCTGACCGAGTGGCGCGAAGATGCGGCTGAGGAGTGAATTGTGAACAAAGACCTGAAGTTTCTGGTCGTGGACGACTATTCGACCATGCGCCGGATCATCAAGAACCTGCTGCACGATCTGGGGTACGCGAACGTCACCGAGGCCGACGACGGCAAGACCGCGCTGCCGCTGCTGCAGAACGGCAACTTCGATTTCCTCATCACGGACTGGAACATGCCCGGCATGGCCGGGCTCGATCTGCTCAAGGCCGTGCGCGCGAACGAGAAGCTGAAGAAGCTCCCCGTGCTCATGCTGACCGCGGAAGCCAAGCGCGAGCAGATCGTCGAGGCCGCGCAGGCCGGCGTAAGCGGCTACGTGATCAAGCCCTTCACCGCGCAGACGCTGAAGGAAAAGATCGACAAGATCCTGGGGAGCATGGCGGTACCCGCCTGATGGCCCATCATGAGCGACACCGCTGCCTTGCGTGAGACACCCGCGCGCGAGCCCGACCTGCTCGCGCAACTGGCCGACCTCACGTGCAACCTGCGCAACGCCCTCGACCGCTTCCGCCTCGACTCGCGGCTCACGGCGCTCGCGGAGAAGGAGATTCCCGACGCGCGTCATCGCCTGAACCACGTGCTGAAGCTGACGGAAGCGGCGGCCCATCGCACGCTCGATCTCGTTGAGCAGTCCGGCCCGCCCGCCGAGCGCACGGCGCGCGAAGCCGCGGCGCTCGCCGGAGCGTGGGCGCGCTTTCGCGCGGGAACGATCTCGGTGGCGGAGTACTGCGATCTCATCAATCGCATCGATCACTTCCTCACCGCCGCGCGCACCGATTCCGAGACCGTGCGCGCGAATCTCGCGGAGGTGCTGCTCGCGCAGGACTACCAGGACCTCACCGGCCAGATCATCCGCGGCGTGATGAACCTGGTGTCCGAAGTCGAGGTGGTGCTGGTCGATCTGGCCCGGCTGACGGGGACCGATCCGAACGCCGTCCAGGCGCAGCCGACGGACTCGAGCCGCGGCCACGGGCCCGCCGTGCCGGGCGTCGATCATGGCGCCGCGATCGTGAACGGGCAGGCGGACATCGACGCGCTGCTCTCCGATCTGGGTATGTAGAGACGTTCCGTTTCACGAATCCGAGGGCCTGCTTACGGACATTCTCAGCATCACCGGATTGGTTCTGGGCCTTGCGGCCGTGGTGGTCGGTGCCGTGCTGAAGGGCGCCGGCGTGCACGCGCTCGTGTCCGCTGCGGCCTTCATGATCGTGGTCGTCGGAACCGTCGCCGCCATCTGTGTGCAGACGCCGCTCGGTGTGATGCGCCATGCCCTGCGCATCTTCCCGTGGGTGATGCGGCCTCCGCCGCTCGATGGGCAGCAGCTCATCAAGAAGATGGTCGAGTGGAGCAACATCGCGCGCAAGCAGGGCCTGCTCGGGCTCGAGCCGGTGCTGAATCGCGAGCCCGATCCGTTCGTGCGCAAGGCACTGCAGCTCGTCGTGGACGGAAGCGAGCCCGAGAGCATTCGCGCGGTGATGGAAGTGGAGCTGAACACCCGCGAGGAAGCGGATACCCGCGCCGCGAAGGTGTTCGAGGGCATGGGCGTGTACTCGCCCACGCTCGGCATCATCGGCGCAGTGCTCGGCCTCATGGCGGTGATGCAGAACCTTGCGGACCCGAGCAAGCTCGGTCAGGGCATCGCCGCCGCGTTCACCGCCACCGTATATGGCATCGGGCTGGCCAACCTGTTCTTCCTGCCCGTGGCCGCGAAGCTGAAAGGCGCCATCGCGTCCCAGAGCCAGGTGCGCGAGATGGTCATCGAAGGCATGCTCTCGATCGCACAAGGCGAGAACCCACGCAGCATCGAATCGAAGCTCCAGGGCTATCTGCATTGAGAGCGTGACCGATGGCCCGAAGGCGCAAGCGCGAGGAGCACATGAATCACGAGGCCTGGGCCATTCCCTATGGCGATCTCGTGACGCTGCTGCTCGCATTCTTCGTCGTGATGTACGCGATCTCCTCGGTGAACGAAGGCAAGTACCGCGTGCTCTCCGACTCGCTGTTCGCCGCGTTCCGCGGCACGCCGCGCACGATGGAGCCGATTCAGGTGGGCGAGAAGCAGGTGGGCTCCGGCGCAGACGTGAAGACCACCCTGGTGGAGCAGGCCATGATCGAGGGCCAGCCGCGCTCGCTGCTCGCCCCCGTGCCGGTGAAAACGGGTTTGCCCACCCGGCCCGCGCGCGCGCATGAAGCCCACACGGACCTCACCCCGCTGCAGCAGCGGCGTGCGCTGGCATTGCAGCGCGTGGCGGACGAGGTGGAGCGCGCGATGGACGATCTCGTCAAGGCGAAGATGGTCGTCGTCCGGCGCAGCGACTTCTGGATCGAGGTGGAGATCCAGACGGACATCCTGTTCCCCAGCGCGAGCGCGCAACTCTCGCCCAGCGCCGTGAGCGTGATCGAGCGCCTCGGCGCAGCACTGGCGCCCTACCCCAACCCGATCCGCGTCGAAGGACACACGGACAACCGGCCGATCCGCACGGTTGCGTTCTTCTCGAACTGGGAGCTCTCCGCCGCTCGCGCCGGCAGCGTCGTGCGCGTGCTGGAAAGCAAGGGGCTGGCGCCGGAGCGCCTCGCCGTGATCGGCTACGGCGAGCACCGGCCGGTGAAGACGAACGACACGCCCGAAGGGCGCAACGCGAATCGCCGCGTGGTCGTCGTGATTCTCTCAACGGATCTCGATCAGATTGCGCGGCCGAAGCGGGACCGGGACAACGCCAATCCCGACGCGGCACCCGACAAGGCGAAGGCGGGCGCCGCTGGCGGCGAAGCGCTTCCTGGCGAGTCTGCAGCGGCCGCGCCCGAAACGGTGATCCACGAAGCCGCAAGCGACGAGCCGGCGGGTGCCCGATCCGAGGCACGCGAGGCTGCCGGACCCGAAACGAGTGAACCCCAGGAGGCCGCGGCTCGTACGCTTGCCGACGCCTTCCCGCCGAACTGAACAACGCACCGGCTCGCGCAAACGTACCACGCAGCGGACGCGGCGACGTGCCACAGCGCGCGATCGGCGCAAGGCGCCTCAAGTTTCCGCATACAGGTCCGTTCCTGCTTTCTGAAGACGGGTCACACGACCTTGCGGTGATCCGCGATACGGTGAGCGAAACTGTGCGGCAGATGGCGCCGGAGCGTTTCGTTCAGCATCAGCATAGATACAGCCATGAGTCATCCGCAGATCGTCAACGACGCCGGTGCGCCCCCGACCCTGATCTCCAACACGATGGCCGCCGAGTTGCTGGGCGTGGCCATGCGGGATACCGAGCGCCCGGTGATGGAAATGGCGGGTGCGCTCGCGCGCATCTGCACCACCCTTTCGCGTGCATCAGGCGCACCCGGTTCCGCGCTCGCCTGCAGCGGCAATTGCGGCGAGATGATTCGCGACGACATCGCGATCTGCATCCAGAGCCTGCAGTTCCACGATCGGCTTATCCAGCAGCTCACCGCCGTGCGCAAGCTGATGGGAGCGGACGCCGTTCCGGGGGAGCTGTGCAGCGGCTTCATGCCGCCCGAAGGGAGCATCGAACTGTTTTGACGATGGGCTCGCGCCGCGCCGCCAGGCGCACGTTGCGCCACACGGGCATGGTGCTCCCGAGAGGCGCGTCACCCTGTTGCGGCCGGACCCTTCAGCCGCGGCGCGGGTGTGCCGATATCCATACGTTGCTGCGCGCCAGAGTGCTTGCTGCAGAAGAACCGGAGAACGAACGATGCCACGTATTCTCGCCGTAGATGACTCACCTTCGATGCGACAGATGGTGAGCACGACGCTGACCAGCGCCGGCTACGACGTCGAACAGGCGGCAGATGGAGTCGAGGCGCTCGAGCTTGCGGGCAAGCAGCGGTTCGATCTCGTGATCACCGACGTGAACATGCCGAACATGGACGGCATCACGCTCGTTCGCGAGCTGCGCGGCAAGCCGGACTACAAATTCGTGCCGCTCCTCATTCTCACGACGGAAGCCACTGCCGAGCGCAAGCAGCAGGGGAAGAATGCCGGCGCCACCGGCTGGCTCGTGAAGCCCTTCAACCCGGACCGGCTGCTCGCGACCATCGCCAAGGTGCTCGTGTAAGCGCGTCGGATTTTCACGTCGAGCCGCACATCGTGGCCATGCTGCAGAGCGCCGAGGAGTCGACCAAGGCGCACGAGCTGGAGGTTTCCATGGAAGCCGCCGCCGTGCTGCTGAGCCTTGCCATGCGCGACACCGAGCCGCCCGTGGCCGAGCTCTGCGAGGCCTTGTCGAGAATCGGCGGTCAGCTCGCGGCCTGGCGCACGCGCGCCGCGGCCGGGCAGGGCCCCGCGGGCCTCAACGGCCATGCGGATGCCGTACGCGCGCAACTCGAGAGCGACGTGGCGGTGTGCATCCAGAGCATGCAGTTCCACGACCGGCTCATCCAGCAGCTCTCCGCCGTGCGGGGCCTGCTCGCCAGCGTGATCGAGCGCAGCCCGCTCGATGTGACGGGCTTCGGTGCGCATCGCTGGGAGGAGATGCTCCGCACCTTGCGCGAACGACTGAGCGAGGAGTCCCAGCAGCACCTGTTCAACTTGCTCCTGCGCACCGGCGTCGTGGATGAGCAGGGGCGGCAGATCCAGCAGGCGGAAGGGGGCAGTGTTGAGCTTTTCTGAGGCACGGTCTGCGCGCACGCGGGTTCTCATCGTCGATGACTCGGCGCTCGTGCGGCAGATCCTCACGGAGATGCTGTCGGCGGACCCGGAGATCGAAGTGGTGGGTTCCGCGAGCGATGCGCACGTCGCGCGCGAGAAGATCAAGTCGCTCAATCCGAACGTCATCACGCTCGACGTCGAGATGCCGAAGATGGACGGCATCACCTTCCTGCGCAACCTCATGCGCCTGCGGCCCATGCCGGTGGTGATGGTCTCCTCCCTCACCGAGCGCGGCGCGGATGTAACGCTCGATGCGCTCGCGCTCGGCGCCGTGGACTATATGCCGAAGCCGAAGATCGATCTCGCAGCCACGCTCCGCGACTACGGCACCGAGCTCACTGAAAAGGTGAAGGCGGCGGCGCGCGCTCGCGTGCGTGCGCTCGACCCCGACCGACCCGGCGTGCTTGCTGCGAAGCGCCGCGCAGAGGGCTTCTCAAGGCACCTGCAGACCACCGATCGCATCATCGCCATGGGCGCGTCCACGGGCGGCACGGAAGCCCTTCGCGAAGTGCTCACCAATTTGCCTCCCGATGCGCCGGGCGTGGTGATCGCTCAGCACATGCCGCAGTCCTTCAACGTCGCGTTCATCAAACGCATGGACACGCTCTGTGCGATGACCGTGTGTGAAGCGAGAGACGGCCAGCACATTCTCCCCGGCCACGTGTACATCTCACCGGGCGACCGGCATCTCGTCGTGGCCCGTGACGGCGCACGTTACGTGTGCCGCATCGATGACAGCTCGCCGGTGAACCGCCACAAACCCTCGGTCGATGTGCTCTTCCGCTCGGTGGCGCAGAACGTGGGCCGCAACGCCATCGGCGTGCTCCTCACCGGCATGGGCAAGGACGGCGCGCGCGGCCTGAAGGAAATGCGCGAATCCGGCAGCCCGACGATTGCCCAGGACGAAGCCACCAGCGTCGTCTGGGGCATGCCCGGCGAAGCCGTCGCCCTCGGCGCCGCCCAACGCGTCCTCCCCCTCCAGGAC
>JADGHX010000296.1 GCA_019683695.1 Steroidobacteraceae bacterium
GGCTTGCCCAATACATCGGACATGATCCGCGCCATGTCGTTGAAGGACAGATCTTCGGGACCGAGAACCGCGACGCTGCCACGGCCTGTCCAGGAACGATCCAGCAGCAGCTTCGTCGCTGCGGCGCCGATGTCTCGCGTGGCGCATGTGGGTGCCTTCAGATCGCCGGAAATCGGCGAGAAGAAGACACCCTGAGCTCTGATCGGCTCAACCTGGCGCAGCAGGTTGTCCATGAAGGACGGCATCGTCAGTGCGCGAAAGTGCGCACCGGTGCTGGCCAGCAGATCATCCATTGCGAGCGACGCGGTGACGTACCCTGCGTGTTTCGCAAGTTCCGTTCCGCGGCCGAGCGCGGAGACACTCACTACTCGCTCAACGCGGTGACTGCGAATGGCTTCGCACGCCGGCCGGGTGAACTCGAGATAAGCCTTCTCGACGCTGTCGGAACGCGGATCAGGCGGGCATACCCAGAATACGGCATCGGCTCCTTTGAACGCCCGGTTGACCACGCTCGAGTCGGCGTGCGAGCCCGCCACAATCTCCACGCGCTGGCGAACGTGCTCCGGAAGACGCGAGGGATCGCGGTCAACGACGCGAATGCGCGAGCCACTCTGGAGCAGCCGCTCCAGCACCTGCCGCCCGATATTTCCGCGCGGCGTGGTAACGACGATGAGTCCGCTGCCCGATGCAGTGCGCGACGATGCTTCACCGGCTTCACGGGAGGATACGGCGCCGGCCGCATCCGACGCTTCGGGCGTTCCCGCAGTGCCGGCGAGGACTGCCAGTGCCTGCAAAAAGCGACGTCGATCGTGCCTCAACATCCGATGAGGCTGTGGAAGAACTTCAGTTCGCTGCATGTTTCGCCACATGTTCCTGTGTGAAGGAGTCTTGCTGGCTTGAAGCTTAGGGAGCGGAGCCCATGCGATCCATGCGGCGGCGTCCAGATGATTTTCGCGAACGTCCGCGCAGGTCGATCCATGCGGTAAAGTGCGGAGCATCGTGGTCATGGCACAGGACGACTTGCTCATGGATCCCCTTTCCGAAGTGCTCTCGCTGCTGAAGCCTCGCAGTACGGTTTCCGCAGGATTCGACGCGGGCGGACAGTGGTCTGTGCAGTTTCCGGACCAACAGAAGCGCATCAAGTGTTACGCCGTGGTTTCAGGCGAATGCTGGCTGAGCGTGGCCGGTGTCCCGGACGCCGTGCGGCTGAGAACGGGTGACTCCTTTGTGCTGCCGAGCGGGCGGCCATTCCGCATGGCCAGCGACATGAGCCTGGAGCCCGTGCATGCGAGCACAATATTCCCTCCCGAGCGGGCAGGCGGTGTCGTCACACTGAACGGCGGAGGAGATTTCTTTTGCGTGGGCAGCCGCTTCGCCGTGAGCGGCAGTCACGCCAACATTCTCATGGGGATGCTGCCGCCTGTCGTGCACATCCGGAGCGAATCGGATCAGGCAGCCCTGCGATGGGCGGTGGAGCGCATGAGGCAGGAGCTGCGTGAGCAGCAGCCCGGCAGTTTTCTCATCGCGCAGCACCTCGCTCACATGATGTTGATTCAGGCGCTGCGGATGTATCTCGCCGAGGCGCCGAACGGCGGAAGCGGCTGGCTGCGCTCGCAGACAAGCAACTGGGCGTGGCAATCAGCGCCATGCACTCGGAGCCTGCGCGTCGCTGGACGCTGCAAGAGCTCGCGGAACGCGCCTGCATGTCGCGTTCGGCGTTCGCCCAGAAGTTCAAGGACGCAGTAGGCGTCGCTCCGATGGAATACCTTGCGCGATGGCGCATGCTGCTCGCGGCCGACAGGTTGGAGAACACCAGCGAGCCTGTTTCCGCCATCGCCCTTTCGCTCGGCTATGAATCCGAGAGCGCGTTCAGCACGGCGTTCAAGCGCGAGATGGGCGACTCGCCGCGGCGGTATGGACGCGAGCGCCGGCGCGCGTCCACCCCGAACGGCAAGCCCGCGCGACAGGGGCTCGCGGTCAGTGCGCTCATGGATCACCGAGCGTCTGCGTCGGAGCCGGCTGCGCGAAGCGAGGCCAAACAGGTCGGCCAGCGCAGCACACCGTCTTCGAGTCCGTCGGCGTGACTATTCGCATCGTCTCGTCTTCGATGAGCGCGCGCCGAAAGCTGCAAATCTCCCTGCGAAAACAGCCCAAGCAGTCCCGCTCGACCGAGCTTGTCGAGATTGGGGTCCGGCGTCGTCACTGCAGCCGCTCTTCCAGCATGCTTCGAGCGCGGTTCCGTTCCCGAGCCTGGCCGGAGCGCAGCGCATCGAAGAGCGCCAGCAGGGCGTACAGCCTCTCATCCCGTAGCGCCGCCTCCGGAACCGAGGGGTAGAGCGGCGCCAGTGCGATACCTCGAGCGGTTCCAGTCTTGTGCGGCCACACGGGAGGCGGGTCCGACGAAGGGGCGATCTCCGCGTTCAGTGGAGCGGCTGCGTAAGAAGTCGGGACGCCTCGGGCGAGCCGGCCAAAAACGGCCGGGAATGCATACTTGGCGCCGTGCAGAACGAACTCGCGTAATTGCGGTTTGAGCACCAGGGGTTGGCGATCCTGAAACCGAACGAGGCCGCACGTTGCGGCTCGTTTCAGCGCGGCATGAACTGCCGACGCGGCTAATCCCGTGTGCGCCGCCAGATCTGCGTAGGTGCCCGGTTCTCCCCGCGCAGACATTGCGAAGAGCACCAGCAGATCCTGGGGTTTGAGCGTCACCTGCTGACTGCTCGCGCGCGCCATATTCTCTATTCTTGAATTGAGAATGAACGTGGGGCGAGGCTAGGTGGTTGGCGCGTGCAAGGTCAATATTCTCCATTCAAGAATTGAGAATATCTCACGTAACTTCCTGCTTTGCCGAATTTCAGCGCGTGAGCTGGCTAAAAAAGCATTCACGACCTCGGGAAGCGTATTGGTGACACCGTGTGTAGCCCACGTGAAATAGCGGGACATGGCCGTGTCACAGCCACGTCACAGGATGCCTGGGATCGGTG
>JADGHX010000096.1 GCA_019683695.1 Steroidobacteraceae bacterium
CGCGAACGCCGAGCACGTGCCTGATACCGCCTCCTGCACCGAAGGCAATCGCTTCCTGGCGATCCTTTACGGGGTGCAGGAGAGCTTGCGGTCCGCCCTCATCAGCATTCGGGCGCATCGCCTGCGCAGCTTTCTCACGATGCTGGGAGTGATCATCGGCGTGTCGTCGGTGATTCTCGTCGTGGCACTGATGCAGGGGCTGTCTCAGTCGGTCACCGAGCAGCTCGATGCGCTCGGCAGCACCACACTGACCTTGCGCTCGTACACGCCGCGTGAGGATCAGCTTCGCGGCAAACGGAATCGGCTCACACCCTCGGACCTCGAGCAGCTCGAGGCTCGCATCGACGGCATCACGAACATCACGCCGCTCGTGTACGCAGGGCAGCGCTTCGGTGCGGAGGTGCGCTACGGATCGGAGCGCGCGAACGGGCAGTTTCTCGGCACGACCGCGTCGTTTCAGGATGTGAACCGCATCTTTCCCCTCTACGGGCGCTTCGTCACGCAAAGCGACGAGGAGAGCCGGCGACGCGTGGTCGTGCTCGGTGAGCAGATTCGCAAGGACCTGAAGCTGCCCGAGAACCCGGTCGGCCGCTTCGTGCAGATCGGCGACGAGTGGTTCAAGGTCGTGGGGCTCATGGAGCCGCGTGGCGAGATCTTCGGCCAGAGCCAGGACGCGTACCTCGTCATGCCGTATTCCACGGCGCTGGCGATCACGGGCTCTGCGGCGCAGCCGGACGTGTGGGTCAGCTTCTCGGTCATCGACCCGGATCGCGTGGAGAACGTGAAAGAGCAGGTCGCCGCGCTCATGCGGCGGCTGCACGGCATCGAGCCGGACGAGGAGGACGACTTCGTGCTCGAGTCCTCCGAGACGATCGCCGCGACCGTACGCAACGTGTCCCTGGCGATCACGCTCGTGGTGGCGGGAATCGTCGGGATCTCGCTCGTGGTTGGCGGCGTCGGGATCATGAACATCATGCTCGTGTCGGTGACGGAGCGGACGCGCGAGATCGGCATCGCCAAGGCGCTCGGTGCGCCGAGGCGCTTCATCCTGCTTCAGTTCCTCATCGAGGCGATGGTGCTGGCCGCGCTTGGTGGGCTGATCGGCATCGGCATCGGGATGGGGCTCGCGTTCGGTGCCTTCGGGCTGATCTCGAGCAGCATGCCTGCGTTTCCGGCGCCTTACGTGCCGTGGTGGGCGGTGCTGGGTGCGTTCGGCTTCTCCGCGCTCGTCGGCATGACGTTCGGGATTCTGCCGGCGAGCAAGGCCGCAAATCTCGCGCCGATCGATGCGCTGAGATACGAATAGGGGCCGGCCCGCCGCGATGCGCGCCCGCGCATCGCGGTGAGCCAGGGTATCAGGTGGTGATGCGGCGCTCGCCGCGGCCGTTCCGGCGCGAACGGCGTCCGGTGGGCGCTTCCTCTTCGACGTCCTCGCCTTCCTGCGAGAGCAGCGCGGGAGTGATCTCGCTCTCGGCGAGCTGCGTGAGCTCCTGATCAAAGGATTTGCCTTCCTCGATCGCGTGCTCCATCGCATCGACCACCGTCTCCTCATCCAGCGCCTGCGCCAGCGATTTGGCGGTGCCCCAGGCGGCGATGCAGTAGTGCTCGGTCTTCTGCATCGCGCCGATCAGAACGGCATCGAGCGCCGGGCCGGGCTCGATCTCCTGCACGTGCTCGCGGGCATCGTTCACCAGCCCCTCCGCCGCAACGTTCTTCTTGCGGCCGGGGCTCTCGTCCATGTCCTCGAGGGCGGAATCGATCTCCGAGATCAGGCGCTCGCCGCGTTCCTGCCGCTGCTCCAGCAGCTGGCGCAGGGCCTCTGTCTCAGCGGCCTTCGCCATTCGCGGCAACACGCGCGAGAGCTGGGACTCGGCGCTATGGATTTCCTGCAGCTCGAGCACGAGAAGCTCGTTGCCATTCGGTGAGTCCTTCTGTGGGCGTCGGCTCGACTTGCGTTTTGCGGGCATGTGGCTGTCTCCGGTTCAGGTCTGTTCGGGAGCCCCCTGGCCCAGTGGCTGGGCTGTCGTCAGGGCGGTTCGCTGCGCAATCGCGGGAGTGGCGGATTCGCGGTTCGCAGCTCGCAAGCAGAACGGCCCGCTGCCCACCGCGTTCCGGGTGGCGCGAAAAGAAAACGGGCGGGTGTGCTCACCCGCCCGTCGTGTTGTCAGCGTTGCGAAGCGTCGGTCGGACGCGCCCCTTCACGCCGATGAGAAGCGCCGGTCAGAAGCGGTAGTTCAGACCCAGCGCATAGCGTCTCCCGATGGTGTCGTACAGGCCGGTGTTGAACTCGTTCGTGCCCGTGCGCCCGACGATGCCGGGCACGAGGACGGGCTCGCGGTCGAACAGGTTGGTCACGTTGAAGTACACCTCGAGGTTCTCGTCGCGGCCGCCGGTGTAGCTGAGGTTCAGATCCGTGTAGAACGTGGACGGAATCGTGTTGTCGTCGATCGTCGCCACGCGGCGGTTCGTGACTGGATCGATGATGGCGTGATCGCTCTCGACGAGATTGCGATCGAGAATGCCGGCATCGATCCAGCGGCCCTGCAGGAAGGCCGTCACCGGGCCGTACCGGTAGCTGAGGCTCGAGGTGATCCGGAGCTTCGGCAGCGACAGGCCCTGGGTGATGACGCCGATCTGGCCCACGCGCTCATCGCGCGCGCCCCCGCGGTTCTGGACGGAATTCTCCCCGAGCCAGCTGCTGAAGAAGCGCCACGTCAGGGACTGTGGCGCATTGCCGAACAGCTCGAGGTTGCGACGATAGCTCAGCTCCAGATCTGCGCCGCTGATGCGATGGTTCGCGAGATTGATGAACAGGGTCTCCACGCGTTCGATCACGCCATTCGGCTGGTTGTCCCGCCGCACGACGTACTGGCACAGCGAGGGGTCGAGGCCATTGAAGCAGCGCGTGACCACATCCTGTGCGAGCAGCTGGCCGATGGCGTCATTGATATCGATGCGGTACCAGTCGAGAGACATCGAGAAGCCCTGCAGGAACGCGGGCTGAAGCACGACGCCGAGCGTGAGGGTGTCCGCCTGCTCGGGCGCGACGTTCGGATTGCCGCCCGAGAACGAGGCGGTGGTCACCGTGATGTTGCCGTTCGCCGGGTCCTGCACGTTCACGCCGCCGCGCGTCTGGTCGAAGCGCTCCTGCAACGTGGCGGCGCGCACGTCGCGGGACTGCGTGGCCCGCAGCCGCACCTGGTCGTTGGGCTCCCAGGTCGCGCCGACTTTCCAGGCCCAGATACCGCCGCTGCCCGAGTAGTCGGCCCAGCGCGCCGCGCCGTTGAACTGCAGGTCCCGCGCCCACGCGGCGTCTTTCAGCACCGGAACGATGAACTCGCCGAACACCTCCTTCACGCTGTAGCTGCCGCTGAACGCACGCAGGCTGCTGAAGAGCACGGAGCTCGAGTTCGCATCGCCGCGGAAGCCGGTGGGCACGAAGCGCAGGCCTGGTATGCCTCCTGGTACACCCTCGGGCAGCACGCCACGAATGCCCGGCAGCGCAAGGCCCAGGTCACTGAGCAGCGTGCCATCGGGCAGGGCGGGGAACTCATCGCTCGGATCGAGCGTGCGCTGGTCCAGGCTGTCCTTGCGATACGACAAGCCGAACGCACTCACCACCGGTCCGGCACCGAGCCCTTCCCACAGCTCGCCGCTCAGCACGAGCTCGGCTACATGCTGATCGGTCCACTGACGCGCCACCTTGCCGTCGTCGCGAATCCACGCGGCCGCTTCGGGCGTCACGTTCTGCACGCCGCCAAAGAGATTCACGGGCCGGCATCCCGAGAAGATGCCGTTCGGGTCGAACTCGGGCAGGCTCACGCGGCACACGATGTTGCCGTTCGCATCGCGCACGGCGTCCATCGCCATCGGCAGGCGATCCGTGCGGATGCCGTTCTGCGTGATGAAGTCCTGCACGTTCTCGCCGTACTGGTAATAGCCTTCGAGCCGCCAGCCCTCGAGCGGCCCGGACCGGAAATCGGCGTTGAAGCCGAGTGTGCCGGAGATCATCTCGTTGTCCGTGATCTGGCGGGAATCCCCGAGCGGGGTGTCGGGGGCGTTGCGCGCGAAGATGCCGAAGCCAAAGTACTGGCGGTTGGCGGGCAGCACGTCCGCCATCAGCTGCCGCACGCTGTCGGGCAGGTACGCGTTGTCCGCGTAGATGCGGCCTTGCCACACGCTGAGGAGCGCGACGCTCTCACGGCGATCACTGTTGCGCGTGGTGCCGTACAGCCCTTGCGCGAAGACGTTCAGGTTCTCGTTCACGTCGTATTTCACGTGCACAAAGGCGTTGGTGCGCTCATAACCCGGCGCGATCTCCGTATCGCCATCGACACCATAGGTCTGCGTGCTCTCGGCGTGGCACTGGCAACCCGTGTTGAGACTGCCCACGCCGCTGAACGGAAACGGCCGGACGCTGCCGTCCGGCAGGAACTCGAGGCGGTTCAGGGCCGGGAAATCCGGCTCGACGATGATGCCGCCGTTCGTGAAGTTCGTCGGCGCGACGAAGGGGCGGATGATCTCGGCGGGGCCGTTCGGATCGGGGTTGGTCACGCGCGCCGCCTGATTGAAATACGGGCGGTCGCGCAGGGACTCGAACGAGTTGATCGGATCCTGCTCGAAGCGCCCGATCGAGCCGATGACATGCAGGCGGTCCCCGAGGAACGCGTGGCCGACGGCGGCGCTCGCTTCCCAGTTCTCGCCGTCATTGACGCCCGTCTGGCCGCCTTGCAGGTGAGTCTTCAACCCCTCGAAATCCGTATCGAGCAGGAAGTTCACCACCCCGGCCACGGCATCGGTGCCGTAGCTGGCCGAAGCACCGCCGGTCACGATGTCGACGCCCTTCAGGAGCGCTTCGGGGATCATGTTCACGTCCACCGTCCCGAAGCGGTTGCTCGATACCACGCGGCGTCCGTCGAGCAGCACCAGCGTGCGATTCACGCCGGCGCCACGCAGATTGACGTTCGCGCCGCCGCTGTTCTGTCCGCCGACGATCTGCTCGGGGGCGATGTTGCCCCAGAACTGCGGCAGCTGACCGAGCGCATCGATCACGTTTGCCGGAGACATCTGCTCGATCTCCGAGGCCGACACGGCGGTGACGGGTGTCGGTGTGTTCATGCCGGCCGGCACGGTGATGCGGGATCCCGTGATTCTCACTTCCTGCACAGCCTCGCCGTCCTGTGCGGGAGCGGGCAGGCTCATCGCCAGCGCGACGGCCGCCGCCACATGAGTGATTCGGAATGGATGAATGGCGCTTCGGAACGGATGGAAGGCGTGCCTTCCGGTGAGACCTTCAACGACGTGCACGGCAGCGGGGCCCAAAACCTGCGGTCTGGCCATGTGATTCCCCCCTCGTTTTTGTGCAAGCCCGCGCGAGGGCCATCCCCGCGCCGGCCCTCCCTCAACCGTTCATGCGAGACCCACGAGCCGGCCGGTGCTGTCGCCGAAGCTGTCGAGACCGACGTCGAACATGTCGAGGATGCTCAGCAGCAGGTTGCCCGTGGGCACGGTGCGGCTCGGGAACGCGAGATGACGGTCCCCCTTGAGCCGTCCGCCTGCGCCGCCCACCAGCACGTGCGGCACGTCGTAATGCAGATGCTGGTTGGAGTTGCCCATGTTCGAGCCATACAGAATCAGCGAGTGATCCAGCAGCGACCCATCCGCCTCCCTTGCGTCTGCCAGCTTTTTCACCAGGTACGCGAGCATCTGAACGTGATAGCGGTTCAGTCTCGCGAACTGCGCGATGCGGCCCGGATCTTCCGCGTGATGCGAGCCGCCGTGGAAACTGATGTCCGTGCCGCTTTCGGGATACACGCGGCCGGTGAGATCGCGCGCGTACAGCACCGTCGCCACGCGCGTGATGTCGGCCTGGAACGCGAGCGCGAGCAGGTCGAACTGGATCTGGATGTGCTCGTGGAATGATTCCGGCACGCCATACGGCACCTTGACGTCGGGTACGTCCGTCGACGCCCTGGCCGCGATCTCGAGGCGCCGCTCGATCTCGCGCACGTCTTCGAGGTACTGCTCGAGCCGCACGCGATCCGTGTGAGAGACCGTCGGCAGCAGCTCGTGAAGGCTCCCGCTCACCGAATCGAGAATGCTCGCCTGCCGCTCGCGCCGGGCACGACGCAGCTCCGGAGAGCTGCCATCTCCGAACATGCGCTCGAACACCACCTGTGGATTGATCTCCATCGGCAGCGGGCGCGTCGGCGTCTGCCAGGAAATGGTGTTGGTGTAGACACAGCTGTAGCCCTGGCCGCAGTTCGTCGAGTTGGCGCCGGGGTCTTCCACGCCGAGCTGCATCGAGGGCAGCAGCGTGGTCTTGCCGATGTGCGCGGCGAGCACCTGATCGACGCTCGTGCCCACTTCGATGTCGGCGCCGGTGGTCTTCTTCGGTTTCACGGCGCACAGGTACGCGGCGGCCACGAAGTGATCCGCGCCCGTGACACCCGGCGGGTTCTCGGAAGACTGCGACCACAGCCCGCTCGTCAGCACGACGTGCTTGCGAAACGGCTCGAGCGGCTCATACACGAACGGAAAGCGGAATCCCGGCGTGCTTTCTTCCGGTATCCAGTACCCGGGCGCCACGCCGTGCGGCACGAACGCGCCGACGAAGCGCGTGGGAATGATCTTCTTCGCCTCCGCACGCGCACCCCGGGCGGGCAACATCGATTCGAGGAAGGGCAGGGCGAGTGTCGTGCCGAGGCCGCGCAGGAAGGTGCGGCGATCGAGTCTCCTGTTCGTGATGAAGTACATGCTCAATCTCCTTGCGGCACGCGGGTCGCCACCACGGCCGCGGTGCCCGTCTGCGCGGGCGCGCCCGTGAGGGCCTCCGCGCCATCTGCCACGTTCATGCGAAAGATGTCACTGAGCGCGACGGCCTCGATCATGCTTCCCAGGCGGTAGCCGTCCTTCTCGGTGGCGTGCACGATGCGCCGGACGGTGGGCATGTCGTCGTGCTCCATGCCGCGGCCGAGCGCGTAGGTCAGCAGGTTCTGCGCGACGTTGCGCACGTACTGATCCTGATACTTCAGCAGGAACTCGCGGACGCCCTCCGGGCCGTCCACGGGCGTGCCGTCGTACATCTCGTCGCGTGCATCGATGGGGTTGCCGGCATCCTCCGCGCGCCAGCGGCCGATGGCATCGAAGGGCTCGAGCGCGAAGCCGATCGGGTCCATGAGCTTGTGGCAGCCCTGGCACGCCGGGTTCAGGCGGTGCTGCGTGAGCTGCTGGCGGATCGAAGGCGTCTTCGTATTGCCGGCCGCATCGGCCGCCGGGGCCTTGAGCGCGGGCACGTTCGGCGGCGGATCCGGCGCGGGCACGCCGAGTATCGTCTTCAGCACCCAATTGCCGCGGATCACCGGCGAGGTGCGGCCGGGCTGGGAAGATACGGTGAGCACCGCGCCCTTGCCGAGCAACCCCCGTCGCGCCTGATGAGCGGCATCGAGCTTCACACGGCGGAAATAGCTGCCGCGAATGCCCGGAATGCCGTAGTGCTTCGCCAGACGCTCGTTCACGAAGGTGTAGTCCGCCGTGAGCAGATCGAGCACGCTGCGATTCTCATCGAGCAGGCTCCGGAAGAGCAGCTCGGCTTCTGTGCGAAACGCCTGTCGCAGGTTGTCGTCGAAATCCGGGAACTGATCGACCACGGGCGCATGCGTTGCGAGCGCCCGCAGCCCGAGCCACTGACTCGCGAAGTTTTTCGTCAGGGCGGCGGCGCGCGGGTCCGCAAGCATGCGGTGCACCTGGGCGCGCAGCACTTCGGTGTTGCCCAGCCGGCCAGCTTCGGCGAGCTGCAGCAACGTGTCGTCCGGAATGCTGCTCCAGAGGAAAAACGAGAGACGCGATGCGAGATCGAGATCGCTGATGCGGTAGGCCGTGCCCGGCGCGAGCCCGGGTGGCGTGCTCTCCACGCGATAAATGAACTTGGGATCGGAGAGCACCCGCTGCACCATGGCCTCCACGCCCTGATCGAACGAGCCGTCCTGCCGCCCTTCCGCATAGAACTTCATGAGCGTGTCGATGTCGTGCGCGTTCGCGTAGCCGCGGTAAGCGCGCCGCGCGAGAGCGCTCGCGATCTGCCGGGCGCAGGGCTCTTCCTCGCTCGCGCTCGCGGGATGGCAGGTGAAGATGCGCGAGCGGCTGGCGGAGGCCGTTGCCATTTTCGCCTCGTACGGACCATCGATGCGCACGCTGCCGATGTGGGGATAGAACGTGAAGCCGGGCAGCCCGCCCGTCTCGATCGTGGTGCGCTCGAAGGGCTTGTTGAAATCGAGACCGGGCGCGTAGTTCGTGGCCAGGAACGTGACGCCGATGCGATGCAGGCCGGCCTGCATCGGAACGGTGACATCGATGGTGCGCAGCTGGCCGGCGCCTTCATCGTCGAAGCGACGGTTCACGCCGAGCGCTTCGTCCCAGTCCACCTGCGCGACGCGCTTGCCGTCCACGTAGACCAGGAGCTGCTCGCCGCGTACCTCGCCGAAGGGCCGGAAGTTGCCCATGTTGCCGAGGTTCACGGAGAACACCTTGAAGGTGTACGTGCCGTCCGACGGGAAGGTGTGATGGATGAGCAACCCGCCGCGCGTGCCGAAGGGCAGGCCGGCGACGTGATAGTTCTGCGTCGTGTCCTCCGCCACGCGATAGGTCACCTGCGTGGGGGAGGAAGCCGTGCCCACGGCCATGCGGCTGATGCGGGCGGCCGCTGAAAGATAGGCTTCCAGCAGCGCCGGAGAGAGGGTGAGCGTGCCGGCCTGATTGTCGAAGCCGCGGCTCACATCGTCAGAGGGCAGGAACTGCGTGGCATCGAGCTCGAGCGCGAGCAGGTCCCGCACGGCGTTCGCATACTCCGAGCGGTTCAGCCGGTGCAGCTTCGGCACATCGAGCCTCGGTTTCGCATGCGCGTCGACCGAGGTTTCGAGGAAGGTGGCAAAGGACTGCAGTGTTTCGAAGTCGGGGCGCGGCTCACCGGCGGGCGGCATCATGCCGGCGCGCAGCTTTCGCACCATGCGCTCGGCGACGGAGGCGTCCTCATGCGCCTTCGCGGGGTCGAAGATCTCGAGCTCGAACCCGCCCGCGTAGTCGCTGTAGTTGTGGCAGCCGAGACAATACTGGTCCAGCAACTGCCGCTGCGGGCTGATCGTCGCGGGCTCCGATGTCATCTCCGCCGCATGGGGCGGCATGCTCCCGGCAACGCAGAGCGCGCCGAGCGCGAACCATGCAGGCTTCCTCACCGACAGCGTTCGTTCGTTTCGAAGCGGCTTCACTTGCAGAGGTCCACGATGCAGATGGACGCGAGCGTGCGGCCCTCGGGCGGCACGGGCAGACCGCGCTCCTTCATCAGCTTGCGCAGAAGCGCGGCAGTCTCCGGGTGCGGAATGGCGGACTGCACACCCACGCGCACAAGACCGTCCGCGTAATCGATCGCCTGCCAGGTCACGCCCGCGAGCGAATGGATGCTGTCGCGACTGCCGATGTCGCGGATCGACAGGTCCGCTCCGTGTTGCACGAGCAGCTCGACGATATCGTTGCGTCCCTTGTGAGCCGCGCCCATGAGGGCCGTGCGGCCGTCGAGGGTGTCCTGCGCGTTCACGTCCGCGCCCAGCTCGAGCAGCATTTTCACGGTCTCGTACGTTGCTTGCGGAGACCACTCGTACGTGACGCCTTCGACCCAGCCGATGCCGCTTGCGACCATGAGCGGCGTCACACCGTGATCGGTGGGAATCGACGGGTCCGCGCCGTGCTCCAGCAGCAACTTCATGAGCACGAGGTCGCCCGACTGCGCGGCTCTCAGGAAGGGCGTGGCGCCTTCCTCGTAGAGCCACTGGTGAGTGAAGATCGTGCGCGTCTCGGTGCTGGAGCGCATGCGCTGATTCGGATTCGCGCCCGCGGCGAGCAGCCGCTTGATGTACTCCAGGTGATCCATGTCGGGCTTGCGGGTGGGATAGTCGCCAGCCTCGATGTTGCGGTTGTCCGTGGCGATGTAGAGCGGATTCCAGCCGCCTTCGTTGGCGAGATTCGGATCCGCGCCGCGCTCGAGCAGGTACACGCCCAGCTTGTAGAAGCGGTTCTGTGTAGCGGCGAGCAGTGCGGTCCAGCCGTACTCACTGCGCTGATTGACATTGGCACCGGCGTCGAGCAACACCTTCACGGACGCGATGTCGCCCTGCCGCGCGGCGAAAAGCAGCGGTGTGAGGCCACCCCACTTCTTGTTGCCGCGGTTGCCGTACGGGGCTGTGGTCGGAAACTTTTCGAGCGCGTGCCTTGCGGCGGCGATGCGCGCTTCGGTGAGGCGCTTCGCGTGTTCGCGCGCGGCGGGATCGTTCGCATCCGCGCCGGGCGGTTGCGCATCCGGGGCATCTTCCACGACGGCGCCGCGCAAACCCGTGCCCTCGACGAACTCGACGATGCGCTCGCGCCCGGGCGGGGCGAGATAGGGCCGTCGGCCGGGTTCCGTGGTGGCGGACCGCGCGTTGATGTCAGCCCCGTGCTTCACCAGCACGCGCACGGCGTCCGCATTCCCATTGGCGGCCGCCCACATCAGCGCCGTGGTGTTGCGGAGTTTTTCGCGCGCGTCGATCTTCGCGCCCCGCTTCAGCAGCAGCTCGATCACCGGCACGCTCCCCGTGCGCGCCGCCATCATCAGCGGGGTTTCGCCGTTCCGGAGCGGCTGGTTCGGATCCGCATGCGCATCGAGCAGCAGGCGAACCACTTCGGCGTTGCCCGCTTCAGACGCGAGCGCAAGCGGTGTGATGCCCGTTTCGGTAACGGCCGAAGGGTTGGCACGGGCGCGGAGCAGCTTCGCGACGAGAGCGCTGTCGCCCTCGTAGGCGGCCCAGTGAAGCGCCGTACTTCCGTCCGGCTGCGCGGCATTCACATCGGCGCGGGCCGCGAGCAACTGCTCCAGACGCGCCATGTCGCGGTTCATTACCGCATCCGCAACTTCGCTACTGCCGAATGCGGTGGCATGGCAGCACGCGCATGCGAGCGCGATCAGCGTGACTGTCGTTCTGCGGCGGAACCTGCTGACAGCAACAGTGCGCATCGTCAACTCCGCCGCGACCCGGTCGTGCTACTCCTGCGGACCGATCATCCGCGCCGGATCGCGGTTGTTCTCCTGACACAGGTAGTCGAACGGCTCGTTCCCGGCCGACCACCGCAGATACCAGCCTCCGGACCACGGGGCGGTGTACGCGCCGCGGTCATCGACCGTTGCCTCGTAGCGCAGCTGATTGAAGTTCGGCCGCGACAGGCGCTCGGTCAGGCGAAGCTGGCTGGTATGCGGTACACCTTCGCGCGTGAGCCAGAAACGCTCGTTGAACCCCACGGTTTCGATGACGAGCGTGTCGCCTTCCCAGTGGCCCACGGAATGGCCGTACCAGGACGGCTTCAGGTCCTTCGGATGCTCGCGTCCGTCCATGTGCACGACGCGCCAGCTGTGCGGGGCGCCCACGCCGAGGAAGATGACTTCCTGGGTCTCCGGCAGATCGAGGATCTCGATGCCGTAGGGCGTATGCCAGAACCGGGAGCCGCCGGAGGGCTTGCAGCGTGTGTGCGGATCCTCCGCCTGGCTTGCGCGGCTCAGGTATTGCTCCTTGAACCCCGGTTTGAACGGAATCTGATCGACGGTGAGATTCGTGGGCAGGCTCGCCGCCGGGGTGATGCGCTTGCCGTTCTCGATATTGAAGAAGATGGTCGCGTTCGCCGGGCCTTCCCAGTTGCCCACCTCGTCGGGGGTGCCGGTGAAGCTCACGCGTCCATCCGGCCAGCGCGGCGCCGGCCGGGGTTCCTGCGCACCGGGTGTCTGCGAGCCGGGTTGTCCCTGTCCCGAGACAGTGGGCCCGACGATCATACTCGCGATCAGGAGGGCGGGGCCGAGTGTTCTCATCGCGATGCCTCTTTTTCCGGGCCGGATTTCAGCGCGTGCCCTGGGACGTGCTGCCGCCCTTGGCGGGCGCATTCCCCGGACCGCCGGTCAATGTCTGGCCCGCCGATGAGGCCGCCCCCAGCACCTCGCCCGTGCTGGCGCGCTTCACCAGGCGAGCGTTCGCGTGATTGCTGCCGTCCCGGGCGAGCCAGCCTTCGACCTCGATGGTCTCGCCGATGGTGAGGCTGTTCTTTTTCCAGCCCGCCCGCTGCAGCATGTGCGGTGGGCCCATCTCGAAGCCCCAGTTGGTGACCTTGCCGTCCTTGTCGGTCACGTCGATGAAGATGTAGACGTGCGGATTCGTCCATTCGACGCGGGTGACCACGCCGCTCATCTTCACCGGCTTGTTGGAGTCGTACTGCGCGGCGAAGGAGTGATGGGCGAAGGTGGCCCCGGCAGCGCTGCCGGCGAGCAGGGCAACCCACAGCGCGCGGACGAGGCGCGGAATGCTCGTGGTGGACATCGTCGCTCTCCTGTTCACGACCGATCCTCACAGAACTGCTCGGTGATATCTCCCGGGACCCAGCGCAGCGTCCAGGCGCTCTTCCACGGGCGCGTGTAGGTACGCGGATCGTCTATGGTGACCTCGTACTCGAGCACGTCGTACGACGGGCGCGAGAAGCGCTCGGTGAGGCGCAAGGCTTCCGTGTGCGGCAGCCCGCCGTTGGAGAACCAGAAGCGCGTGTTGTAGCCGATGGATTCGACGACGAGCGTGTCGCCTTCCCAGTGGCCCACGGAGTTGCCATAGAACGTGCCGACGACCTCGTCCGGCGACGGCGGAGTGCGGCCATCGAGATAAATGACGCGCCAGCCGCGGTTGCCCCCGCCGAACAGAATGTAGACACGGTTGTAGTTGCGGTCCTGGATGATGCGCAGGCCGCCGGGCGTGTGCATCTGGCGGGGATTGCCCGGGCCGATGCACTCGTGCATCGGGTCATCCGCCAGTCCGTTGCGCTGGCGGTACTCGTACAGCGCCAGTGCCCAGGGCTGCAAGGGTGCCACGCGTTTCGCGTCGGCGAGGTTCTTCAGCCTGCCGTTGGCATCCATGTCGACCTGTACGCCGGTTTCGACGAGCGCGTGCGCAGAGGGCAAGTCCCAATAGCCCTTCTCGCCGGGGGCGCGATCGAGCCGCAGCATCCCGTCCGGAAATCGGGGCGGCGGGCGGGATTGCACAGTCGACGCTGACGCTTCGCCTTGCTTCTGGCAACCGGTGGTGAAGGCGACGAGCGCGGCCAGACAGGCGATGCCGAGGAGCACCCGCATCGGACGCCTGCTACTCACGGACCATGCGGACCGCGTAAGCGCGTCCGCCCTCCGTCCAGGTGCCCGCGATCTTGCGGTCGTAGGCGCCGAGGTCCTCGATCTTGCCTTCGAAGCTGATGGGCTTGCCGTCGGGCGTTTGCGCTGTGAGGGTGACCCGCCAGCCCTCTGGAATGAGTCTGGCCTCAGTGACGGGAATGGCCTTGGGACCGGGATTGATGACCCCGGTGATGTTCTTCCCGTCCCACTGCAGGACCATCACGATGGTGACGGGCGTTCCGCCGCCCGCAGCCGGCCGTTCGCCGCGCCACGTGCCGTCGAGCGGAAAACCCTCCTGCGCGCCGGCGACCGTAGCCGCCAGCAGTAAAGCTGCGAGTGCTCCTCGCATCTTCCCCCTCCCAGTCCCTGTTTTGTTATACGCGGAAAGTAGCGCGAGGACACTCGCGCCTTCCACAAGTTTTCAACGCATTCTGATCATTTGTTGTCGTCCCGTCCGCGCGCTGGTTCAGCGTAGGCGACAGAAATCGCGCGCCGTCGCCAACGATTCGCATTTGTTCTTCGAGGCGTATGCCGGGCATGCGCTGGCGACAGTCATGCCGTGGGTTCGCAGTGAGCGGATGCGCACGTGCGCGCACTGTCTCGGGGATGGGACACCTGTGGTGGTGCCGGTAATAGGTTTCCCAGTACCGGCTCACGCCGCCACATCACGTGCTTCTCGCGCCAACAGCGTTCGAGCTCCGCAAACGCATTGGTGCGGCAGATCGTCCTGGGTCGCACGTGCTCGGTGAAAGCAATCTGCATCCGATCCGTCTCACCAGCGCAGCCGCAACCCCGCGGCCCACTCGACTTCCGACGCATCTTCCCCGGCGCTGCGCGCGAGATCCGCCGTCTCGCCGAAGCGCCGGGACCAGAGCACGCCAACGTACGGTGCGATCTCGCGGCGAATCTCGTAGCGCAGCCGCAAACCCAGCTCCGCATTGGAGAACCCTGAGCCGATGGCATTCGCGGGATCGCTCTTGCCGTAGAGATTGAATTGCAGCTCGGGCTGCAGGATGAGTCGTTGCGTGAGCAGCAGGTCGTACTCCGCCGCGAACCGTGCGGCCGTGCGTCCACCATCGCCGACATACGCGGTCGCCTCGATTCCGAAGAAGTAGGGTGCGAGGCCCTGAACGCCCACGGCCGCCCACGTTCGCGTGGGGCCTTGCGCGAGATCGAGTCGTGCACCCGCCTGCACACTCCACCAGCGGCTGAAGATGCGGTCCCAAAGCAGCTCGTTGCGTGACTCGCGCGTCACACCATCGGCTCGTTCTCCTTCCGCTTTGAGCCAGAGCTTGTTGTAGTCCGTGCCGTACCACGCGTACGCGTCCCATGCGTAGGCGTCTGTTCCGCCTCCTCGCCAGTCGAGCTGGTCGATGACGACGTTCGCAACCGGCTCGGTATCGTCCATGGACATCATGCGAGCCATGTCTTCGTACGACATGTCACCGAGCTCGTGGCTCGGCGGATCGGGCGGAATGTGCTCCCGCTCGCTCTGGGTCGGAACGGCCGGGTTCGGGTCGTGCGCGGCATGCGGTTCGGCCTGCCCGTGCTGCGCGTGATCGTGATGTGAGTGCTCGTGTTCGGTGGAGTGCTGGGCGTGAGCTTCCGCGGCAAACACCATCGCGCACGCCACGAGCGCGGCAACTGAGCTGATGCGCTTCATCCGTGGCTCCCGTGTCCGCTGTGGCTTCCGTGCCCGCCGTGATCGTGCGCAACGATCACCTCGCGAAACATGCCGGCTTCCATGTGGTACAGCAGATGGCAGTGATACGCCCAGCGGCCGAGCGCATCCGCGGTCACGAGGTAACTGATGCGCTGTGCGGGCCGTACGGTAACGGTGTGCTTGCGAACCTGAAAGGCACCGTCTTCAGACTCGATTTCGCTCCACATGCCGTGCAGGTGGATGGGGTGCGTCATCATGGAGTCGTTCACGAGCACGATGCGCAGCCGTTCGCCATGTGTGAAACGCAGTGGCGCCGCCTCCGAGAATTTCTCGCCGTTGAAGGACCAGATGAAGCGCTGCATGTGCCCCGTGAGATGCAGCTCGATCTCGCGTCCGGGGGCGCGGCGATCGATGGGCCCGCCGAGCGTGCGCAGATCCGCGTACGTGAGCACGCGACGGCCATTGTCACGCAGGCCCACGCCGGGGTCGTCCAGACGTGATGAGGGTTGGGAGACCAGCATGTCTGTCGTGGGCCCGTACTCCGCTGGCGGATGACGAGTCGCGCCGCTCGTCTCGACGTGCGAGGCCGAGGGGGAGTGCGCGTGCACATGCTCGCTGGCCGTATCGGCTTGCGCAGCCTCGTTCGAATGCGCATGTGCACCGCCAGCCGCAACGTCGCTTGCTGGAACGCTCGACACGCTCGCGTGTCCTGATGCACCCGAGTGATTGTGACCGCCGCCGTGCGTGCCATGGCCCATGTCTGCCATCGTGAGCAGCGGGCGCGGATCGAGCGGCGGCACTTCCGCCTCCATGCCCGCACGCGGTGCGAGCGTTCCCCGGGCGTATCCCGAACGATCCATCGACTGCGCGAAGATCGTGTAGGCGCGGTCATCGTGGGGCTGCACGATTACGTCGTACACCTCTGCGGTGCCGATGCGAAACTCATCGACGGTGACCGGCTCCACGTCCTGACCGTCCGCGGCCACCACCGTGAGGGGAAGGCCGGGAATGCGCACGTCGAAGATGCTCATGGCCGATCCATTGATGAACCGCAGGCGCACGCGCTCGCCACGCTGGAAGAGGGCGGTCCAGTTGCCCGTGGGCGTGACGCCATTCATCAGGTACGTGTAGACGGCGCCCGACACATCGGCCAGGTCCGTGGGGTTCATCCGCATCTCGCCCCACATGCGGCGGTCCGCGCCGGTGGCCTGCCAGCCCTGGCGCCGCACGTCGGCGAGAAAGTCACCGAGCGTGCGCTTGCCGTAATTGAAGGAATCGCTCCGGCGCTTGAGTGTTGCGAAGAGGTGCTCCGGGTCGCGGTCCGTCCAGTCCGACAGCAGGATCACGTGCTCGCGATCGAACCCGTGGCGCTCGCCGCCCAGCCGATCGATGACCAGCGGTCCGTAGAGCCCCGTCTGCTCCTGAAAACGCGAATGCGCGTGATACCAGTACGTGCCGTGCTGATTGACCTTGAAGCGGTAGGTGAAGGTCTCACCCGGGCCGATGCCCGGGAAGCTCAGTCCCGGCACGCCGTCCATGTCCGCCGGCACGATGAGGCCGTGCCAGTGGATGGAGCTGCGCATCGGCAGACGGTTGGTCACGCGTACCGTCACCGTGTCGCCTTGCCGCATGCGCAACAGCGGACCCGGAACCTGCCCGTTCACCACCGTCGCCACGCGGTCCGCGCCGGTGAAGTTCACTGGCAGCTCATCGATCGTGAGACGGAAATCGGTTCCGGACAGCACTGCCGGTTCACGCGGCCCTGCGCCCCAGGACGCGCGTCGTCCTGCACCGATGAGCAGAGCGCCTCCCGCGAGGCCCTGTACGAATCGCCGCCGCGACACCGTCAGGGGCGCGCGGCGCGTATGCAATGAACGCATCGAAAAGAATCCTGTGAACGATCCATGCCCCGACGACCCGGTCCCTTGCGGCCGGGTCGAGCTGAGAGACGAGCAGGGGGATCAGATGGGAGGTCGGAAGACGGTGTCCGCACCGGCGGAGGCGCGCTCTGTGCTGCTCACGGCGAGCGGCGGATCGTGCGCAACCGGCCCGGCAACGAATCCGCGCATACCCACGATGGCAGGCGGCATTGCGCACGCGCAGTGACAGCCTGGGGTAGAGCACGACGTGCGGGATGAGCTCGACGATGTCGTGCTGTGTGAATGCCCGGAGTGATCGGCATGGCCCGCGCCAAGCGATGTGCCGGAGTCGTTCTCAGCGCTTGCGTGGTCTGAGCAGTGGTGGCTGACGCTTTCGGTCGCTTGTCTCTCTGCAGCGTGCACCATCGACAGGTGCGCAAGGCTGCCCCCCGCAATCTGGCCCAGGAGCGCTGCAAGAACGAGCAACTGACGCAGGAACGAACGCACGTCAGAAGGGTAACACGCGCGAGCCGAGGCGCGCGGTGACGGAGGGCTGCCGGTACGGCAACGGTGCCGCCGAGGGTGACCGATGCCGGCGGACGGTGTGTCGGACGGAACGTTCATCGAGGCGGGATGACCCATCGGGGCGCGCCGGGATGCTTGTGGGCCGGGTGGGCGTGCATCGACCTGAAACGGCATCTCCTCATTCGGTTTAGTCCGGTCACGGGTGCACCGCTTGCTATGACCCGGGAAC